>JAGVTV010000016.1 GCA_019136675.1 Bacteroidota bacterium
CAACTGGAAAGCAAACTCCTCATCGTCGACCCATTTAAAGGATCGCAGATCGATTTTTGGAAACAGGTACAGGGCACCTTTGGGCTTGACACAGGTTATTCCCGGTATTTGAGTAATCTTCTGATAGATCAGGTTCCTTTGCCTGCAAAGTCTGCCCTCATTACAGACCAGGTCTTTAATACTCTGGTGTCCTCCCAGGGCTGTCTGGATGGCAAATTGGGCGGGTACATTGGCACAAAGACGCAGGCTGGCCAGCAAATTGAGGCCTTCCTGTATCGAAGCAGCCTTTTCCATAGGCCCACTGAGGATCAGCCACCCTGCTCTGAATCCCGCCGCCCGGTAATTTTTTGAAAGCCCCCCATAAGTAAATACAAGGACATCGTCTGATAGTGATGCTATGGAACAATGAGTATTTCCGTCATAAAGGATCTTATCATAGATCTCATCAGAGAAAATGATGAGCCCCATATCTGCCGCCATATTGCTGATTTTCTGCAGGATGTCCCGGTCGTACACGGCACCGGTAGGATTATTGGGATTAATGATGACAATACCTTTTGTCCTGGGAGTGATTCTGAGTCTTATGTCTTTCAGGTCAGGGTTCCAGTCAGAAGACTCATCGCAGATGTAGTGAACCGGTTTGCCACCTGACAGTTTTATTGCTGCTGTCCACAACGGGTAATCAGGAGACGGTACAAGGATCTCGTCTCCTTCCTCCAGGATGGCCTGCATGCTCATGAGGATGAGTTCGCTTACGCCGTTGCCCAGGTAGATGTCGTCTATGGCAACATTGTGTATGCCGATTTCCTGTGTGTATTGCATGACGGCTTTTCTGGCCTGAAAAATACCCTGGTGGTGAGAATAACCCTGAGCATTCCTTATGTTGAGAATCATATCCCTGACGATCTCATCCGGAGCGTCAAAGCCGAAAGGAGCGGGATTGCCGATATTAAGGCTAAGGATCTTGTGGCCTTGTGATTCCAATTCCAGTGCCTTGTCAAAGATAGGGCCACGGATGGCATAGGAAAGGTTGCTAAGCCTTTTGCTTTTTTTGTAGGTGAGGGTAAGCATGGCCGGAATTTGGGGCAAAGTTATGAATATTTTGGGGCTTTTTGAGGGATAATTATCAGTAAAAGATATGATTAATGACGAATGACAAACGTTTCCACGGATGGAACCGTGGCTATTTATGTTTAACGCCGTCGGGGGCATTGTTTTCGGTTTATTGCTAAAAAAATAAATAACAAAATTCGATATAAGAAACAGGATATGTAAATTTGCAAAAAAATAAATATCATAATATGAAACGTAATGCTATCTTAATCTTGATTGTATTGTTTTTTATCATCTTGGGCAACGAGCCAATAATGGCAGCTGCAGGAGGATCAATAGCTAAAGCAATTACCAAGTCCTTTTGGGGCAAACTTTTACTGTTTGTATTGTCTGTAATCCTCCTTCCCTTAATTATATGGGTATATCTTAAGGAATATTTTGCTGTTAAAAAAACAATGAAAGATCTTCAGTTTTTGGCCATTTCTAACAGAGCTTTTGACTGGCTTTCATTGAAAATGAGGGCATCTGAAGTTTTTATGCGAGTGCAAATTGCTTGGGATAAAAATAATATTGAAGAGGTGTCTGAATGGATGGATGATTGGTACTGGCAAAACCAAAAGTATATACATCTAGAAAAATGGGAAGAGAAAGGTCAAAGGAACATTGTGAATATCAAAAAAATTACAGATATTAAACCGTTATACGTGCAGAGTTCAAATTCTCAAAATGCAGAAGATTCGAGAGTCATACTTAGTATCGAAGCTGAAATGCAAGATTATCTGGTCAGGTTGTCCGACAATATGATAGTGGAAGGGGATAAAGAGTTTAAAGAAGTAGAATCAGTATGGACATTTATATACAAAAAGGGGAAATGGGTAGTGCAAAATATAGAAGAAGGTTCCACAAGTCTTATTTATTCCAAGATGGAAAATGTTGTTTCAGCAATTCCAGTAAATAATCAGACCGCTTAATCTATTGATGACACCGGAAGAAAGAAAGGCAGCCATTAGAGCTTACCAAAAAGAAAACAACCAAAAGGTACTGAAAGCATTAAAATGGCCAGTAATATTAATTCTATTTGGCTTGGGATATATTTATCTTATAGAAAGCGTTTTCGATGTTCAAAGTAAGTGGGCTATACTTCCAGGAATAATCTTGATGTTGGTGGGTTTAGTAAGTTTTAAGAATATATCTCATAGATGGGGTAAGATTCCTGAGTTTGATGATGATCCAGTATTAGATTCAAAGCAGGATAAGTTGATTACTTTTTTTTCAGGTCTTTTCATAATCGTTCCCTTCTTTTCTATATTAATTCTGCAAATTTGGACTCAGAACTTTCATGATCAATGGTGGTTTTGGTTATACTCTATAATTTTTGGAATACTATTTAGTACAATTCTTTACAATATTTTAAAGAATAAAGTCGCTGGGTTTGAACAACACAATAAACAAAGACTTGAAGAATTGGGAAGGCTTTGGGTTCTACTTTTATTAATAGGCATATTAATTTTTCAAGGCTTGCTTTTTAGCTTTACTTACTTTCAAAATGGAGAAGTGATTGTCACACAACAGAACGACCTAAATGAAATAAAATATAAAGGAAATTGGGTTAGTGCAAGATGTAGCAAGGCTGAATTTGCGATGATAAAAGATAAAGACAGTATACAAGTGGAAGTTGTTCCAGTTATTTTTGGCATCAAATATTTTAAAAGTTTTAATGCTGTAAAATAATCAGCCGCCGTCGGGTGGCAGGTGTGGCTGGTGCAAGACCTTTGCTTTGGTCAGTCCGCTGGCCCGCATGACGGCATCGGCACCGAAGCGGCGACGTATGCGATCCATCTGCTGCATGAGGTGGATATGTTCGATGGTATCGTCGAAGAGGTTTATCTGGTAGCTGCCCTGCACCAGGCTGCTGTATTTGACACCGATGAGGCGGATGAGCTGGCGTCGTTCGTACAGGCGGTCGAAGATATCGAGGACGTGCTGACCTAAGATGCGGTCATTGGCTGTATAGGCGATGTTTTTTTGTTTGGTATAGGTATTAAAGTCGGCGTATCGGATCTTGACGGTGATGGTGGAGGTGAGTTTGTTGGCTGCCCGGAGCTCAAATGAGAGTTTGTCGGCCATGTCGAGCAGGAGGTGTTTGATCATGACTACGTCGAGGGTATCTTCCATAAAGGTGCGTTCCTTTGACATGGATTTTTGCTCATGGTAGGGTACGATAGGGGTGGGGTCGATGGCGTTGGCCCGTTCCCAGAGGGTGCGGCCGGGTTTGCCGAATTCCCGTTCGAGCAGCCGTATGGGTATTTTGCTAAGTGTCTCAATGGTGCGGACACCCATGAAATTGAGTTTTTTATTGGTCTGGTCACCTACCCCGGGGATCTTGCCGACTGGCAGCGGAGCGAGAAACCCTTTTTCGTCACCGTTGGGTATGTATTTGGTACCGTTGGGCTTGGCTTCGCCGGTGCCGACCTTGGAGACGGTCTTATTGACCGACAGGCCGAAAGATATAGGCAGGCCTGACTCCCGGATGATCTTGTCCCGCAGTTCTGATGACCAGCTGAAGCACCCGAAGTGCCTGTCCATGCCGGAAAGGTCGAGGTAGAACTCGTCGATGGAGGCTTTTTCGTACACGGGGGCTTCCTCTGCGATGATATCTGTGACTATGCCGCTGTATTTTGAGTAGCTGTCCATATCCCCCCGCAGCACGATGGCCTGCGGACACAGACGAAGGGCCATTTTCATGGGCATGGCCGAGTGGACGCCAAAGCGGCGTGCCTCATAGCTGCATGATGCCACTACACCGCGGTTGCTTGTGCCGCCGATGAGGAGCGGCTTGCCCAGAAGGCTGGTGTTTTTAAGGCACTCTACCGATACGAAGAATGAGTCAAGATCAAGGTGGAGAATGGCACGGTCGTACATGGAACAATAAATGACGAATAAGACGGCAAAAATGTGACGCAATATACGACATTTTTAAAAAATGGTCAAGCCCTGAAATAAAAATTTTAGTCAAATTTTTATGCTTACGGAGAGTGGGTTTGTAAAAATTCAGATGTGACAGGAAAAGTTAAAGATGCAGTGACATCCAGGTGTTGACGATTGCTGTGGTTTCAATAAACGATTTTATCCCGGATGCGGGAGGTAGAGACCACTGTTGAATGGCCGGAATTATTTTTTGCGGAAAAGCAGGGATTTTAATCGGCTTTACCAGCCAAATATTCGATTTCTTTTAGCAATTCTTCTGCTTCCAAGGTCTTTGCATCGGCGGCTTTACGGTCGGTTGATGAAAGTCTGTAAGCCTCCTCCTGCAGTTTTCTGACTTTTTCCATCAGGACCTCTGTTTTGCTTTTTTTTCTGAAAATACCAAACATGTTTTATGGATTTTGGCCAATGAAACACGGACGGGAGTGTATTGTTTTTGTGAAGAAATTATTTTCGCTTTGACTTATCCGGTTGCTTATATTGCACTGAACGACAAAAAACTGGTGAAAGCTTTTAAAAACAATGTAATAAAATACGTCAAAAAAGTGACGTAAAATACGACAACTTATAAAAACTGCCTTATATTTGCATAAATAACCACGTTTAGGTCCATATGGCAGAACTCCTTAAATACATTTACAACGATTCATTTTTTAAGACCTATGCCGATGCCCTGGAAGAGGTTTTGCCTTCGTTTGACCGGAGACGGTTTATGGAAGCTTTTGGCACACCGCACTGGGCCTCACTGGAGCTTAAACAAAGGATGGCCTATCTAACCCACATTACACAGAAGTGGTTGCCAACAGGCCTTCAGCATAAGGTGGCAGCCATCCTGGAGCTTATCAGACTGCTCCGGGCCAGAGGCATACGAAACCAGAATCTGGAGTATATCTTCCTTGCCGATATCATCACAGAATCAGGGATCGACGATCCGGAGACATCTTTCGCAGCCATAGAGCAGATCACCTCGTTTACCAGTTTTGAGTTTGCAGGCAGGGCGTTTTTTGTCAGATATCCGGTGGAAATGATGCAGCAAATGCTGGCATGGACCCATCACCCTGATCCCAATGTCCGAAGATACGCCTCAGAAGGATGCCGCCCGCGGCTTCCCTGGGGCCAGCAGCTCAGGCACCTGGTCAAGGACCCATCACCCATTATTCCGGTACTGGAACAGCTAAAGGAAGATCCCTCTGATTATGTGCTGACTAGTGTGGCCAACAACCTCAATGACATCTCCAAAGACCACCCCGTGCTCGTAAAGGACCTTATCCGGAAATGGTCGGGAAAAAGCAGCAGGACGGATAAAATGCTTAAAAAAGCTGCAAGAACCCTGCTGAAAAACGGAGACGAAGAGACCCTCGGCCTTTTTGGACATCACCGGCATGCGGCATATCAGGTCACCGGCCTCACGATCAGCAAGGACAAACCGGCCATTGGCGAAAGCCTGAGTTTTGAGTTTACCCTGGCCAATACAGGGGATACGACCTCGGCTTACAGGGTAGAATACGGAATATGGTTCATGAAATCAAACGGAAACCAGTCAAGGAAAATATTTAAAATAGCCGAAAGGACACTGGCTCCCGGACACAAGGTATACTGGAATAAGACTCACCGGCTGGCAGACCTTACCACTCGGAAACATTATGCCGGACCGCACCAGCTCTCCATCCTTGTCAACGGCTCTGAGGCAGCTGTGTCAGGTTTTAACCTGGTAATGAAAAGAACAGACGCATTTGTACCAACCAATTTATAACACAAACTTATGATAGGCCAAAACATCAAATACCTGAGAAACAAGCACAAATATTCACAGCAGGAGCTGGCTGACAAGTTGGCCGTACCCAGGTCGTCGCTCAGCGATTATGAACGAGGGCATACACAGGTAAGCATCGAAGGGCTCATACGTTTATCTGACATCTTTGATGTATCCATTGACGACCTGCTGAAAACCAACCTTAGCCACCGGGACCTTGAAATCATACGAAACAAGGAACTGAGGGTGCTGGCTATATCGGTAGATGCTGACAACAACAGCAACATAGAACTAGTGGAAACCAAGGCAGAGGCCGGCTATCTTGAGTCATTTGCTGACCCTGAGTATATCCGTGACCTGCCCAAGATATCCTTTCCAAATATACCGCAAGGAACTTACCGGGGATTTGAGATTCGTGGCGACTCGATGCTTCCCATGGAACCGGGAAGCATCGTCATTTGTGCCTATGTCGAACATCTGCGGGATATTAAAAATGATAAAACGTACGTTGTCATCAGCAAATCTGAAGGCGTGGTGTACAAGCGTGTCAGGAACGACCACACACACAGCAGGCTGGTGTTGATTTCTGACAATGAATCCTATCTCCCATATACCATCAGGTATGAAGAGATAGGAGAGATATGGCAGTACTACTGTCACCTGGGATTTTCTGACTCGAAGCTGACCTTTAACCATATGCTGGAAGAAAAAATACACGATATACAGCGAAAACTCACTGAGGTACACCAGGTTGTCGTTAAACCGGCAAAGTGATCCATAGCTGGTTAGTGTAAGACAACGACTGCATTATGCCACCACTCTTTTTTTTCTCTGCCGGGCTATGGTTCGACTTCGCCTGAGCCGGATTCAAGCCACCTGACTTTTCGGGTGATGTACATCGTTGCAGTCACTATGACAAAGAGTCCCACAGAGCCGGCCAGCAAGGCTGTATTTTCGAGCCGGATGAGCTGATAAATGTATGCAAAGAGGCTCACAAGCAATGCAAGGAGCAATAAACTGCTCTTGCGGTTTTTAAACATTCCCAGGCTGTACAGGAAGATCTGAAGTACAGTGGCCGAGGCAGCTATCAAATAAGCCTTATCAAATCCCAGAAACTCCGAAATAGAAAGAAGCAGAGTAAAAAACACTGCAAGGGCAATTCCTATCAGCAGGTATTGGAAGATGTGTACCCTGATCTTAAGGACAGTCTCTGTTATCAGTACCACCAGGAAAGTGAGGCCTATAAACAGGATCATGTATTTGCCTGATCTTTCGGTTTTGCTGTAATGGTCCAGGATGTTTTTTACGGTTACTCCAAATGTGGCATCACTCACAGTAACTGTCTGCTGCTCTGTAGTAAACTCCGGAATGGAACGGTTGTATTCCAGTACCTTCCATGTTGCATTAAATCCCGAGGAACTGACCTTGTGTTCGGGCAGAAAGCTGCCGGAAAAAACAGGATCAGGGTGGGACGAAGACACCGTAACTGTGGTGGTCCGTGCCAGCGGGGCAAAATTAAGGCTTCCGCTGCCTCTGAAGTTGATATTTCCCGCAAACCGGTAGGTCTTTTTGTCCAGGGAGAGGACAACCGGAGATTTCAGTCCACTGCTTATGTTTTTTGCTGCGGCGGGTTGGCTGTCAGCCGTACCTGCCTGGGATTTGGATAAAAAATTGAAAGATATATTTTCCATTCCGGGACTGAAGGTGATGGGGTTTTCCTCCCAGGAAAATCTGATTTTTTCTGAGATACCCCGTACATCAGAGAGTCCCATTACGACATACGCTTCATCGGTAAGCAGGTTTGACGGTTGTATTTTTGTAACGGCAGGATCCGGCAGGGTAAAGGTGCCGGAACAAGCAACTGATGTCCTGTACAGCAGCACGTCATAGATACTGCGGTGCTTGGTTTCGGTGTCCAGTGTACCATTCATATCTGTCGAATCAGGAAAAATAATCAGTTCTTGTTTGGTCATGATCTTTGGCCTGGATTTGTCTTCCTGGTCGGTCCATTTCTGATAAGGAATCACCAGCACGGGCCCGGTGAAAGTCTGGTCGCCACCCCATCCGTCAGACACCTCCCGGGTGACGCTGCTGCTGAGGGATTTTCGTTCAGTGACAAGTTCCATAATCATTGCCCTCGGGATGAGCAGGATGATGACTAAGAAGAAGATGAGGGCAAGTTTGAGGGTAATTCTGGTGCCGGAGCGGTTGAAGAAGTCTAAAAAATTCTGTTCCATCAGTGTTAGCTTTCGAGGTATTAAAAATATGTTTAGTTGATAAATGATTATATTTTTCCTATCATCCTGGAGAGGGCTTCGATATGTCTGCTGAAGGCATCTCTGCCCGATTTTGTGATAATATACAGGGTCTGCGGCTTTTTCCCGGCAAATGATTTCCTGACCTCAATGTAGCCGTTTTGCTCCAGGGCATTGGCATGGCTTGACAGATTGCCGTCAGACAGGTCAAGCATCTGCTTCATATCGTTGAAGGTCACCTCCCCGCTGACAGTGAGTACGGACATGATGCCCAGTCGTACCCGGCTTTCAAAATCCCTGTTGAGGCCTTTTATATCGATATCGTTCACGGTCTTATTTATACTTTTTGTACAGTGCGGCACCGTATACTATATGCAGGACACCAAACCCCAGCATCCAAAATATAAGGCCATAACCCGGAATCATACAGGCAAAAATGCCCAGGGCGATCTCACATATTCCGAGCCAGTAGACCTCTCTGTGTGTATGCCGTGACATTCCCGTAAGGGCCAAACCGTAAAAAACAAGGGTAAGAGGTGCAACGAGAAACAGCAGCCTGTGCCAAATCAGGATCAGGCAGAGAAGCCCCCCGGAAGATACAGGCAGGGCAAAGGCAGTTAAGGCATTTCTGGCTGGTTTTGACCAAAGGGACTGACCTGTCTTCCTAGCCTTCCTTTGGGTAAAATAAAAAGCAGAACCCAATGCGGCAGCCAGGGTCAGGCAGGCCACAGCCAGGATGCGGAGTGTGAGTGGGACACTGTATGGATTTTCCTTCAGGTCAGAATATCCCAAACCGTTGGTGCTGATGATATAATATACAGCCAAAAATCCCGCCATACCTATCAGGCCGGCTGAAATTCCTGAAAGTCCGCTTAGTGACAAAAAGGAAGTGGACCTTTCCATCATTTGTCTGATATGGCTGATATCTTCTTCGGGCTTACTGGTCCTGTGATGCTGCATAAATAAAATAGGTTTTTATTATAAAGTACTTTGTGATGCAAAGTTAATCTTAAACATGATATCAGCACATAATATTGTCTATATTTGTAAAAATATTTTTCTCCATATGACTGAAAGAAAACAGCAGCTGTCAGCTATAAGAGTAAAACTTGAAGCCATCGAAAAAGCAGAAAAAAGGCTTGTCATTGTAGAGCACCTGATCGCTGACCTTTTGAATGATCTGGCGGTCCGGGCTTCCAGGATGGATGAGGAATACCGTGATGTGGAAAAACTTGAAAAAATGTCAACGGCCCACCTGTTCCACAAGATCCTGGGCGATATAGGCACCAGGATCACCAAGGAAAAGCAGGAGTACCTTGATGCTGTACTCGATTATGATGATGTAGCCAATAAGATCAGGGTGCTGGAGTATGAAAAAGAACTCCTGGTAAAAAAGGTGGTGACCAAACCTGAGGTCATGGGTTATTTTGAAAAATACCTGGAAGAAAAAAAGATAGAGATCATTGCTGATCCCGGACATACTTTTCGCAATGCATTACTTAATCTGGACCGAAAGACACAAAACCTCATATCACAAAAGAAACTGATCACGGAAGCAGACGTATCGGCCAAAAAACTGATCGAATATCTGTTTTCCGTACATGAGTCCCTTTCAAAACTTGACCCATGGACTGATTTTACGATAACCAGGGACTACATATCGTACCAGCGAAAAAAATTTTTTGCAGGGTCCAGGCAGGTAATCTCTATGATAGACTATCTTATGCAAGAACTTGACCAGGACCTGAAAGCCATCAACGAGGGACTTTCGGCCAAGGTCGACTACAGACCATTTACGAGTTTTGTAGCCAGTATTCACCAGGAGGTCATAAGCGGATGGGGCAGCAACACCCATCTTACCCGGGCCATTAAGTGCATTGACCAAAACATTGCCAATATCAGGGATCTGATTAACAGCCTGAAATATCTAGGGGAGAAGGCGGACAGGGAGATAGAGGTGTTGGAAAATGAAAAGAAACTTTACATTGAAAAAGCCGATTGACGGCTGTCAAGCCTCCTCATCATAGTAGAGCATATAATACTTCCTGCCATCATCGTCCGTGCCCTTAAAAATGCGGTTTTTATCGCCGTGTACGTAGATGTGGAAGTTTTTGTCCAGCTTGATGACACTGCGAAAAACCCTGGACTGTTTTCTGACTGCGGGCTCTGAAATATCAAATTCGTCAGCCAGGGTCACAGACCGGTAACCTTCGTAATCCTGCCGGAAATCCTGAAAAGCCTCTACCACCTTGTTGTCTTTAAATACCTTCACTTCGTATTCCTGAGCATCAAATTTTTCATTGTTTTTAAAATATTCAAATGACCTTCCCATTATGGCGGCCTCACTACCTTTGTCTGTCTCAAATTCAGCTGGCATCCTTTCTTTAATAAACTCCTTGGTTACCTGGATATAGTTTTTGGTTTGCTGATAGTTGTCATTCCTCGGTGTAAGGTGCAGAAATTCATCCCGCCAGTAAAGAGCCTCCCTGTTACGGTTGCTGTGGTCGATATTGAGGACCATATATCCGTCGTCCCTGCCGCTATTAAGCACGAGGCAAGCTTTGTCTACCTTGGTCGTGGCAATACCGGACTCCATAGCCAGGTCAAATGTATGGCCATCCTGGGTAGTCCTGAGGAAAGTTTCCCTGTTTTCTACCTTTATTATGCCTATGGCATCCACAGCCTCGCCTTCCCTGAGCAGGCCTGTGATATAAGCCACAAGGAGATCACCTTCCTTGATATTGGGGTGGTCTCCGGCATCATACAGACGCCTCGCGATATGCACCGACTGTTCGTGAAGGCAAGTGGGGTCATCAAAGACATTGGAGACAAAATTGTATAACGGGTTGAGTACCACCTCGTCTCCTGCCCATGTAAACCTAAAATATTCCGGCTCCCGGAAGTGTGCCGTAAAAAACCGGACCAGTGTGTCACGCAGGCCGTCATCTAAGAGATTTAATGCTGACGCCGAGTAGGCGAGCTCCTCACCCCTGCTTTTGCAACCTATGTGGTGGATGGCCAGCAGTCCGATAGCGGCATGGCGGTTGTCAATCATGAGATTTTAGGTTTTTGCAAAGGTAATTCTAAAAACTGTTTCCGTTCGATTTTGATCATTTTGTAAAAGTATTTTGGGAGTGCCCCTGACCGTGGGTCAGGGTCGGGCCATCCGCTTTATCCCGCTGTGCGTGATGCCCGCTCCTGTCCCTCACTCTTTTTTATCTGGTCGTCAAGGTGGAGACATCCCTTATGACATGGCAGTAATAAAAAAACCCGGAACCATTACGGACCGGGTTTTTTGAATTGCATTTGGGGTTTATGGACTGTATTCTAAATATTAATTATCTGGGAAATTCAATGGCCGCCTGAGCAGCTGCGAGCCTTGCGATAGGCACTCTAAACGGTGAACAACTCACATAATTCATACCTTGCCTGTGGCAGAATTTAACGCTTTCCGGATCTCCGCCGTGTTCGCCGCAGATACCTACTTCGAGGTGAGGCCGTACACTTCGTCCCCGTTCAATACCTATTTTGATAAGCTCACCCACGCCTTCCTGATCTATGGTCACAAATGGATCATTTTTAAGCAACTTCTTGTCCAGATAGATGGGCAGGAAGCCTCCTATATCATCGCGGCTGAAACCAAAACTCATTTGAGTAAGGTCGTTGGTACCAAAGCTAAAGAATTCAGCTTCTTCGGCCATATGGTTGGCCTTGAGGGCGGCTCTTGGTATTTCGATCATGGTACCGAAGGCATAATCTATCTTTTCCAGCCCTGATTTTTCAAGTTCCTCCTTGTATACCCTGGCCACGATTTCCTTTTGATGCTTCAATTCGTTTACGGTGCAGGTGACAGGGATCATGATCTCCGGAAATACTTTTTTGCCTTCCTTTATAAGTTCGGCAGCCGCTTCGAGTATGGCTCTGATTTGCATTTCAGTGATTTCAGGGTAGCTCACACCGAGTCTCACGCCGCGGTGGCCCAGCATCGGGTTGTTTTCGTGAAGAGCAAGTACTCTTTTCTTGAGGGTGCTTATCCTGATGCCAAGCTCGTGACTGAGTTCGGAGATTTTGGCTTTGTCATGCGGCACAAATTCGTGCAGCGGAGGGTCCAGGAGCCTGATGGTTACCGGGTGGCCATTCATGACCCGCATGGTGTCCTTGATGTCTTTTTTTACGAATTCAAACAATTCGTCGAGGGCTACCCGTCTTTCTGATTCGGTGTCGCTGACGATCATCTTGCGGAGGAGGAAGAGCGGTTTTTCGCTGTTTTCACCATAAAACATGTGTTCTGTCCTGAAGAGCCCGATACCTGTCGCCCCAAACTTAATGGCGTGGTTTGCGTCTTCGGGAGTTTCCACATTGGCCCTGACTTCCAGCACCTTGGTTCCGTCCACGAGTTTCATGAGGCTGCGGTAGGACTCATTCTCATCAATGTTGACAGAGACGAGGGGGAGTTCTCCCTGGAATACGTTACCTGTTGTACCATTGAGGCTTATCCAGTCGCCTTCGTGCAGTGTGACACCGCCTTTGGCTTTGAGGATGCCGGAGGCGGTATTGATTTCTATATCATTGCAGCCTACGATGCAGCATTTTCCCCATCCGCGAGCGACCAGGGCTGCATGTGAGGTCATACCGCCCTTGCTGGTGAGTATGGCCCTGGAGGCGTGCATACCGTCCACGTCTTCCGGAGAGGTTTCATCGCGTACCAGGATCACCGGTATCTTTTTTTCAGCCCATTCCACAGCTTTGGAAGATTCAAAGACTATGCGTCCCATGGCACCTCCAGGGCCTGCGGGTAGTCCTTTGGCTATCGGGGTTGATGCTTTTTCCACTTCAGGGTCCAGGCGTGGGAGTAGCAACTCGACCAACTGATTGGGGGCTACCCTCATGATGGCGGTGTTTTTATCTATGAGGCCTTCGCTGTACATGTCCATGGCCATCTTGACAGATGCGACACCATTTCGTTTTCCGACCCTGCACTGCAGCATATAAAGTTTCCCTTTTTCGATGGTAAACTCGATGTCCTGCATGTCATGGTAGTGTTTTTCCAGTTTTTTCTGAAAGGTATCGAGTTCCCGGTAAATATCGGGCATTATTTCTTCCAGTGCCGGCATATGTTTGCTTTGGGCATTTTTGGAGTGGCTGTTGATAGGACCGGGGGTCCTTATACCTGCGACCACATCCTCGCCCTGTGCATTGACCAGGTATTCGCCGTAAAAATGGTTGTCTCCGTTTCCGGGATTGCGGGTGAAAGCCACACCTGTGGCACAGTCATCGCCCATGTTGCCAAAGACCATAGCCTGAACATTGACAGCGGTACCCCACTCATCGGGAATTTTTTCTATTCTGCGATATTCGACAGCTCTTTTGCCGTTCCAGCTTCCGAATACGGCTCCGATGCCGCCCCACAGCTGATCGAACGGATCTTCGGGAAAAGCTACTCCGAGTGTCTTCAGGACGGTGGCCTTGAACTCCTTAACCAGACTTTTTAGGTCTTCGGTTTTCAGGTCTGTGTCGTTTTCGTAGCCTTTGGTGTGTTTGACTTGATCCATGATGTCCTCGAGTACCCTTCTGATGCCTTTGCCGCCTTTGGGTTCTACGCCGGCGGCTTTTTCCATGACCACATCGGCGTACATCATGACCAGCCTTCTGTATGCATCATAGGCAAAACGTTCGTTGCCGGTCTGGGCAATGAGACCCTTGATGGTGTCATCATTGAGGCCGAGGTTGAGGACGGTGTCCATCATACCCGGCATGGATCTTCTGGCCCCTGACCTTACGCTCAGCAGTAAGGGATTGGCTGTATCTCCAAATTTCCTGCCTATGAGGCTTTCTATCTGTGCGAGGGCATCCAGGGTCTGCTGCCTGAGGACCGGAGGATAGGTTTTGTTGTTGTCGTAATAATAGGTACATACCTCAGTGGTGATGGTGAAGCCAGGGGGTACCGGCAACTGCAGATTTGGGTGGCCTGCCATTTCTGCGAGGTTGGCACCCTTGCCACCCAGGAGGTTTTTCATGGATTCGTTTCCGTCGGCTTTGCCGCCTCCGAAGCTGTAGACATATTTTTCGCCTGCCATGATCTTTGTTTTTGTGCAATGAAATAATAAAATCAGGTGCGAAGTAAAGGGAGAATAGTCAAGGGGCAATTGATATATATCAGCAGGTTACATGATTCTTATCTGTTGTAACAAATGCATAGGGTGTGTCTG
>JAGVTV010000071.1 GCA_019136675.1 Bacteroidota bacterium
TCTTGTTTGTGTAAACTGAGCTTTTATAATAATTGAGGCAAATAAAAAGCACAAAAACAGGCAACATTTCTTAAAATTCATGATAAAAAAGCGGGTTTATAATATGAATATTAAATCAAAAATACTGAAAGTTTGGCATTACAGCTTCTTTGAAAGCTGAGCCTCCTCCACCAGGTTCATAAGTGTCAGGGCAAGAAAAATCATGGTATCCTCATCATTCATTTGGGACAAAAGACTGAAAGCCCTGGATGTGGTCGTTGTGCGAAATTTGGGGTTATTGACAAACCCCATGTTCTTGTCCCTGATAAAAACTGAGTGATTGGGCAGATGATCGGCTCCGTCAATGGTGGCCAGCAACTGGCCCCTGGTATTGTACAGTTTGTCATCCGGAGTCAAGACCCCTAGTTCACGCTGGTTGATGTACACGTGGGTCGTATTGTTTCTGCGTAGATAGATAAATTCGTCCTCTGAGCTTGCAATCAGGATCAATTTATTGCCGGTTGAATAGGTTTTCATAGCAAATGCCAGCAAATGTTCGAAGTATATAGTGTCAAACATTCCTGTAACCAACTTGGTGAAGCCACCCTTCTTCTTGACATTTGTCTGGGTCATCGACAGCAGTTCCACTTCTTCGCGGCTGTAAGGGATGAGCATCTGTTTATTTGGACCGAGTTCTCTCTGAAGTGAGGGCAAATCCCGAAGTAGGGTGGAATTTGACACAGTCAAACGAAACATAAACTGAAGAAAATCTGCTATGGTCATCGGAGCAATTTGCTTGCTGAATGTCACAAATGTAGAAAGAAATTGGCTAAGCTCCTTCTTCGGTATGACAAATTAGAATTTCAGCATTTATTCTGCTGTTCAGCTTAGAAACGATTTTATAGCATTCCTGTTGATGGATTTTCGCATACGTCGGATGGCCCTTTCCTTGATTTGTCGCACACGCTCCCGCGTAAGATCATATCTTTCTCCAATCTCTTCAAGGGTCATGGGCTTGGTGCCGTCTAGCCCGTAGTAGGCAGAGACTACCTGTATTTCTCTGGGTGACAGAATCTCCAGGCCCTCAACTACCTCTTTGCGGATGGATTCTTCCATAAGCTTTAAGTCCGGAGAGTCTTCTTCGCCCAAACTCATCATGTCAACCATCGTTAGGGCCCCTTCATCATCACCGATAGGTGCATCTACGGAGATGTGCCTGTTGCCACCCTTCAGCATGACAGCAATGTCTTTTTCTGCTACGCCAAGGATCTCGGCAAGTTCCTCGTACGTGGGCTCACGCTCATTTTTTTGTACAAAGGCCACCCAGGCGTCATTTACTTTATTGTACGCCGTCATCTTGTTGAGAGGAAGACGTACCATCCTGGAGTACTCAACTATAGCCTGCAGGATCGATTGTCTGATCCACCATACTGCGTAGGATATAAACTTAAAACCTTTGGTCTCATCAAATCTTTTGGCAGCTTTCATGAGGCCCACATTGCCTTCGTTGATAAGGTCAGCCAGCGAAAGCCCTTGATTCTGATACTGTTTGGCCACTGACACGACAAACCTCAGATTGGCTTTGGTTAGTTTTTCCAGTGCAGCCTCATCTCCCTGATGTATTTTCCTGGCCAATTCTGCCTCTTCCTCTATGGTGAGAAGATCTATACGACCTATATCCACAAGGTACTTGTCCAGGGCGAGGCTTTCCCGGGAGGTAATGTTGTTTGTGATCTTTAATTGCCGCATACGATGAATTATAACACTATTAGGAGTGCCGATTCGATTTATGATAAAAATACCCTACCCTTTAATGATTTTCCGATCCTTACTAATCTAAAACACCCTTTATATAGGACAATGATTGTCCGTAAAAAGTTCAATCTTGTTATTTGAATTTACTGTAAAGCAGTTTCCACCGCAAAAAATGACATTATTTTGTCGTCGCAGTGTGCTGCCATGCCTTGCCTACCCTACCCTGACCGAGGTCATACTCAGAGACCCGGCGAGCAATACATCGTTAAACAGAGACACCTGCTCACCCCCTTTCTTAAGTCCAAGAGTATACACCAACGGCAGAAAATGGTCAGGAGAAGGTACTGCGAGGTTTATAGCCTTGCCTTGTTCGCGGTAACGAATAAGCGAATTAAAATCGCCTTCTGTCACCCAATTGTTTATTTTTTCGCGGGCCTCCATGGCCCAATCATATCCATAGCCTGTCCTGTCCAGATTTGCCCAGTCAACCAATCCCAGATTATGCACAATATTGCCGGAGCCGATTATAAGAATTCCTTTTTCTCTCAGGGCCGAAAGTCTGCCGGCCAACTCATAATGATACAATGCATCCCGGGTGTAGTCTATGCTCATCTGAATGACTGGCACATTGGCCTGAGGGTAGAGGTGTTTTATGACGCTCCAGGCCCCATGATCCAGACCCCAGCTGTGATCCTGCTCTACTAGCAGGGGACTAAGCAGCTCCGCAGTAGTGCCTGCAAGTGACGGAGATCCCGGTGCAGGGTAGCTCACCTGATAAAGTTCCTGTGGAAAGCCGCCAAAATCGTGAATTGTCCTCGGCATATCCATGGCAGTGACCTTGGTACCACGAGTATACCAGTGTGCTGAAACGCAAAGAATGGCCTTAGGCTCAGGTAACCTTGATGCCTCCGCTCTAAACCCCCGCACAAACTCATTCTCTTCAATGGCATTCATAGGACTGCCGTGTCCGAGAAAAAGGACAGGCATTCGATCGGTCCGGCCCGAGCGGTCTGCTATTTTCTCAAGGGCCGAAAGCCCTGCGGCCCCTGCCATCAAAGTACCCAAACCAAGGGATTGGAGAAACGTTTTTCTGTCCATGAGATTACTGATGTATCAAATGTAAACAAAGCCCAATTAATATTTGTTGCAACAATTATTAATTTTACCGGACATCTATTGCTACTGCCAGAAAATCACCCATCCGGATCGAAATCGATAAAGCTGGTGTTTATTCCTCCTTTATAGTTGCGGCTTACTGATATTTTTTTACCGCTATCCAGGACAACATCCGTTGTGTTCTTGCACGAAAGAAAAAAAAATCCTTGAATGGCCTATCTTGGGGCATAAAATCAATGGGTCATGAGCCAGGGTTTAAAGAAGGCGGCTGTTTTTTGTATCATTCGGTCCGGTGACAAATACCTGCTGCTGAAGCGATCAAAAATGCCAAACGCAGGAAAGTATGTACCTCCCGGCGGAAAGATAGAACCCTTTGAGTCACCCGGACAAGCTGTGATACGTGAGATACAGGAGGAGACAGGCATGGTTATCCGCGATCCGTTTTTTTGTGGTATACTGACCGAATCCTCACCCACAGACTATAATTGGATAAGCTACATCTACCTGGCAGAGACCGAATATTTTGATCAGCCGGCCTGCGATGAGGGTGACTTCTACTGGATAGACGAAAGAGACCTGGAACACCTGGATACCCCACCTACCGACTGGCATATCTACCAGTATTGTGCAGCAGGAAAGCATTTTGTATTTGACGCAGAATTTGACGAAAACCTCCATATGCTGAGAATGGAGGAACTGCTGGAAGGCCTGGTGGTATTCAGGCCATAACCCATGCCGGAAGCCTGTAAACCTTACAAGAAGGCTGAATTCCCATTAAAATGACAATATCCATTTATAAGACAACATTCCAATATTTGGAAACACTGAATACATCGATTTAGCGTAATTATTTGTTTTTCAATATATTAGATCATTGGCACGGGTTTAGACTATGTATTGGCATAAAAATAAATGATATGAATTCCAATGCAAACCACAAATGCTTTATCGTTGATGACGATGTTTTTACAGCCAACCTCTTTGAGAAGGTAGTCTCAGACTACGGATATACCGATGTAACCATGTTTACCTCCGGAGTGGATGCCCTCAACCACCTTCATCTGAAGCCCAAAGTAATCCTGCTGGATATCCAAATGGAAAAGCTCAATGGCTTTGAGGTACTCAAAAAGATCAAGAGGGTGTTGCCGGACGCATACATCATTATGGTTTCCGGACAGGAGGACATGAAAATGGCACTTGACACACTCAGATACGGAGCCCTTGATTATGTCATCAAAAACGAAAATGCTGACAAAGAGATCCAGAAAGCCCTCGGCAAGATAGACGTAATCGAAGAGAGGCTCGTCAAACAAAAGCCTTCTTTTTTAAAAAGAATGACCACCGTATTTTTTTAAGCCCGCATCACCCCCGTAAAAGACATGAAACAAATACTTTTATACTTCGCATTAACCTCAATGGCATGGACAATGATGTCATGCAAAACACAAAACCTTTTTGTAGATAAAAGCAGAACGCAATCTAAAACGGATTCTATATTTGCCTATAACCCGAACTATCAGCACAGTATCAGGGTCGACGACAAGGTGAACATATCGGTCTGGGGCCAGGAAGACATGAGCATTGGTTCGGTGTACGGCATCTACAATTCCAATGAAGTCTATGGCAAATGGCTACTGGTAGATGCCAGGGGCGAGATATCCGTTCCCCGCATAGGCGAAATGAAGGTGACAGGTATGACAGTACCTCAACTTAAGGACACCTTACGCACCCTGGTCGGAAAGTGGGTTCAAAACCCGATCGTGGATGTTAAAATCATGAACAAAGAGATAACCCTGCTAGGAGAATTCAGGAATCCTGCAGTAGTACATGTCGATAAAGACAACAATTCCTTACTTGAAATGGTGGCCAAGGTCGGAGGTTTTGAATTTTATGCCGACCTCACCAAGGTCCGCGTACTCAGAAACGGTCCTGATGGCAAAGTTAAAATGGCCAAACTGGATCTTACCGCCTCCGGTGACATTGCTATGGTAAATCTCCAGCTCCATCCGGGCGATGTAATCATTGCACCTTCAAAGAAACACAAGGATTTTGACAAGCGAATTTCAACTATAATACCTTTTGCCTCATCAGCCACTGCAGCTGCTATCCTGCTTGGAGCTTTTTGAAAAATAACAAAACCCGTCCCGACAATGAAACATTTCAGACCCTATATCACCGCCCTGCCCCTTATCCTGCTTTCGGCAGCACTGGCATGGTGGCTGGCCAGCAAATACCTTTCCTATGCCGTCCCAATGTATGAAAGCACAGCCAAGTTGAGGCTGGCTGACATCAATGAAGGAGTACCTGGCAACAACCTGTTTAAGGACCTCGACGTTTTTGCCAGTGAAACCAAAATAGCTGCCGAGATTGAGGTCATGAAATCCAGGGTAATTCTGGAAAAGGTTATTGACCAGCTGGGTATGCAATTTTCCCTTCACCGCAAAGGCAAGCTTAGAAAAGCTGAACTTTTTGATGACAGCCCTGTCAGAATCGAGGTATCTGGGGATGCTTCGCCCTTGTACAGGATTCCGGTAGAGATGATTATCAGTGACACAACCGATATTACATTTATGATGCCTGGCGGCCAAGTGACTAAAGGGCACCTGGACGAGTCAGTACTGCTGAATGGTGTCAAACTTATGGTAGGCCGCAGGCCCGGCGACAATGCCGGTAAGTATAAAATCAATGATCATTATATTTTTGAATTAAAAAGCAGGGAAAGTCTGGTTGCTGAATTGCAGTCTGGACTGGATATAACCTCCGTGGACAAAGATGTACCGGTGGTGAGGATATCATACAAATCTGCAAACCCCGCCAAAGCAGCCATCATAGTCAATACGGTGGCTGACAACTATATACATGATTACATCAGAATCAAGTATGAATCGGCTGACATAACATCCAATTTCCTGAAGAACCAGATAAACGACATGTCTGCACGGCTTCAGAATTCTGAAAACAAAATCCAGGACTACCGGGACAAAAACAACATCATCAACATCCGGCAGGAAACCGAGACTGACCTGCGTAAGATCTCACAGTTAAAGATACAACAGACCAATCTTAAGATGAACCTTGAAGCGATAGATCAACTAAATGATTACATTAGTAAAGGAAAGGACAATTTCCTGACCCTTGCACCTAATTTTGAAGCGTTTACCGATTTACTATCAACCGAAATGATCAAGAAGATAAAGGAGCTGCAGTCAGAAAAAAAGGAACTCCTTATTACCTATAAAGAAGAGGATGAAAGGGTGAGGTCCATAGACCGTAAAATAGGCGACTACACGTCGTACCTGCAGGAAAGTATAAACAACACCCGCAACAACATACAAACCAAATACAACAACCTGCTGGCAGATATAACCGAGGCCGAAAAAGTATTCATTGGCCTCCCCGAAAAAGAAAAACTGATGACTATCATGAACAGGGAATTTGAACTTTATCAAAGCTCATACCTGTTTCTCAACAATAAAAAAATTGAGGCTGATGTGGCCAAGGCAGCCAAATATTCATTTCACAGGATACTCAGCCCGGCTACGGTTTCGGCAACACCGGTTTCACCAAACCGAACAATTATCCAGATAGTTTCATTGCTTCTGGGCCTGTTTCTGGGGATAGCCGCTATTGCAGCCCGGGAGATGATTTCACCATCCATTCGCACAGAAGATGGGCTTGAGACCAGGAGCAACATCCCGGTTGCCTATCTGGCAGAAAAGTTCAGGACCAAGGCATCGGAAACCGAGTTTTTCAGACGAAAACTCATAGAGCTCCAGGTCAGAGAGATAATCCGTCCCGGACAGATGGCTGCATTCAGCAGCCTTACAGGAAGGGAGTTTCACCACTATCACCTGGCAAATATGGCCAAAGCCATGGCAGCAGCCGGCAGCCGCACCCTTATCGTAGATGTGGAAGGTTCATTTGCCGCCAGATACCGGACCGAAGACCCCCGCATTTCTGTAGCGGACCTTTCTGAGGTATACAACGGCTCCAGGCCGGAATCCATGGAAATCCTCAAAAAACAATGGCTAAACGAATATGACCAGGTTTTGGTAAGCAACGAAAAATTGCATAACGGAGTACTTTCCTCTGTTTTTCTGAAATATTCCGATGTCAACTTCATTGTAACTGACAGCAGGCTGACCTCTGCCGGTAATATTGCCACTATCAATGAAATAGCAGCAGAATACAACGCAGTAAGGCCTCATTTCATACTTAACAGAGCGAATTATTCGCCGGGACTTATCAAAAGAATCGCAGCAGCTCTGGCAAAATTGCGTCACACTGAAAAAACTGTACAGGCACTATGAAAGCCGGCAAGGTCATACAAAACGAAAAGGTGCTGTTTCTGGCCGAGCAGTCAATCTTCAGCGGCATCACGCTTGTCACATCATTTGTGCTGGCGAAGCTCGTTGGTGTAAGGGACTTTGGTCTGTTTGCCGGCGTCGTACTTGTGGCATATATGGGTCTGAGCGTCTCCTATGCGACTATTATTCAGCCTCTGCAGACCAACAGCAGCAAATATGGTGAAGATGGGTCGTACAAGACATTCAATATCCTGGCATTGCTGGCCCTGACAGGTCTTGTGTCAGTGGTAACTCTCGCTGCCATTCCGGTTTTAACGCATTATTATGGTGTTTCAAATCACCTAATCCTGGCCGGAGGTTTATACTGTACCGTTTTTATGGGGTTTGACTTTTTCAGAAAATGGTTTATGACAACCGGCAAAACCGGATACCTTCTCCTTACCACCCTTCTGCTTGGCATCAGCCATATAGTAGCCTTTGTTTCGATCTATTTTTTATCACCAAACCCAGCCAGTGTTACCCTTATCATGGCAATTGCCTTTTTACCATCACTCGCAGTGCAGGCTATGCTTTACGGTTTAAAAATACAATTCACGAAAGAAAGCATACAGGACATGGCCCGTGAAAACATACTTCAAGCCAGATGGCTGCTTCCGGCGTCAGTGATCCAGTGGTGGAGCGGTAACTTTTTTATAATGACTGCAGGTATGTTTCTCGGCAGTGCTGTATTGGGTATGTTCAGGCTTGTGCAGTCAGTCTTTGGAATTTTTAATCTCCTACTCCAGGCATACGAAAACTACCTTACCCCCAAGACAGCCCGGGAATATCTAAACGACCCGGAAGGTTCGGTACACACCATACGTACTGAATCTGTCAGGCTGCTGGGCGGGCTCATGGTTTTATTGATCATCATGGCATGGGGTACCTACTATTTCCTGCGAAACGATCCGCAATCATCAGACGGTTTTATCCAGACCATGTTGGGTATGACTCTTCTTTACGTGGTCATAATACTCAACTATCCGGTGAGAATCCTGATACGTATCACAGGCCAGAACCATCTTTTTTTTCAGGGGGGAGTGCTCTCTCTCGTATTCAGCCTGCTGGTATTCAGGTATTTTATCGTACATTGGGGCATAACAGGTGCCCTGGCAGGACTAATAGGCAGCCAGTTGCTTATGATGACCTACTGGCATTATCATCTTCAAAAAAACAAGATACAATTATGGAAGTCATTCACATAGTGCTGGGCAAGGCCAATCCTGAAAGGATGAACGGCGTAAACAAAGTGGTACACGAAATGGCTATTCAACAAAAAGAATATGGTCTGAATGTGAGTGTCTGGGGTATCACCGCAGATACAACAGAAAATTTTGGCAAGCGGCCTTTCCGCACAAGACTTTTCAGAAAATCAACTAATCCATTTGGGTTACCTGAAAAATTTGCAGAAGCCCTCAGTGTGCAGCCAACAGATACCGTTTTCCATATCCATGGCGGATGGGTTCCTGTTTTCTCAACCGTGGCTGCGGCTCTTCGCAGGGCAGGTTTCGGGTATGTGTTTACTCCACATGGTGCCTACAATACCATTGCCATGCAACGCAACAAATGGATCAAGAACATATATTTCAGACTATTTGAAAAAAGCCTGCTCGAGGGGGCGTCTAAAATTCACCATATAGGTCAAAGTGAGACATCAGGCCTGGGGACGATATACACAGGTAATAATATCATTGAATTGCCGTATGGCTACAAAACTGCAGGCAAAACCATAGAAAAAAACCCTTCAGCAGGCAAATTTGTAATAGGCTTCATCGGGAGGCTCGACATATACACCAAAGGGCTGGACCTGCTCGTGAGTGCGTTTAGAAAGGTAGCCGGCAAAATGCCTGAGGCAGAATTGTGGATTACCGGTGACAGTGAGGAACGTCCAAGGCTGGAACAGATGGCCGGAGAATTGTTCGCTGCAGGAAAGATGGTTTTTACAGGAAGTAAGTTTGGAGCAGAAAAGGAAGAAATACTGGCTTCTCTGGATGTTTTTGCACATCCTTCCCGAAACGAAGGGCTGCCCGCGTCTGTGCTGGAGGCTGCTGCCACAGGTATACCGTGCCTCGTCACCAAAGCCACCAATCTGGGCCATCAGATAGCTGCCGCAAATGCCGGAATCTCCATTGATGACGGCAATGAAGTGCAACTTGCAGAAGCCCTTACAGTTTTGTATGATCTCTGGAAAAAAGGAGAACTGAAAAATATGGGATTTAATGGCACGAAAATGGTGATTGATATGTTTAGCTGGGAAAGTCTTCTGCCCAAATATGAAGCCATGTATGCCAATGTTTTAAACCATAAAAAACCAAGCCCGAAGTTTGCTGTCATACCATAAATATGATCAGGATGCGGAAACAAAACTGTTTCTAAAACGAACAGAAAGGATACTTTTTATCCTAATTCTCCTCATGGTTGCTTGTTTCTTCACCTGGAGCGAAAACGTAGCCATCACCAGGCTCATAAAGGTAGTGGGTAGGCTCGGGGTGATGACGGGTGCCATCCTTCTTTATTTCAATATAGTTAAAAACAGGGCAGTAGATACCCTTGAGTGGAAAAAACAGGGGTCCTATCTCCTTTATGTTGGTTATCTCACCCTGGGATTTGCGTCGTTTATGTGGAGTACCAATGTAGGGTACAGTGCCCTTCAGTGGTTCATGACGACACAAACACTTGTATTTTCATATTATTTTGTAAAGTCTGTCAGGCTGCTTGACACCTATATTCCGGGGCACGGCATACGTTTGACAAAACTTACTGGCAATACGGCATTTGTGCTGCTCATGGTTTTTGTCATTGGCAAATTTGCAGCCCCCGATATATTTTTCAGATTGACCCACGGAGGTGAAGAAGCCAGGCTCGGTGGCTACATGATGAATCCCAATGAACTGGGCATGCTTGCAGGCGTGGGTCTGGCATGCCAGATCGCAGAGTTGTACTATGCGGGACGCAAGGGCTGGCTTGTGGTTACCATCCTGGTGATGACCTATGCCCTCATAGAAACCGGCAGCCGATCATCACTCATAGGCGTGCTGGCCGTCATACTTTTCCATGTATTCCAGTCAGACAGGACACAGGTAAAGGCAGTCATCATTGTCAGCATGCTCATTGTAACGCCTCCGGCAATATGGAAGGTGGTCCTAAAGGATGGTGACCCTGAGAGAATGGAAGAGATCATGTCCATGACAGGCAGACTGCCTTTTTGGAAAGCACTTATCACCGAAGGTCTCCCCCGGGAGCCCTGGCTTGGATTTGGATTTATGAGAATAGACTACAAGGAGTACTTCCAGAGTACCCACACCTACCCCGGAAAAATGACCCACAATACTTTCATGCAGGTATTGATGAATTTAGGATTTGTCGGTCTTACCCTGGTCTTGTTTCAGCTTTTTTTTACCTTGCGGGGCATGTATTATGAAGACAAGGGCAATAAGCTGTTTATGGTCGGACTTTTCATCCCTATTCTGATTAATTCGTTTACCGAATTTGGTATCTTCGGAGAATCAAATTATGGCATACTTTTTTACCAATTGATCATCATGTCGATGACATTTGCCAACAGGCAGTTCCTTACCAAACAGGAAAAAATACAACTCCATCGTATCGGTCACATCAAATGATTTTATCTTTGGATTGGTAACCGGACAAAGGATATAGCCCTCGTTTTATTGCCGAAAATCATTTTTAAAGTCAAATACAACGGGCCGAAAGTATTGGTACATTACGGTTATGGGGGACCTTGGCTATGCTGTAGGGGCCATAATTTCAGGAATTGTCACGGACATTTTTGGAATAACAGCGGCATTTATTTTGACTTCTGCAATCACAGCAATTTCTTCTCTGATCCTCGCAATCAGAATGCCTTCCCAACATGACAAATATTTGGAGTTATAAGAACTGATTCAAAAAAAAAGCCGCCCCGAACAATTGAGGCGGCTAACTCTGTAATGACAAACAATTATTAAAGCGAACCTAAAATATTCCTAACAATACCACCGGATATCACTACCCGGTGGCTAAAAACCCGTATTGACAAACTCTTACATTATTGGGGTCTAAAATGACATGAGCACCCAAAACATCCCGATTAAATTTTTGTTCGATGGTCTTTTTATTTTTTTTTGAATATTTTCAATATTATTATTAACTAATTAAACGGAATGACCATTATAATCAAAACTCCCTCCCTATAGCTCTCCAAACAATAATTTACTTCAGGGATTATTCAAATTCAGACAAGTTTGTTTTTATTGCAACATAAATGAAAAAGCCACCAGATACTTCTATCCGGTGGCAAAAAAACCCGTATTGACAAATTTCATACGTATCCAGACTTTGCCTTACAAACAAAGCCGTGGTATTACTGAAAAAGAGCTCTGACTAAATAATCAGTCGTACAAACTGTACAAAAAAATTTGGCCCAAAAACTGAGGCCAGAACCGATCTGTGACCTGGAAAACTTCAATGCCTGAATAAATCAGGATCGTCAATAGCGGGTATTCAGCGTAAAGTTAAATAAAAAAACATGACAGGAACATATTATATAAAAAAATATTCAAATTTTTATTGCAGGGCGTATCATCAAACTTCCAAGCCATTGAAAGTATCTAAGATCCGTGTAATTGTTTGAAATAAAAAATGCCACCAGATACTTTTACCAGGTGGCAATAAAAACCCGTATTGACAAATTTCAATTATTCCGGTAATCTTCTCAGAAAGTACCGGTTCTTTACGTAAAAATGAGAGACTGCATTTTTTTGCAGATTTTGATCGGCCGTTATCATCATAAGTTAGAAATAATGCCACCTGATACTTTTACCGGGTGGCAATTAAAACCCGTATTGACAAACATTTTTTTAAGCATCACCGTTACGGATAATGCACACTCTGGATCTGGTTACTTATTAGTTTGCTGGTTTTCATAAGGAATTAAAATAATGCCACCTGATACTTTTACCGGGTGGCAATTAAAACCCGTATTGACAAACATTTATATCTTTATGAATATACCTCTGTAATAGGTACCTTTTTCATCGGCACCCAGCACTGTATAGAGTCCGGGCTGAAGGTCTGATACATTCAATTCTATTCTGAGGTCATAAAGTACTGCCAAGCCATATCTTTTTAATGGCCGGAGGATTGGTAATGGTGCCGGGAAATACAAACCTGATATTTCCTGTCTTTGCCATACCAATGAAGTTTACAGCGTATGGCGTGCCGCCAAAGTTTGCAGCCATGGGTGTGCCGTTTACATTTGGACAGTTATTGGACTGCCCGTTGCCGTTGTTTCTGAATTCTATATACGGACAATTTTGTCCGTAGGTATAAAATATTGTTAAAAAGAAAATCAACGCTGTAAATAAATGCCTCATGGATATCAAATTTGATATGAGTAGTAACCACGAGTGTGCCAATTTACAAATACCTGTATATCAGACTATTAAAAATACGTGTTCTTTAAATTTTTTCCATAATATGGAATTTTGGTGCAAAATATAGAATGTCAATGCCAAAAAAGCGATATTTTCAGGTAGATATGAATGCGTTTTTTTACCAGTTATTTTGGGTACCGGAATATCTCATAAGGCCTGATAACAAACAGTCACAGGCCAGTGGTCACCATCACTCAGATGATTAATGATCAGTCAAATCCAAAGTCTTTCTTCAGGGCAGCAATCACCTTTTGCGTAAGGTGATCGAGTTTTGATGTAAGCTCGGAAAGTTTGGCCGGATCAGCTTCGAGCTCCCTGGCCAAGAATTCTATGTCCTTGACCAAAGGAGAGAGCAGAGCAGCTCCGATATTATCGACGCCGGGTTTGATCCTGTGGGCTATCTTGCCTGCACCGTACAGGTTATTCTCTTCTATGGCTTGCTTCATCTCCTCAATGGATTTTGGCATCTGCTCAATGAATATCCTGACCATTTGGTTTATAAAACCCTTGTCTCCCCGGCTTATCTCCGAAAGTTTGGAAAGATCATACAGATCTGATTCCTTCAGATTGTCTTCTGCTTTTTCCTTAAATGATACATTGCTGATCATGGTGTTATACAGCACAACCTCTTCAAAGGGCTTGGTCACAAAATCATTCATGCCAACTGCCATATACTGGTCAATGTCTTTCTTAAAGGCATTGGCTGTCAGGGCGACGATCGGTATGGTCATGGCCATATCCTGTCTGATGAGCTTTGTTGCCTCCACACCGTCCATGACGGGCATCTGTATGTCCATGAGTATGATGTCAAACTCCTTTTTATTGAGTTTGTCAATGGCATCTTTGCCATTAAATGCCTCTGTCACTATACAACCGAAATGTTTAAGGCTCTGCATAGCTATATACCTGTTCATGTCATTGTCTTCGACAAGGAGTACCTGCACCCCATGAAGGTCTTCCTGGCGTTTGCCCTGCTGTGCCGTATACAGACGTGACGGGTCACCTACAGGCAAATCGATGGTTACCTCTATCGTGGTGCCCTGGTTCTTGGCGCTTTCGACATGGATAGATCCGTTCATAAGATAGACCATCTCCTGGGTGATGGTCATACCGAGGCCTGTCCCTTCATGTCTTCTGTTTTTATTGGAGTCTTCCTGTGAAAATTTGCTGAACAGTTTGCCAAGGAATTCTTTGCTCATACCCACACCAGTATCAGATATTATGAATTTAATCACTTGGGAATGGTTTGACTCTTCAACGACATCAACAATTAGTGAA
>JAGVTV010000176.1 GCA_019136675.1 Bacteroidota bacterium
TGTCATTCAGGGCCAAACCAAAATACCTTCCAGTAGCAACAGCAAATGCAATATTGGGCAGATTGTAGGCTCCAAAAAGGTTGGTAACTACTGTTTTACCTTCTATTTTTAATGTGAGGGTCGGATCGGATTTGACAACCTCCAGGAGACCTGAGGCTGAATACTTCAATGTATCCGCCCCATCGGGAATCAGGGAAACAAGCACCTCATCATCGGTATTTATAAATATTTTCTTGTGGTGGTACGCTGCATACCTGTACATCTCGGATTTGCCCTTTTTGATGCCCTCCACCCCTCCGAATCCCTCGAGATGTGCCTTACCGATATTGGTGATCATGACATAATCCGGATCCGCAATATTACATAACATGTTGATCTCGCCCTGATGGTTGGCTCCCATCTCCACCACAGCCATCTCTGTATCTCCTGTCAGAGAAAGCAGGGTCAACGGTACTCCAATGTGGTTGTTGAGGTTTCCGGCTGTGGCCAATACCTTATACTTTTTATTTAGCACATCACGGGTTAGTTCCTTGGTGGTGGTCTTGCCGTTTGATCCGGTAATGGAAATCATGGGAATTCCCAGCTTCCTTCTGTGATGAGTGGCCAGTGCCTGGAGTGTTTCCAGCACATCATCCACCAGAATGATCCTTTCATGGCCAGTAAGTGAGGGGTCATCGGCTACCGCATAAGCCGCACCGGCCTTAATGGAATCCGCAGCAAAACGGTTGCCGTCAAACTTTTCGCCCTTAAGGGCAAAATACATACACCCCGGAGTGATTCTTCTGGAATCTGTACTTACTGCAGGGTGCTCAAGGAAGAGCTTGTATAGGTCTTTGATTTCCATAACAAAAAAAAAGCCCAACATAATGCCGGGCTCTATTTTATTGTACTCTGATGATTATTTGTATCTTCTCTTTATTTTTCTGCCGCTTTCCTTAAACTGGTTTCCACCCACATCTTCGTTACCGGCCTGGCCTCCGACTCTGATCATAGCACATCTGAATCCAATCGTCCTGTCAGACTTGTCTTCGTCCTTAAACCTTCTGGTACCGGGCTGTAGCCAGTACAGCCTGTCTGCCCATGATCCTCCTTTGTACACTTTAGATTTGTTAGTTACCAGTGAGGATTCACCATAAAGGTACTTGATATATTCTTCATCACCGTCTTCGTGATCCCTGACATCACCTTTTTTATAATTTTCCCTGTCAGCGGCTTCTTCGTCATCCACATACCTGTACTTAAGCTGACCCAGAGAATCTTTTTCTACCGGTTTGCCTTCCTCGTCAATAACAAGTGTCTGGAACTGGTTACCCCTGTATGGGTTAAGATCCTGATTTTCTGCGTCATTGAGTGTAAGTGAAGTCAGTGGTCGGTATGTATCGGCTGTCCATTCATTTACGTTTCCGGCCATGTTGTAAAGACCGAAATCATTGGGAAGATATTGTCTGACAGGAGCACAGAATGAAGCATTGTCATTCAGATTACCTGCGAGACCCATATAGTCACCTCTGCCTCTCTTGAAATTGGCAAGGATTCTACCCTGTGAAGCGTTTCTTTTTTTATACCTGGCAGTATTGCCATTCCATGGATAAAATCTTCTTTCGGTATAAACTTCATCGTCTGAAGTAGGCTGATTGCCCTGCAGGGCTAGAGCGGCATACTCCCATTCTGATTCTGTCGGAAGTCTGTAATCAGGAAGCAAAATACCGTCATCAAACATTACCGGTCTCTCTCCTCCGTTTACAAGATTAGGGAGATTTTTCTTTACGCTTCCCTGATATTGTCCTGTCAAGTAAGCTTTGGTGTCAAAATTGTCAGAGTCTTTTGAGTCCGGAGTCGGGTTAAGTATGCCTCTCTCTATGAGAATCATTTCATTGACCCTGTTGCTTCTCCACTTGCAGTATTCATTGGCCTGCAGCCAGCTGACTCCTACTACCGGATAGTCATCGTAAGAAGGGTGTCTGAAATAAGTCTCGACCAGTGGCTCATTCATGGCAAGTTCTTCACGCCATACCAGGGTATCGGGAAGTGCCTTTCTGTACACTTCAGGATAACTTACATATCTGTTTTTTATCCAGTGAAGATATCCCCTGTAGTTGATGTTGGAAACTTCTGTTTCGTCCATATAAAAGGATGAAACCGTAACTCTTCTTGGCACATTGTTATAGTCGAACACTGGCTCGTCAGATACTCTTCCCTGAGTAAAGGTACCTCCTTCGACCAAAACGAGGTTTGGCCCATCTATCTGACCTTCATAATCTTTCTTTTCGAAGCCACCCCATTGAGGATCATTGTACTTCCATCCAGTGTCAGATGCTGTCTCACTCTTCTTGCTGCACGATGCAAAAAGGACAGAGAACAAAGCCAAAACAAATAATGAATTAATTAAATTCTTCATTGACTGATATTCTATTTTCTAAATTTAGCGCCCAAATATACGGCAATTTTAAAAACCACAAATTAATTTCTTAAAAAAATGAATCTTTAGCGAAATATACCTTCAATGTCTTTTACCTGAAAATCGCAAAACAATCGTTGTAATCTTCCTTTTTAGGGTAGATGTGGTCAAAATTCAGGATAATGCCCAACTCGTGACTGCCTCCCTGTCTGATGCCCAACTGTGAAACGGTAAAATCAAAACTGTAGGTGATCTTAAAAAAATCCTTTTTCACGCCGAAGGATGTTATGACAGCATCGCCATTGTACAGCGAATGCCTGTACCACAATCCTCCCTGCACCTTGTTTACCGACACATATGCCCCTAAATTCAACTGATTGTATCCCGACTGCCTCAGGAACATGACATTTGGGGATATAAACGTGGGATCTGTGTTTTTATTGCCCGGTCGGATTAAAATCTGATAGCCTCCGTGCAAGGATAACCGTACAGGGATGGACGATAGCCCGGAACCCGAAGAATTGTTGCCGGCTACAAATGATACGTCCGGAGTATTCAGGTTTTTAAGAGATATGCCGCCGTAGAATTTAGGGCTGTACACCACTAAGCCTGCCCCTATATTGAGATACCTTTTGGAATTGCCCGCCGGAACCGCCTCCTGGCTGGGAAACGGTGTGCCACCGGGTGATATCGGGCCCAGGGCAGGATCAATGCCGTCCCCAAAAACAAGTTTGTTCCAGTCAAGGGCAAGATTGACCACTCCGGCTTCAATGCCTCCTTTTAAGTACAAATTGTCCTTTACCCTGACCCTGTAACTGTAAAACCCCGTGATTCCGGTACTCTTAAGTGTGCCATCACCGGCATTGTCAGCCAGAAGCATTACACCTACTCCGCTTTTTAGTTTTTTTATGTACTGGTCATAAGAAACTGAATAGGTAGTATAGATATTGCCAAGGGCCGGCCATTGGTTTCGGTAATTTAACTGGATTAGAGGGCTGACCGTATTGCCGGCAAGAGCTGTGTTAAGCTGTAAATGTGCGTTATAAAACTGGCTGTAAACCGGATCCTGGCTTTTCAGTCCTTTGATTATCATCACAAATACCAAGATCATGACAAATGTCCTGATTGGGCCGAAGTACGCAGATCTTGTCATATCAATGTTATTTTTATGATTTTTTAACCTTACCCTGAGACAATAGAACGACAAATATCCTCGTTTATGCTGAAACGTTAATAATTTTAACATTATTTTAGTGAAGGTTGATTTTTCAGGATTTGACCTCACGCATTGAACATTAAGTGCTACCAAAGACTTATATCTAATTTTATGACATTTCTGAGTAAGATTATTCTGACAGCCTTAAGTACACTGGTCCTTTGCTATTCAATGGTCCATGGCCAGGAGCAGATTACCTTAAGATACGAAATCCCCTGGAAACAGGGCAGCTCTGATGGTTTGATCACAAAAATCATGCAAAACGGAGTACCTGATCCTTCCGCAGAAGGTCTGGATATGTTTTATACGCAGAGTGACTTTGGCAGACGTAACGTGGTCAGATCCTCCCTTCGGGCCACCCAGACCGTGGCTTCAAGCCTTCCGGAAAGCATGACAGTAAATTTAGGCCAGGATTTTACATACGATTTGACGGTCAGTGAGGTAAGGGGAAAATATGACCTATTTCTGACAGTCAGGCCATTCAGGAAACACAAAGGTGCAATCGAAAGGTTGATTTCCTTTGAAATTGATATAACTTATGAAACATCTTTTACTGTCGGAAGAGGACCAACAGGCACGATGAACTCAGTGCTATCAAACGGAGATATATATAAAATCAGTATACCTAAAACCGGTGTCTACCGCATTGACCGAAATTTCCTGGAGACAAAGCTGGGCATTGACGTTTCAAAAATCGACCCGGATGCTATCAGGATTTACGGAAACAGGGGCGGCAGAATACCGGAAAAAAATTCAGCAGTCAGAACCGATGACCTCGAACAGCTGAGCATAACTGTGACCGGCTCAGAGGACGGGAAGTTTGACACCGGAGACAATATTTTATTCTATGCTGAAGGACCGGATGTCTGGAAGTACGACCCTGTCAGTAAAAAATACTCCTATGACAAAAACATATACGACAACAACAATTACTGTTTTATCAAAATCGGAGGTGAAGACGGAAAAAGAATCACAAAGCAATCCACACAGCTGCCCGATGCTGAAATCACAGTTTCTGTATATGATATGCTTCAAAGGGTGGAAGACGATAAGGTAAACCTCCTGGGGGCTTTCAGCGGTGCAGAAGGAACCGGAAAGGACTGGTACGGTGACATTTTTAATTCGGGTGCCAGAGAAAAGGATATGTCCGGGAGATTTGATTTTTCGGGCTTTGACCCCCAGTCACCCATGTCAGTTGACCTTGTCTTTGCAGGCAGGAGCAGCTCCCCCCAGACATTGACGTTAAAAACCGGAAGCAAGACCATCAGCAAAAATATAACCCAGGTGAGTGTACTCAATGCCGAGTCTCTCTATGCCAGAAGGGTAATACTCAGTGAAACCTTTGCTATTCCCGACAATAATCCGTCTGTAGTATTATCATATCAGGCATCTGCCGGTGACGCAGAAGGCTGGCTTGACTATCTTCAGATCGCACACAGTCGTAAACTGTTATTAGACAAAAGTCAGCTTGCTTTCCGGTCCAGGGCAACCATTGGTGCCGGAGTGGCCGCTTTTAAACCTGAAAACCTCTCAGGTCAGATCATCTGGGATGTGACTGACCCTTCCAATCCTAAAGAAATTGTACCTGTAAACAGTAGTATAATTTTTTCTCCTGAAGGTCAGCTACACGAATTTATATCCTTTGGCGGGGTGTCGTCAGCCTTTGAGCCCGTAGCTCTGGGCAAACTGGCAAACCAAAACCTTCACGGGATGGAGACCGAAGCCATGATTATTGTATATCACCCGCAGTTTAAGGAGGAAGCACTCAAATTGGCCGCTCACAGGTCGCAGGTGTCTGGCTTTAAGGTTTTGGCCGCTTCGACAGACCAGGTTTACAATGAATTCAGCAGCGGACGGGTGGACCCGGGAGCCATAAGGGACATGGCCAGGTTATTATATGAAAGAAATCCTGCATTCAGATATCTTCTCCTTTTCGGTGACGGCAGCTATGATTATAAAGGCCTTGTCAGGGACCTGCCTGCGGAGAATTTTGTTCCTGTCTACGAAACGGATGAATCACTGGACCCGATTGACGGGTTTCCATCTGATGATTTTTACGGCTTACTGGGGCCTGAAGAGGGTGAAAATCTCAAGGGCGGACTCGATATTTATGTAGGAAGGCTTCCCGCCAAAAGTGCGGAAGAAGCAATGATCCTCGTGAACAAGATAATCCATTACGAAACCGACCCGGGATCTTTTGGTGACTGGAGGGTCCGTTCCGGCTATGTGGCAGACGACGAAGACAGCAACACCCACCTCCGCGACATGGACGAAATAGCCAGATCCGATGAGCAAAGGCATCCAATCCAAAATCAGCAAAAAGTATACGCCGATGCCTACACGCAGGTATCCACACCCGGCGAAAACCGTTTTCCGGATGCCAACAAGTCCATCAATGACAATATATTTAAAGGTCAGCTTTCACTCACATACCTGGGACACGGTGGTCCGCTCGGGTGGGCTCAGGAGCGTATTCTGACTGTACCTGATATCCAGTCGTGGACCAATATCAACAGCCTGAGCATCCTGGTAACAGCCACTTGTTCCTTTGGGGCCTATGACGATCCCGCAGTGGTGACACCGGCAGAATTTGCCATCCTTAACCCCAAAGGGGGTGCCATTGCCATGCTCACAACAACGAGGGCAGTTTATACCAATTCAAACAAGTTGCTGACTGATGCTGCCCATGAGCTGATGTTTAAAAAGACAGAGGGTGGTTTGGCCCCAGCAATAGGGTACGTACTGGGTGCCGGAAAAAATAAATACCAGGGTGAGTCCTTCAGGGTTAATTCGAGAAAATTTACCCTGCTGGGAGATCCTTCCATGCCAGTAGCTCTACCCAGATACAACATTGTGGTGACTTCTGTCAATGGCAAGGACGCATCTGTGTCACAGGATACTCTCCAGGCACTTGAAAAAGTAACCATCCAGGGCTATATAGCAGACCTTTCCGGAAAGGAACTGAATACTTTTAACGGGACAATATACCCGACGGTCTTTGATAAAAAATCAACTCTTACCACGCTTGGCAACGATTCAGGCTCCCCAAAATTTACATTTACGGCCTATAAAAACATCCTATTTAAGGGAGCTGCAACGGTTTCTTCCGGAAAATGGACATTCAGCTTCTGGGTACCTAAAAACATCAATTACAATTATGGCAATGGAAGGCTTTCGCTGTATGCGGACAATGGGATCAATCTGGATGCTGGAGGTGTGTTTAACAATTTTGTAGTAGGAGGGTCTGCCGGTGGAGGTATAGCCGATGACCAGGGACCCAATCTGGACATTTACATGAACGACGAAAGTTTTGTCTCCGGCGGTATGACGGGAGCAAACCCGGTTTTACTGCTCAACATGACAGATGATTTTGGCATCAATGTGACGGGTAGTGCCATTGGCCAGGATATTACGGCCATCCTGGACGGTGACAACCAGAATACCTTTATTCTGAATGATTTTTACGAAGCCAAAAAAGACAATTATGCAAGCGGCACGGTTAGGTTTCCTCTCAAGGGCCTGGCAAAAGGAAGCCATCACATAGTGGCCAAATGCTGGGACATAGCCGGAAATTCGACAGAAAAAAGGATTGACTTCACCGTTGCCGAAGACGGAGAGACAAAGCTGACCCGTGTTTATAACTACCCAAATCCATTTACAAGAAGCACTTCCTTTATGTTTGAGCACGACCTCACCAATACGGAAATTGACATCGTGGTTGATATTTACAGCATAAGCGGAAAACTGATCAAAAGCATTACCGACAAAAGATTTGTAACAGGATTCAGAGTCAATGACCTGACATGGGACGGAAAGGACGACCTTGGGTCAGGCCTGGCTAAGGGAGTTTATCTGTACAAGGTCAGGATACATGCCCGGGATCTTAACCTGAGCCGTGAAAGCGGTTTTGAAAAGCTTGTAAAACTTTAACCAAGTACTAACTGATAATTATTTCTTAATATTGCACAATTTTTCTTCAAACAATGAGTATGAATTTTAAAACAGGTTACCTGGCAATTTTGCTTTTTATGATGCCATTTATAGCCAAAGCCCAGGTATTTGATCCTAACAAAGGGTGTGTGGTCGACAATAACGGAGACTGTGTGTCCAATACACTGCTTACTGCTGTCCCCTTCTTGAGAATAACCCCCGACGCACGGGCAGGTGCCATGGGTGACGCAGGCCTGGCATTGGCACCGGATGCAAACTCCATCCATTTTAATGCCGCAAACCTGGTTTTTGCTCAGGACAAGTCAGGTTTTTCCATGACATACACCCCATGGTTGAGAAACCTAAACCTCGATGATATCTTCCTTCTGTATGTGTCCGGTTTTTATAAGATTGACGATAATCAGGCTGTTGGGGGCGGTATACGGTTTTTCTCCCTGGGCGATATTGAATTTACCGATTTACAAGGAACGTCACTTGGCACAGGCCGCCCGAGAGAAGGCGAATTTACAGCTACTTATGCCAGGAAACTGGGCGATAAGTTTTCCGCTTCCCTTTCCGGCAAATACATTTTCAGCAACCTCGCCTCAGGCATTCAGGTAAATGGTGTGGACATCAGCACTGCCCAGGCCTTTGCAGCTGACTTCGGACTCAACTACAGAACCAAGGCAACACTGGGAGGTTACAAGGCTCAATGGTCATACGGCCTTGCCTTTACCAACATTGGTTCTAAAGTATCGTATACAAGAGACAATCTGGTCAAGGATTTTATTCCGGCCAACTTCGGTTTGGGTACCGCCCTTACTTTGGACTTTGACCAGTACAACTCTCTGACCTTTGCTCTGGATTTGAATAAATTACTGATCCCGACCCCCATCACTTCAAAGATTATCAATGAAGATGGAACACTGAGTGACAATCCAGAATATGATAAAGACGAAAACGGGGTAGCTGATTACAGAGAGAAATCACTGTTTTCGGGCCTTCTGGGCTCATTTGGAGATGCCCAGGGAGGAATCAGGGAGGAGCTTAAGGAGGTGACGATAGGTTTCGGGGCCGAATACTGGTACGCCAAGCAGTTTGCCTTCCGTGGCGGTTACTACTACGAAAGCAGCGAAAAAGGCAACAGAAGATATTTTACCGTAGGTGCAGGTGTCAAATACAATGTGTTTGGTATCAATCTTTCTTACCTTATCCCATCTTCTGTCATCCCAAATCCACTTGACAATACACTCAGATTTTCACTGCTGATGGACTTCTCCGTCTTCCAGGGAGGCTCAGGAGATGAATAAGTAATAAAGAAAAAGGGGCTTACTTAACTGGTAAGCCCCTTTTTTATTCAGGTTTTTTCGGTATTCGTATTATTGTCCCGGTCCGAAACCCTCTTGTTGTCTTTTAGTGCTTTATCGATTATAAATTCGAGCTGACCGTTGACGCTTCTGAACTCATCAGCCGCCCACTTTTCCAGTGCTGCATAGGTTTTGGCATTGAGCCTAAGGACAAAGGTCTTTTTTTCGCTCATGGTAATCAGACGGTTTAATGATGCAGTGTACCTGCATTTACGACTGGTGAGGTGGATTTGTCAGAACAAAGCACGACAAGCAGATTGCTTACCATGGCTGCCTTCTTTTCTTCGTCAAGATGTACAACACCCTTTTTATTGAGTGCATCAAGTGCCATTTCCACCATACCCACTGCCCCTTCCACAATCTTGCTGCGGGCAGCAATCACGGCCGTAGCCTGTTGTCTCTGAAGCATGGCACTTGCTATTTCCTGTGCATAGGCCAGGTGTCTAATCCGGGCTTCGATCACCTCGATGCCGGCTATCGCTAGCCTTTCTGATATCTCCTTTTCCAACATATCGTTGATCTCAGTAGAACTGGAGCGGAGGGTTATTTCGGCATGCTCATCCTCAAAATTGTCATAGGAGTACTCCATAGCCATTTTTCTTAGGGCCGATTCACTTTGTATCTCTACAAATTTGCCATAATTTTCCACACCGAAGGCCGCCTTGTAGGTATCCGCTACACGCCAGACCACTACTGCCGCTATCATGATGGGATTGCCCTGCCGGTCGTTGACCTTAAGTTGTGAAGTCTCAAGGTTATGTGCCCTTTGGGTCACGTTTTTTTTCATTAGGAATGGATTGGCCCAGAAAAATCCCGATTTCTTGATGGTACCTGAATAGTCGCCAAACAAGGTCAGCACCCGGGTACTGTTAGGTTCTATAGCCAGGAAGCCCGCCAATATCACAACGGCGGCCACCAAAGCAATTATGCCCGCCCAAAGAGACACAAATCTTAAAAAAAAGTTGGCCGTGCCACCCACCAGCAAAATTACAGCAAGGGCAAGCATCGGATAGCCAGAGTAAGGTACAAAAGGTTTTTCAGCATTCATTTCGATGATTTTTTGTTATTGAATTATGATATCATTTTGATATTATATGGATAACATTTTGTAGAATCAATTGGTTCCACATCCGTTAATATTTTTATAAAAAATCAAACATTAGAGTATCTGTCTTCGTTAGTGAGGAACAAATATTAAATTTACACTTTTTATTAAAAAAACGCTCATGAGCTCAATGTACAGGACAGATGTAGAGGCAGTGGATGCTATGGCTGGTTCGTATCACGACCTGCGTGAAGAAATAGGCAAGGTCATCATAGGCCAGGAGGAAGTGGTCAAAGCAGTGATTATATCGCTTTTCAGCAACGGGCACAGCCTTCTGGTGGGAGTACCGGGACTTGCCAAAACATTGCTTGTTAGCACCATAGCCGACGTGCTTGACCTTGATTTTAAAAGGATACAGTTTACCCCCGACCTGATGCCTTCAGACATCACCGGCTCAGAGATCCTGGACGAAAACAGGCACTTCAGGTTTAATAAAGGACCACTGTTTACTAACATCCTGCTGGCAGACGAGATCAACAGGACTCCGCCCAAGACACAGGCAGCCCTGCTTGAGGCAATGCAGGAAAAATCGGTCACTGTGGCCGGTCAGAGGCATGTGCTGCCAAAACCGTTTTTTGTTTTGGCGACCCAAAACCCTATCGAACAGGAAGGAACCTATCCTTTGCCGGAAGCCCAGCTTGACCGCTTTATGTTCAATATTCCCCTGGACTATCCCAGTTATGATGAAGAGGTTCTGGTGGCTAAAAATACCACTTCAGGACAAAGTTATACCCTCAAGAATATTTTGACCGGAGACCAGATCCTGGAGTTTCAGTCATTGGTCAGAAAGATACCCATCGCTGACAATGTCCTGGAATATGCCGTTTCTCTGGCCTCAAAAACCAGGCCCAATACATCTATGGCAACATCTGATGTAAATAATTATATCTCGTGGGGAGCCGGACCAAGGGCTTCGCAGTACCTGGTCATAGGAGCTAAGTGCCACGCTGCAATCAGCGGAAAATACTCCCCGGACCGTGAGGATGTTCAGGCTATAGCCAATTATGTACTGAGGCACAGGATTGTACGCAATTATAAGGCTGAAGCCGAGGGCGTGACAGAAGAGCAAATAATTAAAAACCTTTATTGACCAACTTAATCCTGCGACAATGAAATTTCTTCCTTTTATGCTCATGTCACTTTTTCTTGTGGCCTGCGACCCCAAGGACGTACAAAAAGTACTTGACTCAGTAGGGTCAGGAATGCTCTCCAATGCTGATGTGGCTGCTGCACTCAAGCAGGCTTTGGACAAGGGTGTGGACCAGAGTGTAAAAACGCTGTCAGCCCAGGATGGCTATTATGCCTCCGTATACAAGATCCTGCTGCCTGAAGAAGCTACAAAGATTATTGACAAACTGAAATTTATCCCGGGATTTACCAATCTGGAGGAGGAAGCCATTAAAAAGATCAATAAAGCAGCAGAAGACGCCGCTTCCAAGGCAGGGCCCATATTTCTCAATGCCATCAAACAAATGACTTTTGACGACGCCATGGGTATCCTGATGGGAGAAAAAAATGCAGCCACCACCTACCTGCACAACAAGACCTATCAGCCATTATACGGAGAGTTTAAGCCGGTGATGGTCAGTTCGCTCAATAAATTTGGAGCTCTGGACCTTTGGTCTGATGCCATAAACAAATACAACAGCCTGCCGTTTGTCACCAGAATTAATCCGGACCTGGCAGATCATGTCACTTCAAAGGCTCTCGTGGGGTTGTTTGCCCTGGTAGAAAAAAAAGAACTTGGTATCAGAAGTGATGTGTCACAGAGGACTTCTGACCTGCTCAGAAAGGTTTTTGCGAAGCAGGATTAAGACTTTAAACCCGCACCGGGTGATTTCTCCTGTCATTTATAGACCATGTAAGACTAAAGGTGTTTACTTTTGTGGCTTTGAAGTCTGTTTATCAAAAATTACATGAACAACTGGGCCGATTGTATTTCTTACCGCAGGTACGGATATCCCTCCACCTCCCCGTCAGGTATGAGATCGGAATTTACCAGAGATTATGATAAGATCATCTTCATGTCGGCCTTCAGGCGGCTGCAAAACAAGACTCAGGTATTCCCCCTGCCGGGTAATGTTTTTGTGCACAACAGACTTACCCATTCGCTGGAAGTAGCATCCGTCGGCAGGTCTATAGGAGCCTTTATCGGAACAGAGATAGCTAACCGCTACAAGGACACCCTGACAGAGGACGAAGCCAATTTTTATATCTTTGAACTCATGGGGGTGATAGCTTCAGCCTGCCTGGCACATGACGTGGGCAATCCTGCTTTCGGGCATTCGGGCGAAAAAGCCATTTCAAATTATTTTATCTCCCATGCAGATAAACAGCTGAACGGTGTCACCCTGCGTAGCCACTTCACAGAGGGCCAGTGGTCCGACCTCGTCAATTTTGAAGGCAATGCCAATGCCTTCAGGCTCCTGACCAGAAAATTTAAAGGTAAGCTCGATGGCGGACAAAGGCTAATGTATCTGACTCTGGCATCCATCATAAAATATCCCTGTAGTGCCATGCAAGTGGATCCCGATATCCTGCACAGGAAAAAATACGGCTACTTCCTGTCTGATGAAGAAGCCTTCAGGGAGGTCATGGATGAATTTTCGGACGGCAATTACCAAACCGAGTACTTCAGACATCCATTTGTTTACCTTGTGGAAGCTGCGGACGACATTTGTTACCGCATCATTGACCTGGAGGATGCCCACAGGATCGGCATCCTGCCTCGTGAGACCATTGAAGGTCTGCTGCTTAATCTTTTGCATGACCTCAGGGGAGACCAGTCCCGCACCAGAGAAATCCTTGGCAGGCTTAAAGACGACAATGAGGCCATATCCTATTTAAGGGCCAAAAGTATCAATGCATTGGTGGAGAAAGTAACCTCCGTTTTCCTTGAAAACAGCAATGCTATCCTGAGCGGAACCTTCAACAGCTCTTTGATGGATGAGGTCGAAAATACATGCCCTTCCCTGGTTGAAATAAAAGAAATTTCAGTACGCCGGATTTACAACCACCCGTCAGTCATCGAGGTGGAGCTGGCAGGATATAATGTAATGTCGGAACTGCTATCGGTGTTTGTGGAAGCAGTGCTTACTGTAAAAAGATCTCCGCTTCAAAAAAAATGTATTCAACTGATCTCTGAGCAGTACAACCTGTCTGCAGAAATGGTTGGCCCTTATGAAAAGACCATGGGTGTACTGGATTTTGTTTCTGGCATGACAGACGGTTATGCCACTGAATTGTACCGCAAGATTAAAGGAATCGATATACCGGCTCATAAATGATCTACCTCCTTTCTGTTTTTCCAAAATTTTTGGTAAACTCAGAACTAAAAATTAAAATTTTTTGAGTAGTTTTGAGGCAGGTTAGCGGCGAATTAAAATAAGCGGGGAGTTATTTAGCATGAAAACCAAACACATGAAGTAAAAGTGACGAGCCAGGGTATAAAAAGGTATGAAAATAAAACCGGCCTTAACGAATTAGCCGTCAAAAAATCAAGGAGCAAAACCGTTAAAAATTTAAAACTGTATGAGCCAAAACGCAAAAAAGAGCGAACACAAACATACAAAGTGGTTAAAAGGAATAAAGCGGCGAACGAATCAACAGGGCGAGTTTTTTAAATTTAGGTTTAGGGGAGTGATTTTAGGCTAAGGCGTTACAGCCTTGATTTTTTGTTTCTTTTGTATCAAGACAAAAGAAAGTAAAGAAGTAAAAAGGATAAAAAAAAAACAAAAAAGATCAACAAAACGCTATCGTTCAAAATTGAGTATAGAAAAAAAACATTTAAAAAGAAGTTATGAAAGAAGAGGTGGGGATACCAGAAATGTGATCAAGGACTGGTTTGATTGCGGAAGAATTAATTTTCCCATGGAATCACCACCGGACATACACCCCAACGGCTACTGGCAGAATAATATAGCCGCCTTCGATCAAAATACATATCTTGGCATTGTTGTTCGAGACAATAACACATATGAATCAGTGACCCAAAGACTTGATAGTCAGCTCGAAGCCGGAAAATGCTACAAGTTTACTGTCCACCTTGCCCGGGCTCCCAGGTATGTGAGCAAAAGCCACATAACCCACATGGATGCAAATTACACAACACCTATTGTCCTGAGAATATGGGGTGGTTCCGGACCTTGCGATGACCGTGAATTACTGGCTCAGACAGATGCCGTTAGCAATACAAATTGGCAGTTGTATGCCCTGGAGTTCAATCCAAAGTTAAAAATAAGATTCATCACGCTTGAGGCCTATTACAAGACTTCCGAACAATTGCCTTACAATGGCCATATACTCGTCGACGGCTGCTCGGATATCATTAAAATTCCATGCAGAAATGAAGAAAAGTGAAAGAAGCTCATTTAACCTCATAAATGACGTGCATTGTTGATCGCTAAAATCAGTCTGTTCGGTTCTGAAATCGTACCTTTTGTCGTTAATTTTGAGTTAACACAGGGAGAGACAAAACAAAAAGGGTAAGTTTCTGCGTTAACTATCCACAATATTATGTATACTCTGATGGCCAGAATAATTTTGGTTTATATCTGCTTAGTGGTCAACACATGGAGTGCCGATGGCCAAAAGGATACAGTGCGGCTTAGAAATCCGAGTTTTGAAGATACACCCAGAAGAGGTGGTGATGCCAGAAATGTGATTAAGGACTGGTTTGATTGCGGAAGCATTAATTTCCCTTTGGAATCACCGCCGGACATTCACCCCAACGGCTATTGGGAAAACAATCTGGCAGCTTCTGATAAAAAAACCTATCTGGGCTTGGTCGTAAGGGACAACAACACCTGGGAAGCCGTATCCCAAAGACTCGATAGTCAGCTTGAAGCTGGCAAATGCTACAGGTTAACTGTCCACCTTGCCAGGGCTCCAAGGTATGTGAGTAAAAGCCAAATGACAAATGAAAACGCCAATTATACAACACCTGCAGTACTAAGAATATGGGGTGGTTCCGGATTTTGCGATGACCGAGAATTGCTGGCTGAGTCCGATGCTGTGGATAATGCAAGCTGGCAGATATATATTCTCGAAATCAAGCCAAAGGCTAACGTCAGGTCGATAACCCTGGAGGCCTATTACAAAACCCCTACCCTGATGCCATACAACGGCAATGTGCTGGTAGATGGTTTATCTGATTTCATCAGAATCCCCTGCCCGGGCGAGGAACTGGCGGCTGACAAAAAGTCCAAGTTACCTCCACATAAAAGATCCAAGTCGCCTGCCGGAGTAAAAACCAAGCACTCCGATAAACCTTCAAAGGATGTGGTTGCCGAACAAAAACCCTTTAAGGCTAAGATCATGCAGGAGCTGAACCGAAGCCTGATAAAGGAAGGACAGACCATCGAGATCAAGACATTAAAGTTTAGGGCCGATTCCTCCTCCATTGACAGGTCATCTTTTGATGTATTGGACGAATTGAGAGGATTTCTTATGGCCAATGAGGATGTGGTTATCGAGGTGGGTGGACACACCAATAGTCTGCCCGCTGATGAGTACTGTGACAGGTTGTCCACTGCCAGGGCCAAGGCAGTGGTCGAGTACCTTATTGAAAAAGGTGTGGATCCCGGAAAGGTACAGTTTAAAGGATATGGTAAGAAAAAACCCATAGCCGACAATAAGACCAGGTTTGGCCGGGAAAAAAACCAGCGGGTAGAAATAAAGATTCTTAGCCTCAATAGTTGATCCGGTTGCTTATCTTTGTCCCTGTTTAGGGCAAATTGCATGGTTTCAGCCACAAATATTCACAAATCATACGGTGATGTAAAGGTGCTCCGGGGTATCGATTTGGAGATACCTCAGGGTGAGATTGTATGTATTACCGGCAAATCCGGGGCCGGTAAGAGCACACTGCTGCACATCCTGGGCACCCTGGACCTTCCGGACCAGGGCACAGTCAAGATCATCGACACTATGGTCAATGGCCTCAGCGAAAAACAACTTGCTGCATTCAGAAACAAAAATATAGGCTTTGTATTCCAGTTTCACCATCTTCTGCATGAGTTTACAGCTTTCGAAAATGTATGTATACCTGGGCTCATAGCAGGGACACCCAAGGGACGGGTAGAAACAAGAGCCAATGAGCTGCTGGATTATCTCGGACTGGCAGACAGAAAAACCCACAAACCCGGACAGTTATCAGGCGGAGAAGCCCAGAGGGTTGCAGTGGCACGGGCATTGGTCAATAATCCGGCAGTGGTATTTGCCGATGAGCCTACTGGTAACCTCGACAAGGCCAGCTCCGAAAACCTCCACCAGCTGATCCTGGACCTTCGTCGTGACTTTAACCACACATTTGTCATTGTGACCCACAATGCCGACCTGGCTACCATGAGCGACAGGAATATCGTACTGGAAGACGGCCGGGTCAGCAAGCCTTAGGGTCTGTCAAAAATTCCTTCTGTAAAAATATATTAGGTAAATTTTTCATATATTTGCCTTTATTTGGCAACTATTTTTGAATAAATGGATCAAACCAAAACCTTTAAAGACGATAATCACGAAGAGGAAGGACTCATCACACTTAACGGCATGTATAAGGAGTACTTCCTGGACTATGCCTCCTATGTGATCCTTGAAAGGGCCGTTCCGGATATCGATGACGGACTTAAACCCGTGCAGCGTCGTATCCTCCATTCCATGAAGGAAATGGATGACGGAAGATACCATAAGGTCGCCAATATCATCGGTCAAACCATGCAGTATCACCCCCACGGTGATGCCGCGATAGGTGATGCCCTGGTAAATCTGGGGCAGAAAGATCTTCTCATCGACTGCCAGGGAAACTGGGGCGACGTGCGAACCGGAGACTCCGCCGCCGCTCCGAGGTATATCGAAGCCAGGCTGACCAAATTTGCCCTCGAAGTCCTGTTTAATCCGCAGACAACGGACTGGCAACTGACCTACGACGGAAGGAAAAAAGAACCTATTACACTTCCGGTGAAGTTTCCACTCGTGCTCTCTCAGGGTGTAGAAGGAATTGCTGTGGGTTTGTCCACCAAGATCCTCCCGCACAACTTCATAGAGCTGATCAAGGCTTCCATCAAAATCCTCGAAGGTAAAAAAGTGGCCATTTTCCCTGATTTCGAAACGGGGGGCATGATCGATGTGGCAGAGTACAATGACGGGGCCAGAGGGGGCAGGGTCAAAATTCGGGCTAAAATCCAGCAAGTCGATAAGAGTACCCTCAATATTGTGGAATTGCCATACGGCGTCACCACCAATTCTCTGATTGAGTCCATCCTCAAAGCCAACGATAAGGGCCAGATAAAAATTAAAAAGGTAAGTGACAACACGGCAAAAGACGTTGAGATACAGCTGGAGCTTATGCCGGGTGTCTCCCCGGATGTTACCATTGATGCATTGTACGCCTTCACGGAGTGTGAAGTGTCCTATTCGCCCAATGCCTGTGTCATCGTGGACAATAAGCCCATGTTCCTGTCAGTGTCCGAGATCCTCCGCATTTCCACCCTTCAGACTAAGGAGCTTCTCCGTAGGGAACTGGAGATCAAAAAAGGTGAGCTGGAAGAAAAATGGCACAATGCCAGCCTGGAAAAGATATTCATCGAAAACAGAATCTACCGGGACATAGAAGAGTGCGAAAGTTTTGAGGCCGTCATTACCACCATTGACCAGGGTCTGAAAAAATATGTAGCCACCCCTTCTGATCCATTGAAAAAAGGCGATAACAGGCTTTTGCTCATGAGGGACATTACTGAAGAGGACATCACCAGGCTCACCGAGATCAAAATAAAGCGTATCTCAAAATACAACAAGTTTAAGGCCGATGAATCCATGGCTCAGATTCTTGCTGACCTTGACCAGGTAAAACACGACCTGGAACACCTGACAGAATATGCTATAAGGTATTTTCAGAATTTGCTTGAAAAATACGGTAAGGGCCGCGAACGCAAGACCGTGATCTCGTCCTTTGAAAACATCGAGATTAAGGAAGTAGTGGCCAACAATGCAAAACTGTACGTCGACCGCAAGGAGGGATTCGTTGGCATGGGTATGAAAAAGGATGAGTTTGTAAGTGATTGTTCGGACATAGCAGACATTATAGCATTTACCAGGGATGGTAAGTTTAAGGTGGTGAGGATAGCCGACAAGGTATTTGTTGGTAAGGACATCATACATACTGCAGTTTGGCTCAAGTCTGACGAAAGGACCACCTATAATATGATATATCTGGACGGTAAAAGCGGCAAGGCTTTCGCCAAAAGATTTAATGTCAATGCCATCACCAGGGACAAGGAGTACGACCTTACCCAAGGCAGTAAAGGGTCAAAGGTCCTTTATTTTACTGTCAACCCCAACGGAGAATCCGAAGTCGTTAACATACAGCTGACACAAAGCTGCTCCGCCAAAAAGAAAACATTTGACTTTGACTTTGCCGAGCTGGCCATCAAAGGACGATCATCGCAGGGCAACCTGGTGACCAAGTATCCGGTGCGTAAGGTCAGCCAGGTGTCTGTGGGCAGATCCTCTCTTGGGGCCATGCAAATCTATATGGACGAAGTCTCCGGTCGCCTCAACCAGGACAGCAGGGGTAAATATCTGGGAGCCTTTGATACCGGGACAAAAATGATAAGTCTGTATAAGGACGGCACCTATGAAATCAATGAACTGGACCTGACCAAAAAATTTGATGTCAATAACATCCTCGAGATTGGCCAGTTTAAGGAGGATACCGTCATTTCGGCCTTATATTACGAGGGCGATAAAGGGGCTTCCATGATCAAGAGATTCAGGGTCGAGACTAGCACTATCGACCAGAAATTTTCGTTCCTGCCCGATACCAATGGCACCAAACTGTATTATGTAAGCCTCGCCAAAGAACCGGTGGTAAGCTACACCTACAATGCCGGCAAGACAAAGGAAACCAGGGAAGTAAACCTGGCAGATTTTATCGATGTCAAAGGATGGAAAGCCATGGGCAATAAGCTTACAGATGCTAAAATCATCAAAGTGGAGCCTGTAAAAACGTCTGAAGAGGAATCTCCCGCTATCCCGGATATTGAATCCGTCCCTGAAGATGAAACTGAGACACCTCCGGTCAAAACTGAAATCAAAAAAACAGAATCGCCAAAAGCCGAAAAACCAGGCAAACCAGGTGACAATAAAGGTTACAAGCCAGGAGATACCATAGAGTTTGACTTTTAGGTCACCGGTATTACAGGATTAATGGGTGTCAATTTTCCTTTTGGGAACAGGATCATATCCGTGTCCTCCCCAGGGATGACATCTTCCGATTCTTTTAGCTCCCAGCCAAATACCCTTAATCGGGCCCCATTCGCTGATGGCATCAATCATATACTGAGAGCAGGTGGGCTGATACCTGCAGTTTGATCCGAGAAGGGGTGATATCAGCAACTGATAGGCCCTGACAGGTACAATAAATATCTTGCGTAATAGTGATCCCATCGAAATAGAAAAAGCAGCTTTACAGCCTGATCATTTAATTTTAAATATACCTTCTGTGGTTTTTGAATCCAGCACAACGATTTGTTTTTTCTTATTGTCCACAGTAAAGTCCACGATATTTTTCTGGTCGTTGTATAACTCCGTCAGCAGGGAATTATTGACCCGGATGGCCGACACATTTTTTTGACCCTGTACCTCAAGGTAGCACCATACGGCCATCTTATCCTTTGACAGCTCCCTGCCAATAAAGATCGGCTTTACACCTGAATTACCGACTGCCACAGATAACCTGGATCTGAGATATTTTTCAATGTGCTCATCCGCATTGTTGTTTTCACCGGGCATATAAATCTTTAGCCCGGATGTGCCTGACCTGGCTATGGCACTTTCCAGATCATCAATAAATACATGAACCGCTATCTGGATATCGCCGCTGCTGGTCTCATAATTGATCTCAGACCTGCTGACATGAAAGTCGTGGTCCGCAGGCCTTCCTGAAACCAGAGTTATGAACGCGATAAGCAAAATTAAATGTCTGAACATGCACTTTAAACCAATCGGCCTGCGGTTTAGTTTCATATTTTTAAAAAACACTCGGCGGTGTAAAATTTTATTGGCTTTGATTTTGTTATAGTACACTAAATTCAGCCAATGTTTTCATTTTCAATAAAACAGATGCTCGTTTTATTCCTGCTTTGTATGATGACAGCAGCAGGTGTTTATTGGTACGCAAGTACAAGACTATTTAAATCTGTTAAAACCGAAAACAGCACAGTAGTCCTGGAGAAAATAAGGACTGTCACCAAACTCATCACAGTAGAAGGTAATTTCTCCGAGCTATACAATTATAAGGAAAGCTACGACTACGATTTTCTGGACCTTTTTACCAAAAAGATGATCTTAAGGGTCAATGCCCGGGTATCAGCCGGTTATGATTTTGAAAAGGTGGAACTAACTGTAGACAGTCTTTTAAAAAAGGTGACACTGAAAAGATTACCAATGCCGGAGATCCTGTCCATTGACCACGACGTGGATTACTACGACATCAGCGAGGGTGTCTTTACCAGTTTTACTCCGGAAGAACATACCCTGATTCATAAAAAAGCAAAAGCTCTCATACAGCAAAAAGCAGTAGGTGCTTCGTTACTGGCCGAGGCCGAAAAACAAAAAAATGAATATCTGAAAATGATGCAGATGGCTCTTCAAAGTTCCGGTTGGACTTTTGAAGTGACTGATGCTGCTTTTTCTCCAAACTTACTCCGTTAAGATGACAAAATTGCAACTAAAAGCCATAACATCATGGATTGTCCTGCTTCCGTTTTTTAATGCGGTCTCTGGCCAGGCGACTAAGGAAGATTTGAGTTCAAAACTCCTTATATTGTTTGACAAAGCTAAAAAGGAAGCTCAAAAAGGCAACCTTGTTAAATCAAACAAGCATTATGAAAAACTGCTTAAGGCGAAACCTGACTTTGCCGAAGGCGGCTTGAGGATGGCCTCAAACTGGTACCACCTTAAAGAATACCAGAAAGCAGAGTCAGGTTTTAAAAGGGTAATCGAAGCGTACCCAGATTATGATCCCGAGATGTATTACTCGTTGGGAATGGTGTACCAGGACCAAAAAAAATATCTTCCGGCCGCTGCCAGTTTTGACGAATTTGTAAAACGCAATACAAACAACCCGGAAAAGAAGACCAAAGCTGCCTCGCTCAGGGATAACCTCCTATTCAGGTCACAGGCTATGACCAACCCTGTACCTTTCAATCCGGAAAATGTCGGCAATGGCATCAATACAAACTTCTCAGAATACTCCCCCAGCCTGTCTCTGGACGGAGGCACCATGATTTTTACCAGGAATATTGGCCAGGAAGACTTTTATATTTCCTATAAGGATAGTATGGGCAATTTTGGAAAAGCCATGCCACTCATTTCGCTCAACTCAGTATTTAATGATGGTGCCCACGCCATTTCTGCTGACGGCACTTATTTGGTATTTACATCCTGTGACCGAAAGGATGCCTTTGGCAGCTGTGATCTGTACTTTTCGATCTTTGAAAATGGCAAATGGACCATCCCAGTCAACATGGGACACAAGGTCAATTCTGCCGCTTGGGACAGCCAGCCCGTCCTTTCGCCTGACGGGCGGACCCTCCTGTTTTCAAGCCGCAGGCTGGGCACATTAGGTGGTAACGACCTATGGATGACCTGGAGGAATGAAAAAAATGCCTGGGTGACTCCCGTAAATCTCGGACCACAGGTAAACTCTGCCGGCGACGACGAGACTCCGTTTCTGCATCCTGATGGCATGACTCTGTATTTCAGGAGCAACGGAAGAGTAGGAATGGGCAATTTTGATATCTACGTTTGCCGCCGAAATGATATCCATGAGCCTTGGGGCGAGCCGGAAAATATAGGCTATCCCATCAACAGCGAAGGGGCCGAAGGAGCATTTGTCGTCTCGCTGGAGGGAAAGAAAGCTTATTTTTCCAGTGATACGGATTACAAAACCGGAAAAAACATGAAACAACTGGATATATACTCTATGGACCTGTACGAACGGGCCAGGCCCCGGCCCTCGACCTTTGTCAAAGGTAAGGTATTTGATGCCGTAACCGGAAAACCGCTCGAAGCCAGGATAACTGTCAAAGACCTGACCACCGGAAACACTGTTTTTGAAGTACCACGGGCAGCCGATGGGTGGTTTATCAGCGGCATAAGCACCGGTATAAATTATATTTGTATTGCCCAATATCCAGGGTACAGATATTATTCCCAAAATTTTGACCTTTTGGCTACAGCCACGCCTGACAAACCTTACATCCTGGATATACGGATGGACCCTGTTGAAAAAATACCCGAGAATATTCCGGTCGTGCTGCACAATATTTTCTTCAATACCGGATCTGCGGAACTGTTACCCGAATCGGCCAGTGAAATTGACCTTTTGGTAAGCCTTCTGAAAGAAAATCCCTTGTACAGAATTAAAATAACCGGCCATACCGACAATGTAGGTAGCGATGCTGACAATATTGCCTTATCAGTGGCAAGGGCGAAGTCAGTAGCTGATGCCCTGAAAGCCCAGGGCATTGACAATGCAAGGATTACCTATGAAGGAAAAGGCGAATCGGCACCGGTCACTACCAATGACACTGAGGAAGGCCGCAGACAAAACAGACGGACTGAGTACAGTCTTTCAAAACTTTAGTCTAAATTAGCATATTCTTATGAAAATGAAACCGGCAAAGCAATGAATTTGTTGATTAAAAAACTTATCTGATATGGAAGTTGAAATAAAGGAAATAAAACAGTTACTAAAGGAATTGGTCATTTCCCAAAAGGACACACAACTGAGGTTTAAGGAAACAGATGCCAGGTTCCAGGAGACAGATGCCAAGTTTAAGGAGACCGATGCCAAGTTTAAGGAAACAGATAAAAGAATCAAGGCAGCGTTTGATCTTTTTGAAGGTCAATGGGGCAAACTAATGGAAAGCCTGGTGGAAGGAGACCTGATCAGCTTGCTTAATGAGAGGGGTGTCATTGTGCATGATACATCTATGAGACGTAAAGGTCAGCATAATGGTCAAAATTTTGAATTCGACATTATTGCACACAATGGCCGTGAGATCGTAATCGTGGAGGTCAAGACAACTCTGAAGACCGCTGATGTAAAGACATTTACTGAAAAATTAAAAAAGGCAAAGGTTTGGATGGAGGAATATAAAGACTACAATATTTATGGAGCAGTTGCATTTCTCAGGGCAGAAGGTGGAAGCGAGCTCTTTGCAGAAAATGAAAAACTGTTTGTTATCCGTGCGACGGGAAATTCTGCCAGCCTGATCAACAAACCTGAGTTTGTACCAAAGAAATTATGATTGTCTTACCGGATCATTTCCGCCAGAACCCCGCTCACCTTAAATCCGGCTGCCATAGCCACCAATCCAAGTAATATACTTGCGATCAGGTAGGTTAAACCCATTTTTAGCTGGCCCCGCTGCATATACATCTGAAGCTCATAGACAAATGTGGAAAAAGTGCTGAATCCACCGCAGAATCCGGTAATAAACAATAAACGGGATGTTTCTACCATATGCTGGTTAAGTTGTCTATAGAGCAGGATGCCTAGTATAAGACAACTGACCAGGTTGGCCAGGAAGGTGCCCCATGGAAAAATCAGATATTCCTGCCCGGAGTAGTTCAGGTGCCTGGCCATCAGGTATCGGCAGATACTGCCTGCCCCACCCCCTATAAAAACCAGAATCCAGGACATATAATCAGTGCTGCAAAGTTGATTTTTTCTTCTCAACAACTTTTGAAGCCCCAAGGGTCATGATGAAGGCGAGCCCCAGAAGGATTATCAGCAAGATCAGATTTCCTACATTCTGAAGCATGATAGCTAAAACAATAAACATGATATTTACCGCAAATAGTACGCCGGTCGCCTGCATATGGGTAAGGCCCATATCAATCATGATATGGTGTATGTGTTTTCTGTCAGGTGAGAAGGGTGACCTTCCTTCAAGTACCCTTAATATAAAAACCCTGAGTGTATCAAACAAAGGCAAAATTAGAATCGCTATTGCAATGGAAGGCGCCGAACTAAAAGTATAAGGTGAATCCTTCAGCACATTGTGCAGCTCTATGAATTTTATGGCCAGGATCGAACAAACCAAACCCAGCAACAGTGCCCCGGTATCACCCATAAATATCTGGGCCGGGGTTATATTGTACTTCAGAAAAGCCACCAGAGCTCCTGATAATGAAAAGGCCACAATGGCTATTTCAATGCTGCCCACCAGAAAAAACCAACTGCCTAAAACCACCGTAATGAGAAGGCCCAGGCTACCGGAGAGACCATTTATGCCATCGATGAGATTAAATGCATTGATAATGACAATGATGGTAAATATGGAAATGAGGATACTGGCTATCTCCGGCAATTCGTAAATGCCAAAGAAACCGTACAGGCTGGTCAGTTTAATTTTTGCCCTGAACACCAGGATACCGGCCGCAAACAACTCACCTAAAAATTTTTTGGACGGTGAGATAGGGTCAATGTCGTCCTTGGCTCCAATTAGGAAAATGATGATAAAGGCACAAAGGATATACTGCAGAGGCCCGAAATAATTGAAAGGGGTCCAGAGTATTATGGAAAACAAGGTGCCGGCAAAAATTCCTATACCGCCCAGAGAAGGGGTACTGACCTTGTGACTTCTTCTTTCGCCGGGCTCATCCATAAGGTTTTTTTTCCTCGCAAGGTGTATTATGGAAGGTATAGCCAGATAGGTCAGTGCAAATGAGGTAATAAATGCCAGAATGATATCGTACATCAGGATTATTTCACAGCCCAAATATAAAATTATTATCTGATGTTTGCCGACGTCAGGTCTCCTTTATTTCAAATCCAAGCGAAGCCAGGTCCTTCCAAAAACCCGGATAGGACTTTGACACAACCTCCGGGTCATGGATTACTACAGGAAACGATACTGCTAAAGGTGCCAGGCACATGGCCATGCGGTGGTCATTATAAGTGTTAAATTCCGGTGGGGAACCCTGGTCCGCAGCGGTCCCCTCCAGCATATGGTACTCCACACCAGACTTTTTTGAAAACCGTTCAGGAGCCCGGGCCAGTGATACATTCACCTTGGCAAGTTCTTTTTTTAATGCCTCGATCCGGTCTGTTTCCTTGATCTTTAAGGTCTGCAGTCCGGTAAACAACCCCGTAGTACCCAGTCCGGCACACATCACAGCCACTGTCTGGGCTATGTCAGGTATCCTGATAAAGTCACATTCAAAAAACTGCGGTGCCGCGGAACCTTTATCCTTATGTAATGTGA
>JAGVTV010000236.1 GCA_019136675.1 Bacteroidota bacterium
AAAAGCGTCAGGCTTATCGACTCTCCCGAGGTCACCAGTTGTATTTGATTGAATTCAGGCATGTACCTTTTTTATTATCAATTGATCAAAATTATGCCAAATTTAACAAATGTATGGATAAAAGGAGATAGTAGGGGTTTTGTAATGATGTGAGATCCTGATTTGGTCCTGACTGAAATGTTTTGACTTTAATAAACCGTGATAAATATCATACCTGTTATTGACCTTTGGTCTCTGTGAATCCGGTAAATAATAATAACTTTGATTTGCAGAATTGTTATTTCATATCAAATGGCAATAATCACCAATGTTAAAAACCGGCTGGACAAAATACTTTACTACCCCGGAGATAACAGCGAAGCTCAGGATGTAAAGTTTACATTCTTTATTTATTCAATAGGCGTTGTTCCTCCGGTCATTGGCATGACCATTCTTACGAAGATTCTTGAGGTCCCCATCCTGGAACTGTACGGGTATCTGTTGCTTGGGTATTATTCTTTGTCACTGGGATTGTTTCTGATTATCAAAAGGTATGTGGTGGTATTCTACTACGTTAATTCCATTTCTGTCATGTTATTGACCTTTTACATTGTAATCAGGCAGGGAGGCATCCTCTATTCAGGGGGCATACTATATTCTTCGCTTGCCATCGTAGTTTTTGGATTTTTATTCAGGAATAAGATACTTGCCCTGACCACTTCCCTGGTCTATTTGACAGGGGTTTTGGTCATCTCATTGTTTCAGTCCAGGCTTGTACCGGCTCCGGAAATGCTAAAAGGCAATGTTAACCTTATTTTTACCACACTAAATGCTATATGGATTTCCGTATATATTCTCTGGGCCATTTTTGATGTCATAGACAGGCGTGCCAGGGAAGAAAAACAGAAAAATGAAAAACTGAAAGAGGTAGACGAGTTAAAATCCCGGCTTTTTACCAATATTACCCACGAATTCAGAACACCCTTATCAATCATACTGGGAGTGGCATCTCCTGCAGAAAATGGCTCAGTATTAGGTTTGCCATACGAAGGAAAAGGCGGAAGAATGGAGCTCATCAGAAACAACGCCAATAAGCTACTAAGACTGGTAAACCAGATGCTTAACCTGTCCAAGATAGAGTCAGGCACCATGAATGCATCCTTTGTACAGATGGACATCATTCCGTTTTTAGCATACCTTGTGGATTCGTGCCGCAGCCTTGCAGAAAGGAAAGGGGTAAAACTTCATTTCCTTAAAGGTCAGGACAGTCTGATGATGGATGTGGACCCCGACAAAACTGAAGACATCATCCTTAACCTGATATACAACGCCATAAAATTTACACCCAAAGGTGGTGATGTCTACCTGACCACAATGTTGTCTGAACCAGGCAAACCAACCAGGTCATTGGTTCTTTACATTCGGGATACCGGCATAGGCATTTCTAATGAAAATTTAAATCTGATTTTTGAAAGGTTTTTTCAGGTGGAAGACGTGAATATGCCCGTTCAGGAAGGCAGTGGAATAGGCCTGACCCTTGTCAGGGAATATTTAAGATTGTTGGGGGGAAAAATAGATGTTGCGAGTAAGATAAATGAAGGGACAGAATTTACCGTGACCTTGCCGGTGACCAACAAGGCAGAAAAAGCTACAGGATTATATTCTTCAAACAGCCATACTCAGGATTCACAAGAAGATGAAAATTATGTTGCAGCAGACCCCGTACAAAATTTGAAGCCATCTGAACCTCATACCATCCTGATCGTGGAAGACAATGCCGAGCTGGCCCATTACCTTCGATCTGTAATTGCACCTCATTACCATACAGAATTGGCCATTAACGGACAGGATGGCATAGAAAAAGCCCTTGAATCCATCCCCGACCTGATCATAAGCGACGTGATGATGCCCGTTAAGGACGGATATGAATTATGTGAAACCCTCAAGGGAGACTACAAGACAAACCACATTCCCATTATCCTGCTCACGGCCAGGGCAGACAGTGATTCAAGAATAGAAGGCCTGAAAAAAGGAGCGGATGATTATATTTCCAAGCCATTTCAATCCAAGGAGTTGCTCATCAGAATCAGGAAACTGATTGAACTGCGTGAAAAACTGCGACTCAAATACAGTCTGGAAGCAATTCCTGTCCCTAATAATCATAAAACCTTTGTCAGCCTTGATGACAGATTTATTGGTGAGGTCTTGAAGCATCTTGAAAACAATTACACCGAAGAAAATTATGGTATTGATGAGCTGTGCCAGTCTATGAATATAAGCAGGGTACAACTCCATAGAAAACTCATCGCAGTATCGGGCCTCTCCGCATCACATTTTATAAATAAGTTCAGGGTAGACAAAGCCGCAAAACTCCTTGGAACTACACGGATGACCGTATCAGAAGTCGCATTTGAAGTCGGTTTTCATGATGCTAATTACTTTTCAAGGATATTTTCTAAAATATATGGTGTTTCACCGGGTGATTTCCGAAAGCAGAAACAATAATTCATTTTTTGTAACAATAATCCAGTAAAAAGGGAGGTTTTGTCCCAGTTTTGGTACAATAGTCCTTGGTACTGGAGTGGTGGTAATGGTAATTTTGTATCGTTAAAATTATTTATCACCAAAATAAAACCTCATACCATGCGTACCTTACAATTAATTGCTGTGCTTGTTTTATTTAGCTTTTATTCTTGTTCAAAAGAAGAATGGCAAACTGTAAATATTACAGGAACATATTCCAATACCCCTGATGTGACCGCAGGTTTTTATGATGTGACCCTGCCTAATTCGACCATTTTTAAGGCTCCTAAAAGATACAAGGTGGGAGGATCGGACAATCTTGTCGGTGAGATCGATGAATCAAAAAGTTTCCTGGATGTAAAGTCAGTGGCCATCAATCCTCTGACCGGAGCTTTTGATCTGACGTATGTGATCACTATCTATGACAAATCAGGAAACAAGGTAGATTATAGCGGCAGTGCCCAAAGCTATGCCAATGGAACCGGTCTTTCCTGGCAGCATTTTACCGGGGGATCCGGAAAGTTTGATGGAATCACCGGATGGTCAAATACCTCCATAGTCACCAATCCGGCTACCGGAGTGCATACTGTTACAGTAAAAGAAGGACAGGCTACATACAAGAAATAAAAGTAAATGGCACAATAAAGGCGGGCTGCAATCGGTCCGCCTTTACATATTTTAGTAAACCCGAAATGATTGATTAAGAAAAGATAACAAAATATTAAAAGTAAATTTTTTAATAGCCACGTAAATCTATCACAATGCGTACTCTAAGTCAAATTATGTGGATTTTACTTTTGTGTCTTTTGTCTTGCACCAAGGATGAATTTGAAAAAGTTTGGTTTTCAGGACCTAAGAATGAGGTGGTAAAAATTTGGGTTGACGGAATATATACTTACAAACCTTATGATTCCTTAGGGCATTTTAATGTAACCCATCCTTTGGGACCTGTATTTAAGGTCTCAAAAATATACCGTGTGAGCGGCTCAGACAACGTTGTGGGTGAAATAGATGAATCAAAGAGTTTCCTGGATGTAACTTCTACAGCCATAAGGATTGACCTCGGGGGCATTGACCTTACTTATTTAATAACCATCTATGACAAATCAGGAAATAAGGTGGTTATGAGGGGTGAGGGGATAATTTATTTCCATAACGAAGGATGGTTACGCCAAAACTATGTCGGAGGTATCGGAAAATTTGACGGCATCACCGGATGGTCAAGTACCTTCATTGTCACTAATCAGGACACCGGGATACATACCGTAACTGTGAAGGAAGGACAGGCTACTTATAGAAAATGAGATCAGCCAGTGTTCCACAATATCCAGAACGGTTCTTTTAAGTGAATCATGCGGGTTGGGACTTACGGTTTCAGTTCTCCATTTTATAACCTATAAAAATCCAATAATCATGAAAAGTATATTTTTTACTAAAATAAGGTCAACGGTACTTATATTTTTTACTGCATTTTTGACATTAAACGGACAGTGGTCATATGAATACCTGAGCTCTAAAACAATACAGATGGGAGCAACTTCCAATGGGTCCGGAGTGTATTTTGCCGGAGGTATTGTGGGTAATTATTTTACCCCCAAAATTCATGTATATAATGTAAACTCAAAATCTTGGTCGGCATTGAGCTTGTCCCGGGCCAGGGCATTTCCGGCCGCCGTTAGCGTCATGGACAAGGTGATTTTTGCAGGAGGGTATGAAAATGTCACTTCTGATGTTGTTGACATTTTTAATGTCAATACAAATGTCCGCAAAACCGAAGAATTATCAGAACCCCGGTTTAGCATTGCTACTGCTGCCTACGGAAGCAGGGTTTTGTTTGCAGGAGGTGTAAATGTTGAAACAATGACCGCTTTCAAAAAAGTAGATATCTATCATCTGGATACCGACACCTGGAGTGCGGATTCATTGTCACAGGCAAGGGCCGGGATGGCTTTTGTGGTGGCTGGTGACAAGGCGTTTTTTGCAGGGGGGTATGACTTTGAAAAAGTCACAGATCGGGTTGATATTTATAATTTCAATACCGGAAAATGGGATACTGCCAGACTATCACTTCCAAGGGTTTTTGCCAGTGCTGCCTACGCCGGAAACAAGGTAATTATAGCCGGAGGTGTTATTGCTTCAGACATCACCACCGACCGTGTGGATATATATGACACAGTGACGGATACCTGGACCATGTCGACACTTTCAGAGCCCAGAGGATTTATCGATAATGCGGCAGTTGCCTGCAACAAGGCATTTTTTGTAGGTGGTTGTAACCTTAATTTTCAGACAAATATGGAATACGAGCCACACAAGTCTGTGGATATCTACGATCCCTATACCGGCACATGGGAGGTTAAATACCTTAAGGATGTGGTGCTCAACAATGCGGTGACATCTAACGGTAATCTTGTATTCAGTGCCGGAGGCACAAAAGATGTACTGAATCCGGACGAAGACACAAATCTGGTTGAAATTTTTGACTGTGCGACTTCCGGTGTTTCTGATCCGAGCTTTCAAAAATTGCTGATAGTACCCAATCCTGCTACGGAACACTTCCGAGTCGATGTACCTGCGTCATTCGATCTGTACAATGCTGATATTACAGTCAGGAATTCTGACGGAAAAACTGTTTTTCAAAAAACGGGTACCGCAATTGCGGAAGGAATTGATACCGATAGGTGGTCAGGAGGCATTTACGTTGTATCGATTCGCCTGAATGGGCAGTTGTATACCTTGAGATTAGTGGTATTGTGACTCTTATGATTAATCTGCAGCCATTGAAACAACTAATGGTACTAACGGGTGACATCTGTTACATTTTTACAAATTTGATGCGGCCTGTCCTGTCCTTGTTTTTAAGCCTTAAAAAATAGGAGCCGGCCACCAGATCTCCGACATCGAGAGACATACCGTCAAAAGTAACAGATCTGATGATCCTCCCCGACAGGTCATAGATCTCGGCTTTGGTCCAGGATTCACCGGTGCGGACATACAAAATGTCTTTGACAGGGTTGGGATAGATATCGACATCGATGACGGCATCCTCAGTATTGACAGGCAATGCAATGGTAGTTTTTGCTTCGTTGGTGCGTATCGGGAAATTGTAGTCAAAGTAGATGTCTGCGAGGTTTTTGAGGGAGTCGCCAAGAGTCAAAGCAGGAAGCGTTTTGATCTTGAATGCAATGTAGCCGTCGTTATTGGCATCGTCAAATGGCAACTGTATATTTTCAAAAATAAATTCCACTTTGTTGCCTGCGATGCGGGCATAGACTTCGTGGCTGGCATAGGTGATTTGCAGAGAGCCCACATCAAATCTGGTGGTATCGATGATGTCTTTGACGACGATGTTTTCTGCGGCATAGTTGCCTGTATTTTCAAAGCGGATGAGGTAGTCCACGTATTCACCCACCATGTCAGGCTTTACGCGGTCGCCCTGGAGGCAGGTTTTGTCATTGGGGTCGTAGGAGCCGACGACGGTATTTTCAAGGGTAAAAACATTGTCAGATATGGCGGCCGAGAGATACAATTTATCTCCGGCATTGACCGCCGGTGTATCTGTGGGACGGTTGACTCTGAGTGTGACGGTGATCTCTCTTTTTTCGAAGGGCTGCAGATCCGACAAATTCCAACTGACGATGCCGTCCGCAATCTGGTCTGCGGTCTCAGTAGCAGTGATATAATCCAATTTTGATTCATCATAAGTAAAATTGAGCGTACCGTTTTCTATCTGATTGCCGACATTTTCCCATATGATTTTGTATGAGGCTTCAAATCCCGGTCTTGCCGGAGGAGTGAGCGGTATGACGGTGATGTTTATCTGTCTGAAGACACCTTTGGGTGTGATGCAGAAGTCTTGGATGATAGTATCGGAGTTGGAAGGGAAAGTGAATGTAAAGGACGGAGGGCTGACTATGAAATGGTCAGGATTTAATAAGATGGGTGTGATGGTGTGTGTGCCCTCCTGGACAGGGATATTGTAGTTTCCCGACTGACCCGTGATAATGGTGCCACTTATATTTCCATCGGTAATCCCGTATTTGAGATTGTTTAGCCTGGTATCCTGGTTTTCGCAGCCACTGGAATTGCCGTCATAAACACTGTTTCCTCGTATGGTATAAAATTTCCCACCGGGCGTAAAGGAGCAATAGGAGTTTACTTCGCAGTTTTGACCGTTAGATATCGATAAGGACTTTACCCGATTTATTAGTTGGTCATCGCAGCAGATATATTTTAAATCCGGATTATTGGAAAAGATTAAATCTTCTTCATAATTTCCGCCCTTGATATTTAAAGTAACAAGCCGGTTGCTATCACACCACAATCTTTTCAACATGGACAATCCCTGCAGATTTAAATCGGTAAGTTGGTTGACTCCACATTCCAGGTGAAAAAGATTAGGTAAATCCTGCAGATTTAGATTGGTAAGTTGGTTGCCTCCACATTCCAGGTAAGTAAGATCAGGTAAACCTTGCAGATTTAGATCGGTAAGTTGGTTGTATTCTAAGTGCAATTCAAACAGACTTGTTAAACCTTGCAGATTTAAATCGGTTAGTTGGTTTCCAGTACAAGCTAGCCATAATAAATTAGTCAAACCAAGCACATCTAAAGATGTAAGTTGGTTTCTGGCACAATTCATTCCAACCAGACTTGTTAAACCTTGCAGATTTAAATCGGTAAGTTGGTTTCCATCACAAGATAGCCATACTAAATTAGTCAAACCTTGGACATCTAATGATGTAAGTTGGTTTCCGGAACAATTCAAATCAACCAGACTTGACAAACCTTGCAGATTTAAATCGGTTAATTGGTTTTTGGAACATGCCAAGATTTTCAGCTTTGACAAACCTTGAAGGTTAATAGAAGTAAGGTCGTTTGCAAAACAATGCAGTGATATTAAATTTAACAAACCTTGCAGATTTAAATCGGTAAGTTGGTTGCTACCACAATGCAAATCAGTTAAATTTTTAAAATGTTGTATTCCTTCCAGACTTTTTATACTATTATCCGTAATATTCAAGGCAGAGACCATTTCAGCCTCACTCACAGCTATTTGCCCGTCATTATTCAAATCTGCATCAATATCTCCAAAATTATTCCCATCAGTATCTACACAAGGAGTGTTAATCAACGCATTTTTGAATTTTGGATCCGGGAAGTTGATGATTTGGCCATAGCCACTAAAACCAAAAACCAAAAGCAAGAGGGTGGATACATTTCTCATGATTAAGTTTTTCTTTAAAGTTTTAAAAAAGTAAACCGGTGTATCTTCCCAGGTGAGGTTTAAAAATTGATTCCGGTCAGACATAGCACTTGCGGTTTGTTTCAGTCAAAGTTATAAAAAAAATGTTGTGGCTAAAAATTATGTAAAAATATCCATCAAATTGTATCCTTTGAGACTATTTTGATTCCAGCCACTTTCGGGCATTGACAAATGCCTGCAACCACGGTGATACCTTGTCATGCTTCCTGTCATCGGGATACCAGGCCCAGTTCCATGGGAAGATGCTACGCTCTATATGAGGCATGGTCACCAGGTGCCGTCCGTCAGCGGAACACAGCATGGCTGTATTGTAGTCGGAGCCATTGGGATTGGCGGGATAGCCGCTGTAGCCGTATTTTGCCGCTATGTGGTAGGCATTTTCTTCCTTAGGCAGGATAAACTTACCTTCGCCGTGGGAGATCCACACTCCCAGTGTCGTGCCGGCCAGTGACGATAGCATCACGGAATTGTTTTCGGGTATGGTCACCGATGTGAAGCCGCTTTCATGCTTGTGCGAATCGTTAAAATGCATTCGGGGTTTTACGTCATGATCGGGGTTAATCAGCCCCAGCTCAATAAAAAGCTGGCATCCGTTGCATATTCCTATGGAGAGGGTATCCTTACGGTCAAAAAACCGCATCAGTGTTTCATTGGCTTTTTCATTATACTTAAAAGCACCCGCCCACCCCTTGGCGGAGCCGAGGACATCAGAGTTGGAAAATCCACCTACCGCACCGATAAATCGTACATCTTCCAGGGTTTCTCTTCCTGAGATCAGATCTGTCATGTGGACGTCCTTGACATCAAATCCGGCGAGATAGAGGGCGTTGGCCAGCTCCCTTTCGGAGTTGCTGCCTTTTTCACGGATGACTGCGGCTTTTATCCGCTGTCCGGGAGAAGCGGTTTCAGGCTTTTTGCCATCAAAACCTGCCGGAAAACAGTAGGTAAGAGGCTGGTCTTTGTAGTTTTTATATCTCTCATCAGCTTTGTGTACCCCGGATTGTTTTTGGTCCAGCAGCCAGGAGGTTCGGTACCATACGTCCCGCCATTCAGATATTTTAAAGCTGAACAGGTCGGAATTGTTTTTTACTTCAAGCAAACTTCCGGATTTATAGGCTCCCATTTTTATGAGTGCAAGGCCTTTTTCACGAAAAGAGGATTCTGTTTTTTCTTCGTGTCCCGCTTGTACCTGAAAAACCAATCCTGCATTTTCAGCAAATAATACCTTGATATTATCAGCCTCACCCAGGCCTGTTAAATCTATTTGAGCTCCTGCATCAGGGTCCGAAAAACACATCTCCAGCAGTGTGGTAATCAGTCCTCCGCTTCCTATATCGTGGCCTGCAACGATGACCCCATCTCTGCACAGTAACTGTATAAGGTCAAATGCCTGTGCAAACAACACCGGATCAGATACCGAAGGGGCATCTGTACCGACAGAGTTGGTAATTTGGGCAAAAGAAGATCCTCCCAGCCTGTAGTCCATAAAGGACATATTCAGGTAATAGATGGTTCCGCCATAATGTTTAATCACAGGATCCGGGATGTGGTAAATATCGTCGCAATGACCTGCAGCACTTATGATTACTGTACCTGGAGCAATAACCTGTCTGTCGGGATACTTTTGTGTCATGGAGAGGGAATCCTTGCCGGTTGGGATGTTAATGCCCAGATCAATGGCAAAGTCTGCACAGGCCCGAACGGCTTCGTACAGCCGGGCATCTTCGCCGGGATTTTTACATGGCCACATCCAGTTGGCGGAGAGGGAGACGCTTTTTATTCCGTCTTTTAACGGTGCCCAGACGATATTGGTGAGTGCCTCCGCAATGCTGTTGCGGCTGCCTGCCACCGGATCTATCAGGCCGCTCACCGGCGAATGGCCAATAGAAGTTGCTATGCCATGGCCGCCATCAAAGTCAAGGGCCATGACACCACAGTTGTTCAAGGGCAACTGGAGAGGGCCCGCACATTGTTGCCTGACGACTCTGCCGCCTACACAACGGTCCACTTTATTGGTCAGCCAGTCCTTGCATGCAACTGCCTCCAGCTGCAGTACCTGCCAGAGATAGTCATAAAATAGTCCGCTTTGATAATGGATGGTATTAAAGGCTGCCTGAGACCTGTGGTCGCGTATGATGGTTTTTGGGCTTGACCCCAGCATGTCACTGATCGCCAGGTCAATGGGTGATATTGCGTGTTTTTCAGAGCGGAAGACAAACTTATGGTCTCCGGTGATTCTGCCGACAACATACAGGGGTGCCCGTTCGCGGACAGCCACGGCAGTTACTTCCTCCAGGTCGTCCGGGCTGATTACCAGGCCCATTCTTTCCTGAGATTCATTGCCGATAATCTCCCTGGCTGACAGAGATGGGTCTCCTATCGGCAGTGCATCCAGATCGATGATTCCTCCTGAGGATTCGACCAACTCGGAGAGACAGTTGAGGTGACCTCCGGCTCCGTGGTCATGGATGGATATGATAGGGTTTCTATCGCCTTCCATCAGGGCCCTGACAGCATTGGCTACCCTTTTTTGCATTTCGGGGTTTGACCTCTGGACAGCGTTGAGTTCTATTCCTGTGCCAAAAGCACCTGTGTCGGCCGAGGAAACAGCCGCCCCTCCCATGCCAATTCTGTAATTATCGCCGCCCAAAACAAGGACAAGGTCTCCGGGTTCGGGATGTTTTTTCAGAGCCTGGTCTTTTTTGCCGTAGCCTATACCGCCTGCAAGCATGATGACCTTATCAAATCCCAGTATTTTGTTGTTTTCTTCGTGCTCAAAAGTCAATACAGAACCGGCGATGAGCGGCTGGCCAAATTTATTGCCAAAATCTGAAGCTCCGTTTGAAGCTTTGATCAGGATATCAACCGGCTTTTTATAAAGCCAATTTCTTTCAGCAGTTTTTTGCTCCCAGGGCCTTGCCTTTTCAAGTCTCGAATAAGCCGTCATATACACCGCTGTTCCTGCAAGCGGAACCGATCCGGTGCCGCCAGCCATTCTGTCCCTTATCTCACCTCCGGTTCCGGTAGCTGCTCCATTGAAAGGCTCGACTGTGGTAGGGAAATTGTGGGTTTCTGCTTTTAATGAAAGAACGGATTCAAATTTTTTAACACCGTAATACGAGGGCCTGTCAGCTTTTGATGGCGAAAACTGATCTGCTTCCGGGCCGGCCAGGAAAGCCACATTGTCCTTATAGGCAGAAACGATGGAATTAGGATTTTGCCGGGAGGTATTTTTTATCATGGCAAAAAGGCTGGACGGCATTTCCCGGCCGTCTATGACAAAAGTGCCGTTGAATATCTTATGCCTGCAGTGCTCTGAATTAACCTGCGAAAACCCAAAAACCTCGCTGTCGGTAAGTTTTCTGCCCAGTCTGTCGGCCAGGGCCTCCAGGTACCCTATTTCCTCTTCGCTCAGAGACAGCCCTTCGACCTGGTTGTAGGCCCGGATGTCATTAATGTGCCTGACAGGCTCAGGAAGGATGTCCATCCTGAAAATGTCCTGATGGAGGCTGTCGTATTTTTGATAGAGCATGGGATCGTATTCTTGTCCTGTATCGGCCGGGACAAACCGTTCTATCCTCCCGATACCCGTTATGCCCATATTCTGAGTGATCTCCACGGCATTGGTACTCCATGGTGTGACCATACTGGCCCTGGGGCCTATGAAAGGGCCGGATAATCTGTCACCGGGCAGGAGTCGGGCATCGCCAAAAAGCCAGGCCAGTTTTGAATGGTCTTCAGAAGAAGGGCTGGCTACTGAGCTGACCGAAAAGATCAGGCCATCTTCAGACCGGTAAAAGTGGATCATGAGCTGGAGTAAATTGGTCCTTTGAAGGTGTAAAGTTCAACATTTGACGGGACATAAAGGAATAACAAGAAGGTAAATTCCCGGTTTGTCTGAAAAATGAATAAAATGCCAGCCAGCATAATGGTGCTTTTTTACCTATCGAAGATGTTTATATATGTTAATTATTGTTTTATTTAATGTTGAATTATAGAAATATACAGTATAAAAATAAAAATATTTCAAAATTACCCCTCCAATATTTTGAATTATCAAAAAAAAAAAAAAACAATCTTTGCCCCGACAGGAAATATCGGCAGGCTACACCAAAAACCGGCGGATTTTCTATGAGTATTAAATTTTTAAACTGTATTTTTACCATGAAAAGATTAAATTTATTTTTTATTTTGATGATCGCGACTGGCATATTGTTCCAGGTTGGGTGTAAAAAGGATGAAGAAACATCACCCAAATATAGATCGTATGATGATGCGTTTTTTCAAAAGGAAAATATATTTAGGTTAGTTAATGATTATCGCATAACCGGGACCAGAACAGGAAGCGACACTCAGGTAGATAGTTTGATAAATAAAGTGTACCATTACATTACAGTCAATAACCTGGAAAGTGTTAAAACCAAAATTGAGACAAACCTGGGATACCCCTTGTGGCAGATAACGGAGTTTATAAAGGATCCTGAAAAAACAACGACCATTACTCCAATATACCATACTGGATGGCAGTCGATAAGCAGTTTTATTATCACGGATTCTCGCACCAATGATGTTAGCTTAATGTCTTCAAGACACACGCTGAAGGATGAGTTTTTAGTCGTACAACAATATTTTAACAATAAACTGGCCGGGGTAAACAATGGAGTGTCATTGAGATCAACAGGCCAAAGTGGACAGGGCGGAGGTGATCAGTTTGGCGATGATACCTACTCATGGGACTGCGTAGACATTGTAAATGTTGGAACTTCTGTAACTGGAACAATTCATAACGTAGATAGCAATGATAATATAATTAACATTGGCAATACAAGTTATGATTTTGATCCTGAAACAGGTGAATTTGTCTCAGATGACGGAATATATGTAACATTTGGAGCTTACAACATTGATCAGGAACAAGATTGTCAGCAAATACTTTCAACATCAAACTACTCTGATAATCCGTTTGGTACCTCAAACGAATCCTCTGGAAGTACTGGCGATCCCTGGTGGTCCACACAAACCAATACCTGGACCAAATGTAAGGAATACTATCAGAAACGTATGAACAAGGAGGTAGGAAGCCCCGTGTCTGATGAGGCCATGAGAGAGATGATATACAACAACTGCGGCGGATGCCTTAAAGCCATGCAAGTGTCTGATGCCTATCTCAAATTATGGAAGGATAATTATAATAATCCGAAAATAGCATGTCATCTGTGCAAAGAGTCAGCGGCAGATATGTTGCTTGGTGGATCTGTTTTGCAGGCTTGGGATAATATCACCTTTGTTTGTGACGATGTGGACAAGAATAAATTGTTAGATGAGATTCTTGAAGATTGTGACATAAGCAAGTCAGGTGGCGGCAAACTAACCTGGCAACAATTTGCTGAGAAGGCAAAAGGAAAACCATGGAAAGCAAAAGACGGAATATTCAATAAATATTCACCTGAAATCGGCGAGATGACCAAGATGTTTGGTATATCACCTACAGAGCTGACAAAGCTCTCCGACGCTAATATGTGCAGCAAACTAAGCATATCAGAATGCCTTAAACCTGCTTCGGCAGGATCTGTAGGGGCTATAAATAACTCAGAGAAAGCCGCCCTTCTGGATTTTTATACAAATACCGATCTGGTCAATCCCTGCTCCGGTGAGGCCATAGACAAGGATGCTATCTTCAAGGCTATGTGCGAAAAGGGTGAGGTGAGTATGAGTGGGCTGGATGAAGGAGTATTACCTCAAGTTTGTAATCAAGAATGTTCAGCAATATTATTAGATATATCTGGCCAATGCGAAGGTTTGATTGACAGGTATGTCCCTTGTTCAGAAGTAATCTTTACAAGAAAAGGTGACAGGACTTTTATGCAAATGGAGATAGATAATTACGCCTTCTCAGCATGTGTGCCTCCACCAGTTGATGAAGAAGAGGACGATGCCATAATGGGAGGACTTCTCCGTAGTGTAAATCTTAAAATAGAAATAGATCTGCCAAGTTATATGGTTTATACTCAATTTGGATATACAAATGCCCAAACACGTGTAGCACAATTT
>JAGVTV010000036.1 GCA_019136675.1 Bacteroidota bacterium
AATAAGGATTATTCCGTTGTGAAAACATTTAAAGCGGGGCTTGTTTGATCAAGTGCTCGCTTTTTTCTTTAGATCTATTGCTTTCAAATGTGAATATACGACGTTTTTTAAATCTGCAAAATCACGACCCGCAATAAAATTTCACAGGCCAGTGACCTTTGCACTCCGCCACACACACCCGGCACAACAAAAATTACCGCTAGCCGATGGCATAGTCCGGCTCATACTGTATCTGGCAGCAAATCAGGTTGTTATCAGTGAGCTTCTGCCCCCTATCAAAACTTTAACTAAAATTTTTTGACCAATTTGTAATATTGCAGGCAGTTTTACGTCTTAATTGCATTACAATACAAAAATCCATTATACCCACCTTGAAAATCCCCTGTCTTACTGCCCTGCTGCTGCTCCTCACTATCCCCGTCCTTACCGCTCAGATGTACAATACGTCCGGAGGAGTCCGCATAGGTGACGACTTCGGGGTCAACTTTGCCCAGCGTATAGCCAATAAAAATACCATAGAGGTCATCCTCCAGCCCGGCACCTTCACCGGCAATGAGATGTATGCGGCCTTGCTGAGACAACATTATCCCCTGATTACCAAAAGGATAAATTTTTACCTCGGAGGCGGCGTGTACACCAGAAGCCAGGTATTGACATCCACAGACATACCGGTTAGTACCGGCTCAACAGGTCTCGCCCTCACTTTTGGCGGCGAACTCACCGTAGGCCGCTTTAACCTGTCCACGGATTTTCTGCCTCTCGTGGTGATGGGAGGCAAGGGAAACCAGCGATTCCAGTCCTCGTCCGGTGTTAGCATCAGGTATGTAATGTGGGGCAGAGAGTCGGGCTTTAAGAAGTTTTTCAAAAAGTTCTTCAGGAAGAAATAAAGTCTTAGTACTCCTTTTGAATATTTACTGGCCCGGGTAAGACATCTATAACTTCATAATGTAACTGCATATCGGGCCTAAGAATGGACCCGAATTGGGAATATTTAGGTAATTTTGCCTGAAATTGTCCAGAGATGCTATCAAGGTTTCTTTATCTGGCATTGCTTTTATCCATAGCCGGGTGTATGTCCAAAGACAGGTTGCAAAAACACGAAACATTGCCGTACGATCAGCCTCCTTCATGGTCCAGGGATGCCGTTTGGTATCAGATCTTTGTAGAGAGGTTTAGGAATGGTAATCCTGAGGTTAATCCCACTCTACGGACCTGCGAAAAGGCCCTGACCGATGAAGTGCCCGCTGAGTGGACGCTTACGCCCTGGGGCCACAACTGGTATGAGCAGGAAGCCTGGGCCAAAAAAACGGGCCTCGATTTTTACCGTACCATCCAGATGCGTAGGTACGGAGGTGACCTCGCAGGCGTAGAGCAAAAGATTCCTTATCTCAGGGATCTCGGTATCAATGCCGTCTACTTTAATCCCATCAACGACTCACCGTCACTCCACAAATACGATGCACGGTCTTACCACCATGTGGATGTGACCTTTGGAGATGACATCGAAGGCGACATGGCTCTGATGGCTTCCGAAAACCCGGCTGACCCGGCTACCTGGAAGTGGACCTCCGCCGACAAAAAGTTTCTGGCCCTTGTAAAAAAGCTCCACGAGGCCGGCATCAGGGTGATACTGGATTATTCGTGGAATCACACGGGCAACAATTTCTGGGCGTTTAAAGACCTGCAGAAAAACCTCGATATGTCACCCTACAAAGATTGGTACAACAATGTCAGGTTTGTGCAGGATGCCACCACCGGAGAGACACGGTTTGAATACGACGGTTGGGTAGGGGTCAGGACCATGCCCGAGCTCAGAAAAGTGGACACGCAGGGCAAGATACCCGGCCACCCCTACGATGGCAACCTCGAGCCTGCCGTAAAGCAGCATATTTACGCCGTATGCCGTCGGTGGATGGACCCCGACAATAACGGCAACTTCAGTGACGGCATCGACGGCATGAGGCTCGATGTGGCTGAGCATGTGCCCGTGGGCTTCTGGAGAGACTTCAGGAAGTTTGTCAGATCTGTCAACCCAGAATTCTACCTCATAGGCGAAAACTGGTGGACAAACTGGCCGGACACGCTGATGGATCCGGGACCATGGGTAAAAGGCGATATTTTTGATGCAGTCATGCATTACCAATGGTTTAAGGTGGCGAGAGCGTACTTTGCACAGCCTGACGACAGGACTACACTGGGCCTGTTTAAAAGGCAGCTCGATTCCATCTTTCTTAAATATCCGGAATATACCCGGCAAGCCATGATGAACCTGGCCTCCTCCCATGACTCTCCCAGGTTACTTACTTCCTTTGCCAATAAAGACAAGTACAAATACAATTGCAAACCGCAGGAAAACAAACACTTTAAGACAAACAGGCCTGATGAGGCTACCTTAGGTAAGGTGAGACTCTTCCTCCTTCATCAGTTTACCTTCGTCGGGTCTCCGCATATATGGAATGGCGACGAGATGGGCATGACCGGGGCCGATGACCCGGACAACCGCAAGCCGATGGTATGGCCCGACATTACCTTCAGCCCGGAAACCAATTCCGGATTTTCAGCCTACACCTATTCGGAAGTGCCTGCCTTTGACCACAAGATGTTTGAATACTACAAGTCACTCATAGCATTGCGTAAGTCATCACCCGCCTTTTCAAGCGGTCACTACGAGTTTTTGGATACACCGGCATCAGACAGGATTCTGGCATACAGACGTACCCACGGCCATACAGA
>JAGVTV010000123.1 GCA_019136675.1 Bacteroidota bacterium
GTGGAAAATGAGTCGTGATCCATATATGGTATGGGTATCTGAGATCATCCTCCAGCAGACCAGGGTGGCCCAGGGCACTCCATATTTCCTGAGATTTTTAGCGGCATTTCCTGATATCAAAAGCCTGGCAGCAGCAGAGGAAGAGGAAGTGCTAAAGCTGTGGGAAGGTCTCGGATACTACAGTCGGGCTCGTAATATGCTGCATACGGCAAGGATGGTATGCAATGACCATAATGGAAAATTTCCGGACACCTACCAAGATATCCTCCGGCTGAAAGGCATCGGGCCATACACGGCAGCAGCCTTAGCGTCATTTGCTTTCGGTCTGAGGCATGCCGTCATAGACGGTAATGTGCTGCGAGTGGTATCAAGGGTGGCCGGCATACCGGGCACACCGGATGACCGCGAGTTAAGGCAGAGGGTATCCATGTATGTTACAGAAGCCATTGAGCATGCGGATCCGGAGGAGTACAATCAGGCTATCATGGACCTGGGAGCCACCGTATGTTTGCCATCAAGCCCGGCATGCATTGTATGTCCTGTAAAGGACGGGTGTGTGGCCTTCCGGGAGGGCCTGACCGGTGAAATACCTGCCAAAAAGTTGAGACCGGCTAAAAAAACGAGATTTATGCATTATTTTGACATCAGTGTATTTGGTGATTGTCGCATTCTGCAAAGGAGGGAGGCAGGTGATATATGGCAGGGACTCTTCCAGTTTTGAAGGAAACCTGCAACATGTCTATAAACCGGCATTTGTTTTTAAAAAGTCTCATGTACTGACCCACCGGATCATTGAAGCTCATTTTTATGAATTGAAGGTCAACGAAGAGGAACTAAAAATAAAAACCCCCTATTATTTGGTAGAAAACAAAAAAGTTGGAAACTTTGCATTTCCAAAAATCTTTAAGGATTACTTAGATTTTCAAAAAAATGACTCAAACGGAAAGTAATGCTGCTTTCTGCCTTTAATACAATAAAATGATAAATAAAGTAACATTAGTAGGCAACCTGGGAAGGGATCCCGAGATCAGGACTCTGGAAACAGGTGTCAAGGTAGGTACATTTTCCCTGGCAACAAATGAAAACTACAAGGATAAAAATGATAACTGGCAAACCCTCACAGAATGGCACAATATTGTAGTGTGGAGAGGTCTCGCCGAAAAGGCTGAGAGAGAACTTAAAAAGGGAAGCCTTGCTTTTGTGGAAGGTAAGATTACACACAGAAAGTATACTGACAAGGAAGGTGTAGAAAAAACAACTACAGAAATTGTAGCCAACACACTCTACTCTCTTGAAAAAAGAGAACAGGGCGCATCCGGGCCAATACCCCCGCCGACGATAGAGCAAGGAGGCGAAAAGGATGATCTTCCTTTCTGATCAGTAAGGAAGAATATTTTTCACTAAACAGGTACCATTGGACTCAGACCCCGGTTTAAACTTATTGGCATTTCAGGTTGTAATCCAGGCTGACACCGGAAACCTTCCCTTACTCATTACGATGTTTTTGACACTGCTTGCTTGCTCAGGTCTGATATCAGCGTCTGAGGTAGGATTTTTTTCTTTGGGACTGAATGAGGTCAAGGAGCTGGAAGACGAGAATTCCAGCCTGACAAACAGAATCCTTAGCCTTAAGGAAAGGCCCAGGCATCTTCTTGCCACCATACTAATTGCCAATAATTTTGTCAATATTGCCATAGTCATAGTAGCTGAGCAGATACTCAGAATCATTCTGGGCGAACGCAGACTATTGGAATGGGGGCAGTGGCTGCACTACCACCTGCTCTACGGTATTTCGACACCTCAGACTCTGGCAAACGTATTTAACTTCCTGATTACAGTAGTGGGAGTGACCTTTATCCTGGTCCTGTTTGGCGAAGCCATGCCAAAGATATATGCTACCATTAATAAAAGAAAAGTGCTGAATATCATGGCCTGGCCATTGTCTTTTCTGGTTTATATACTGAGTCCTCTGACCAATATCCTGGTAGGGTGGTCATCTTCAATGGAAAGGAAATTGGCCAGTACAAGTTCACAAAATCTTACCAGCAAGGAAGATATCGATGCAGCCATTGACCTTACTGTCACAAACACCGGCGAATCATCGACTCAGGAAGCAGATATCCTTAAAGGTATTGTCAATTTTGGGGACATATCGGCAAGACAGATTATGCATCCCAGGATGGACGTAGTAGCCCTGGAAGAAACTGCAGGTTTTAAGGAGGTGATGAAAACCGTCAGGGAATCCGGATATTCACGGTTGCCGGTTTATGGTGAGGACCTTGACAAAATTGTGGGAATCCTCTATGTTAAGGACCTTCTTGGCTTTAGTGAAGAAGGTGACGACTTTAACTGGCAGAAACTGATCAGAAAGTCAGTCCTTTTTGTACCGGAAGCAAAAAAAATTGATGAGCTCCTCAGAGAGTTTCAGCTCAAGAGGGTTCATATGGCTGTTATTGTTGACGAATTTGGGGGTACTGCAGGTATTGCCACCCTTGAGGATATTATGGAAGAAGTAGTGGGAGACATCAAGGATGAGTTTGACCAGGATGAAGAATTGGATTACATCAAAATTTCAGACAACAACTATATACTTGAAGGCAAAACTTTGCTAAATGATGTGTGCCGGATAATAGGTGAAAACACGGGCTTTTTTGATGAAGAAAAGGGAGATGCGGATTCGTTGGCAGGACTAATCCTGGAAGTAATAGGGAGCATACCATCATCTGAAAAGGAAATCAACATAGGCCACCTCACCCTCAAAGTGATATCCGTAACCCGAAGGAGGATAGAAAAAGTAAGTATTGTGATCAATGAAAAGTAAACTATTATCAGTATGTATAGCCATGACAATGATGGCATCCTGTGGTCAGGAACCGACACCTGCACCAAGACCAAGGATGTACCCCAGGATCTTTTATCCTGCAAAATCCTACCACATGCTTGATACCGCTTTGTGTGCGTTTTCATTTAAAACACCGGATTACAGCAGGTTTGCAAGGGATTCGTTTCGTGCAGATGGAGAGACTCAGCACCCTTGCTGGTTTGACCTTAAATTTGATTCGCTTAATGCAAGCCTGTATTGCAGCTATTACAGCCTGAATTCGGGCAAGTCGCTGACAGAACTTGTAAACGACGCCTTCACTATAGCCGGCAAACACAATATTAAAGCAAACTTCAGAAAAGAATCGATTATAGAAAACAAATACGGAGCAAAGGGCATCCTATTTGAAATTGAGGGCCCGGTGGCCAGTCCGCTGCAATTTTATCTGACAGACGAAAAAAAGCATTTTTTCAGGGGATCGTTTTACTTTGACAGCAAGGTGAATCCGGACTCCACAGCCCCTGTTTTGCATTATTTCAGGCCCGATATAGATACTTTGATTGCTACATTCCGTTGGAAAAACTGATTATTCGTAATAAAAATTAGTTAGACCATATAACAATTAGAATATTATTATATTTTTGCAATGTGCGGAGAAATTTTTGATCAAAAGTTTTAACGTTCCTGCCCCTTTGATTAATTGATATTGGTATTCTGTCTTGCAGGTCCATTTTTAATATGGTCTGTTAGCAGATATTCGTCAATCGTTTTCCTGTTACAAATACTTGTTTTCCTAACCAGTGAGGTTCATATGAGACTGTTAATAATTTTAATTTTTATAGCCATGGCCAGGATAGGCAGTGGGCAAAACACGGATTCACTTTACACAGAGGATGAATTAAAAGTATTTGTCAGGGTCACAATATTGTCACACAATCATGGCATCAATCATGACTCCATAGCCCGAGCAGCCGCATTAAGATCCGGAATAAGCATGGAGCGACTGGGTGACATAATCAGGGCCGGAATCGACGGAAAGTCAAAACAGATTACCGAAGCAGAAAAGTCAGCTCTAGCGACTTTTGAAGAAGCCAATGCCATAATCAGGGAAAAACGGATCGTGCATATAAAATCCGTATGCCAGGGAGCAGGTTTGCCTTATGAAAAATACCAGGCAATGAATGACCTTTTCAGGAAAAGCATACCTTTTCAGCAACGACTGGTTCCTTATTTTAAAGCAGAAATCGAAAAGTAATGAAAAAAATCCTTTTATATTTAGTGCTGACACTAAACATATTTGAGGGCAAAGCCCAGCCTCCGATGAACAGGTATACAGCTGCCTTGTTTCCCAATGTTACGGAGACAACCAATGTTTTATTTAGTACGAATGTACCACAGCCTGTACCGGGAGGAGGTTTTTATGAAGGGATCACAGGATATCCTTTAAATGTGAATGAATATGAGACCACCAATGTAAATCTGTACATGAATATATTTCGGCCTACAGGAGATACGCTTTCAAAAAGGCCAGTAGCGATTATATGCTTTGGTGGAGGGTTTATCACAGGCAGCAAAGACCACTGGAGTATCAGGCTGCTCGCTCAGGAGTTGGCAAAAAGGGGCTTTGTCACGGCGGTAATTGATTACCGGCTTGGTATGAATATCTTTGACGAGGCACTTTCCATGCGTGCGGTTTACCGGGGCATTCAGGATGGCAGGTCGGCAGTGAGATTTTTTAAAGCAGATGCCGCAGGAGCCAACATTTATAAAGTGGATCCGGACCAAATATATATTGGTGGCCACAGTGCCGGGGCTTTTATAGCCACCCATAATGCCTACCTTAATCTTGAATCAGAGCGGCCTGCATCAACATATGCCTGGACCCAGTCCTGTGGATTTTTGGGGTGGTATACCTGCAATTGTCCCAACCTCGGGTGCCTGGACTGTGCCGGCAACAATCAGTCACAGAGTGGTCATGCCAAAGCTGTCTTCAGTCTGGCGGGGGCACTGGGATTTACTACCTATATGCAGACAGCAAACGACCCTATTATCTCTATGTTTCACAGCCAGGACGATGGTACCGTACCTTATAACTCCGGTCAGCCATTTGGAAGTGTTTCAGGTTTTATAGTTGGGTTTGACCTGCCAATTGTGTACGGCAGTTTACCCATGTCACAAAGGGCAGCTTTTCTGGGCATCCCTTACCAGTTTAATTCCTATACCAAGAGGGGCCACAGTGTTCATGAAGAAACCTCATCGACCCTCTACCCCGACATCGTTCCGGGCATATCCAACTGGTTTTTTACCAAGTTGCTAAAGCCTGCGGCACACACCATATCAGGTAAAATCAATGTGTGCAGTTCTGCCCTTACCCAGACTTACACTACCCAGTCAGGATTGGCAAAATATTATCATTGGGAAGTTACCGGAGGTACCCTTGTAAATTACAATCCAAGTCTCAATTACGTCACGGTAAACTGGAGCAACACCGCCACTTCACGCAGCCTTAAACTCACACCATACAGTAAATGGGATGGCAAAGGAGATCAGGTGACCATAAACGTAAATGTGGCAGATTCGTTTACCAATACATGGACCGCCTCTACTTCGGGCCAATGGACAGAAACCGGCAAATGGAGCCTTGCGATGGTGCCGGAGCCGTGTCACCATGTGGCCATACCTGCCCAGATCAGCCCTGTCGAAGTGACCCTTCAGTCCTCGCAGACATACCAGATAAAATCACTTACACTGGGCAACAATGCCAAACTTACCGTAAAACAACCGGGAAATCTCATACTCCAGAATTAAAAAAGGTTTGCTTTAACAAGCCCTTAAGGCATCAGGGCACACCATTTTATCGGATAAATCCGCTTGTTTTTCTATAATTTGAAGATATGTGGATTTTACCCTTTACATTTGCATCAGTTGTATGCATTACATTGAAAATATAAAACTGGCTCTGGGATCCATTAAGGCGAATTTTCTCAGATCCCTCCTGACCATGCTGATAATCACTGTGGGCATCACTTGTCTTGTAGGCATCCTGACGGCCATTGATGCCATACTGTTTTCAATGAGCGATAATTTTAACAGGATGGGTGCCAATTCTTTTAACATAAGGCCGCTTTCTGAATCATTGCAAAGATCTGACAGGGGCAGGAGACAGAAGGTTACGGACCCGATATTTTTTGAGCAGGCAATGGACTTTAAAGAAACTTATGGCTATGGAGGCACCAGGGTTTCTATTGAGTCCTTCTGCACCGGATCGGCTACCATAAAATTTCAGGATAATAAGTCCAATCCGACTGTAAGGGTGGTAGGTGTAGATGAAAATTACTTGAATACATCAGCCTTTGAACTGGCCGCAGGCAGGAATTTTACAAATACTGAGGTTTTTTCAACATCCAACAAAGTGATCATAGGCAACGACCTGGTTAAAAGCCTTTTTGACGAAAAGCCTGAAAAAGCCATCGGAAGAAATATCAGTATTAACAGCAATCATTATACTGTCATAGGTGCATTAAAGTCAAAAGGTGCGTCATCAGGCGGATCCAATGACCGAAGGGTGCTGATTCCGCTATATAACTCAAAGGTGCTTTATGGATATGCCGACAAACCATATAATATCACTGTAGCGGTCAGCCAGCCAAACGAAATGGAAGACGCAATCAATCACGCCATAGGCGTTATGAGGAATGTCAGGAAGCTGAAGGTGTCTGAAGAAAATGATTTTGAAATCCGAAAAAGTGACGGCATTCTCAACCAGCTAAAAGATATGACCTCCACACTCAGACTAAGTACAATAGTCATAGCCATGCTGACTCTGCTCGGAGCTTCTATCGGACTGATGAACATCATGCTTGTATCCGTTACAGAAAGGACAAAGGAAATAGGCATCAGAAAAGCACTGGGGGCTACACGTAAAAATGTATTGCAGCAGTTTCTGATAGAGGCTGTGGTCATATGTATACTGGGAGGGATGATAGGAGTGATTCTGGGTATAGTCATGGGTTTTATTGTGTCCAATGTGGTAGATGGCAGGTTTTTTATTCCGTGGAACTGGATGATTCTTGGTTTTACGGTCTGCATCATCGTAGGTCTCGTCTCCGGTCTTTATCCTGCCTTGAAGGCATCCAGACTTGATCCTATTGAGGCATTGAGATACGAATAGCCTGGAAATGGATTTTTGTCAGTAACTTTGTGCTAAATCAGGGAGTTTTTGGCTCTTTTATCTAATTATTCAGGGGTTCTATACGAGGCAGGATGTGATGAGGCCGGTCGCGGTTGTCTTGCGGGTCCGGTTTTTGCGGCTGCAGTGATACTCCCGCCGGATTTTTACCACCCGGATTTAAATGATTCCAAGCAAATCAGCGAAAAATCACGACAAGGATTAAGGCTTGTCATTGAAAAAGAGGCTGTGGCATTTTCAGTAGCAAAAATGGATGCTCCCGACATTGACAAATACAATATTTTATGGGCCTCCATACGCACTATGCATAAGGCACTGGAAAGTCTGCGTGTAAGGCCGGAGCACATTATAGTAGACGGCAACAGATTTATGCCCTACCGTAAGGTCACTTTTGACTGCATTGTGCAGGGAGATGCCTTGTATGCCTCTATAGCTGCGGCTTCTATTCTGGCCAAGACTTACCGGGATGACTATATGATCAGGTTGCACAAAAAACACAGGCAATACCACTGGGATACCAATAAGGGATACCCAACAGAGCAGCACCGCGAGGCAATCGTTAATTTTGGAATAACCAAATACCACAGGAGAAGCTTTCAGCTTTATCCGCTACCTGAACAGCTCAACCTGTTTGAAGATTGAAAACATATCAAACAAGACCTTCACCGGATGATATAATATTGATAATTGACACGGAATTTTTATAATTTTACAACACCTAACCAAATTTTTGACCAAAACAGAAAGAGTATGCAATTTGAATTGACAGAAGAACAAATTTCTGTAAAAGAAGCGGCACGTGACTTTACCCAATCAGAGTTACTGCCGGGAGTTATAGAGCGTGACAGAGAGATGAAACATCCTACTGAGCAGGTACGCAAGATGGGAGAAATGGGATTTCTGGGCATGATGGTTTCGCCGGAATACGGCGGAGGCGGGATGGACACTATATCCTACGTTTTGGCTATGGAGGAGATCAGCAAGGTAGACAGTTCCTGCTCTGTGATCATGTCCGTAAACAACTCTCTTGTATGCTGGGGCATTGAGGAATACGGCAACGAAGAACAAAAAAGCAAATACCTGCCAAGGCTTGCCTCCGGCGAATGGATCGGATCATTTTGCCTGTCAGAACCTGAAGCAGGCAGTGACGCCACCAGCCAAAGGACCACAGCCGTGGATATGGGCGACCACTATCTGGTCAACGGCACAAAAAACTGGATTACCAACGGGGGCAAGTCCTCCCTGCACATAGTTATAGCCCAGACACACCATGAGCTCGGTCACAAGGGCATAAATGCACTCCTGGTTGAGACTTCATGGCCGGGCGTGACCATCGGAGCCAAAGAAGACAAACTGGGCATCAGGGCCTCGGATACCCACACCATCATGTACAATGACGTGAAGGTACCCAAGGCAAACCGGATAGGAGAGGATGGATTTGGTTTTAAATTTGCCATGAAGGTCCTTTCCGGAGGCAGGATAGGAATTGCTGCTCAGGCACTGGGTATTGCAGCCGGAGCATACGAGCTGGCAGTCAGGTATTCAAAGGAGAGGGAAGCTTTTGGCAAGCCGATAAGTCAGCATCAGGCTATTGCCTTTAAACTGGCGGATATGGCCACAGAGATCGAGGCTGCAAGGCTGCTGGTGTACCGGGCAGCCTGGCTTAAAGACCAGGGGATGGATTATACCTCTGCGGCAGCGATGGCCAAGCTTTTTGCCTCTGAGGTAGCCATGAGACACACAGTAGAGGCCGTGCAGGTTCATGGGGGCTACGGGTATGTAAAGGAATACCATGTAGAAAGACTTATGAGGGATGCCAAGATCACACAGATCTATGAAGGAACTTCAGAGATACAAAGGGTTGTTATCAGCAGGAATATATTAAACGGACAATTATACGAACCCCTTTGGACAACAGAACACGCATAAACAAAGCGGCCAGAAGCATGGGCGGTGCCCTTAATCTGGGCACATTTGCAGGAATACCTGTAAAAGTCCACTGGACATTTGGGTTGTTGCTGCTTTTTGTGGTATACACAGCCTTTTCCAACGGGTTGAAGACAAGCCAGAGTATCGGTTTTATCCTGTATATCCTCATTTTATTCCTTTGTGTGGTCCTTCATGAGTTCGGCCATGCTCTGACTGCCAGAAAGTATGGAGTCACGACAAGAGATATAGTGCTATCCCCCATCGGAGGACTGGCAAGGCTCGAAAGTATGCCGGAAAAGCCATTTCATGAATTTCACATATCAATCGCTGGCCCGCTGGTCAATCTTGCCATAGGTGCCGTACTCGGTATAGGTCTGTTATTGTTTACGGGAAATCTTTGGCCTGACTGGGACGATTTCATGTTTGACCAGCCGGTGGAGTTTATGAGGTACATCTGGTTTATGAATATGGCCCTTTTCGTATTTAACCTCATCCCTGCCTTTCCGATGGATGGTGGCAGGATTCTGAGGTCACTGCTTTCGGTCAGACTGGGCAGGGTCAGGGCCACCCGGATTGCATCTACCATTGGAAGGGCTTTTGCCATCGGCTTTGTGATTTTTGGGGTGTTTAATCAGCAGTTGGTACTGTCGCTCATCGGTCTCTTTATCTTTATGATGGCCGGTGCCGAAAATAATCAGACACGCGTCGCCGCACTGCTGGGAAATGTAACCGCAGCGGATATCATGCGGACAGAATTTACTCGGCTTCATCTGTCAGATACATATTCTACCATTATTGAAAAGTATTACCGCGAAGGCGAACACAATTTTCTGGTATTTGATTCAATGGGCAACCTATCGGGATCTATTCCGGAACTTTTTATCAAGGATGTACTGAAGGAAAATAAGGTTGACCTTACCGCACAACAACTTATGTCCCCCGTCATGACGCTCACGGATCCCGGAGAACCGCTTAAGGATGTAATAGAAAAAATGAGAAATGACGGAGCCGGCATAGTGGGTGTGACTTCCGGTGGCAGAATAATCGGCGTGCTGGACAGGCACAATATTGAAGATTATATCAGGCTCAGAAGTTAGAGCAAGCCTTCGTCGGCAAAGCTGAGGTATTTGTTTTCGGCAATGATGAGGTGATCCATGATGATTATTTCAAACAGCCTGGCTGCCTCCACCATCTTTTGGGTGAGTTTGATGTCGACGTCAGATGGTTTGAGCGTACCACTCGGATGATTATGACACAGGATAATCCCCGAAGCCATATGGTCCAGTGCGGCTTTCAGGACTATTCTGACATCCACCATCACGGCATTAATTCCTCCTCTACCGATAAATTCCTTCCGGATTACTTTATTGGCCCTGTTGCACAGCAGCACCCAAAACTCCTCATGCGGCAGGTCAGCAATGAGGGGATACATAATATGGAAAGCATCTTTGCTGGATCGGATAAGGTCACGCTCTACGGGATCTGTCTCCTGTCTGCGTCTTCCGAGTTCGAGGGCTGCAAGGATATTAATGGCTTTGGCCTCGCCGATGCCTTTGTATTTTTTTATCAGGTCCCGGATGGATATCCGTCCCAGTTCATTCAGGTTATTGTGATAGTCGCTCAGAATTCTCTTGCTAAGGTCTACCGCAGATTCGCCGGGGGAACCGGAACCCAGGATGATGGCCAGCAATTCGGAATCACTAAGTGACTGCCTGCCTTTGGTAAGCATCTTTTCCCTGGGACGGTCATCAGCCGACCAGGATTTTATGTTGTTTAGTTTATTTTCATCCTTTCCGGCCATTCAGTCATATCTTTTGCAGGGCCATCTCCAGGTCATTAATCAGGTCATCCACATCTTCAATGCCGACACTAAGCCTGATGAGGGAGTCTGTAAGTCCCACCTTAAGCCTTTCTTCACGGGGTATGGAGCCGTGGGTCATGCTTGCGGGGTGGCCGATCAGTGACTCTACTCCTCCCAGAGATTCAGCCAGCGAAAACAAATGGGTATTGCTCAGCACCTTGCGTGCATTATCTTCATTGTTTCCCTGAAGGTCAAAGGAGACCATGGCACCAAACATCTTCATCTGCTTTTTAGCTACCTCATGTCCCGGATGCTCAGGAAATCCCGGGTAATAGACTTTTGAAACCTTCGGATGAGCTTTAAGGTAAGCCGCAATTTTTTGAGCATTCTGACAGGCCCTTTCCACTCTGATGTGAAGGGTTTTGATACCCCGAAGTATTAAAAAACAGTCCTGTGGACCAGGCACCGCACCTACAGCATTCTGCAAAAACCGTATCTGGCCGGCAATTTCTTCATTCCTGGTTATCACAGCTCCATGGATTACATCGGAATGACCACCCAGATATTTGGTAGCAGAATGAACCACAAGGTCCGCTCCCAGGTCCAGGGGATTCTGCAGGTAGGGAGATGCAAAGGTATTGTCCACGCACACCAGTATATTCTTACCCCTAACATGGTCACAAACAGCCTTGATGTCGATCACATTAAGCATAGGATTGGTAGGGGTCTCGACCCAGATCATCCTGGTTTTCGGCGTGATCAGTGCGTCAAGTGTAGGTATATCTCCGATTCCGGCAAAGGTAAACCCGATGCCGTATTTGGCAAATACTTTGGTCATGATCCGGTAAGATCCGCCATACAGGTCGTCGGTGGATATCACTTCATCTCCAGGATTAAGCAATTTGAGGATGCTGTCCATGGCCGCAAGACCACTGGCAAAACAAATGGCTGAAGAGCCGTTTTCCAGGGCAGCAAGATTGTTTTCCAGCACGGTGCGGGTGGGGTTTTGCGTTCGTGCATATTCATAACCCTTGTGTACCCCGGGTGCTTCCTGGACATAGGTTGATGTTTGGTATATAGGTGTCATGATCGCCCCGGTTGTTGGGTCTGGCTCTATGCCTGCATGGATGACTTTGGTTCCGAATTTCATATTATTGTCTCTGTATAAATACCCGGCAAAGGTAATTAAAATTGACGAACCATTGCCGGGCTGAACACCAATGGGTTTTCATTGTTCTAACTTGTCGATATGCACAAGAAAAGCAAGATTGAACTGTTTCCGGTTTTTACAGTGGAATTGCCGGGTGATCCGTTGGAATCAAATATTCCCAGACAGGTTACACGAGCCTGTTATTCTATGGTTTTGCCAAAGGGGATGTCCTCTCCAAAACTGATTGCCCTGAGTGCAGTACTGGCTGATGAGCTGGGACTCGATCCGGATTATTGCGTCTCGCCACAGTTTGCAGATATCATGACCGGTACCACACTTGCTCCCGGAAGCAGGCCCTATGCCATGTGCTACGGCGGGCACCAATTTGGCCATTGGGCAGGACAACTTGGCGATGGAAGGGCCATCAATCTGGGCGAGTATTTTGCCGGAAACCTGCAGGTTACGCTTCAGCTCAAAGGAGCAGGACCTACACCATACAGCAGGGGTGCGGATGGATTTGCTGTGTTGCGGTCTTCTATCCGTGAGTTTTTATGCAGTGAGGCTATGCACCACCTCGGAGTGCCTACCACCCGTGCTCTGAGCCTTTGTCTTACCGGTGAGCAGGTGGTCAGGGACATGCTATATGACGGTAATCCTGCCCCGGAAAAGGGGGCAATAGTGTGCAGGGTTTCTCCTTCCTTTATCAGGTTTGGTAATTTTGAAATCCTGGCATCCAGGGGAGACACAGAAAACCTCAGAAAACTCGCAGACTACACGATAAGACACCATTATGGACATCTTGAAAACAGAAATGACCGATATCTGGCTTTTTTTGCCGAAGTTGCAGACAGGACAAACAAACTGATGGTGGATTGGCAGAGGGTGGGTTTTGTGCATGGCGTGATGAATACTGACAACATGTCTATCCTGGGTCTGACCATTGATTACGGCCCGTACGGGTGGCTGGACAGCTATGACCCGGACTGGACACCCAATACAACCGACCTGCCCGGACGAAGGTACCGGTTTGGCCAGCAACCCTTGATTGCCCAGTGGAATCTCTTCAAACTGGCCAATGCACTCTTTCCCCTTACGGGCAATGAAGAAAAACTCATGCAAATCATAGAAAACTTCAGATTGGATTTTACCGGAAGATATACTGAGATGATGAAGTCAAAGATTGGCCTCTGCCTGGACGATGAACGAGATGAAAATCTTATCTTCCTGTTGGAACAATTGCTCAAAAGCAGGGAGACAGACATGACTATTTTTTTCAGGCTTCTTTCGGATGTCAGACCTGATATGACAGCGGAAGCCATGCTGGCTGTTCTGGGACCTTCTTTTTACGAAGAAGACGAATCACCTGACTTTTTACGGCAGTATAATACCTGGGCATCCGTATACCTTGAGAGATTGAGGTCGGAAAAAGTAAGTCCGGCTGAGAGGAAAAAGATGATGGACCGGATAAACCCAAAATATGTGCTTAGAAATTATATGGCACAAATGGCTATAGATGCATCTGAACGCGGTGACCAATCGGTGCTGAATGAGCTGTATAACCTGCTTCGTAATCCTTACAGTGAGCAACCTGAAATGGAAAAGTGGTTTGCACTGCGGCCAGACTGGGCCAGACAAAAGGTGGGTTGTTCGATGTTATCCTGCAGCTCGTAATCAGATCCTGACGAATTTTCCCAGGTCGGTGCTTATGCTGATGTGATTGGTCGCACCTGCTATGTGGTGGTAACCGATGCCGTAATCCAGCTTAAAGGCATTGACCTTGATGCCAAAACCCAGCCCAAATCCTGCCATGCTCCGGAAGGTAGTTAGCGACAATTCCTTGCGGCGAAGGTGGTTGTAACTGGCCCGCAGACGCAGGTTTTGATTTTTGCCCAGCATAAACTCACCGCTGAAGATCATATGCCTGAAAATATTGTCTACTGACTGAGAAAACCGGCTGGTTTTGACCTCCTCGCCAAAGATATCAGTCTGCTGCTGCTTGTTGGGATCGTCATACCGAGCATTAAGCCTGTGCAGCTGGTGTCCCGTGACACTTATTCTTAGTGGCAAGTATTTTAGTTTTTTGGAAATACCGACCTGGACATCCAGGGGGGTACCAAACCTGGTGCCGTTGTAAGTGGTAATCTCTGCACCAGCATTTTTAATGCAAAGGGATAAAATAAAATCGGATGAATCCTTAAAATAATTAATACCCGCATCAAAGACAATACCAGCAGAGCTGTATGATTCCAGGCTGCTGAATACACCTTTTACGTTTATACCGGCACTGATTCTTTCGGCTACTTTTTTTGATGCTCCAAGAACAAAAGCCGTTTCACGGGCTGAGAAGTTGCCGTTTTGGTTACCCAATTCGTC
>JAGVTV010000018.1 GCA_019136675.1 Bacteroidota bacterium
ATCATCGACAATTATACCAACTGGTATGTTGGGGCAGCCATTGCTCACCTTAACAGGCCTAATGTTTCCTTCCTGGGCGAGACAGTAAATCTCTACAGTAAGTATACTATCCATGCCGGTCTACAGTTTGAGTTGCAGAGAAGGATCTCCATGCTGCCTTTTGGAGTGTTTATGGCTCAGGGCCCTCACAGAGAGCTTAATGCCGGTACAAACTTCAGGTTTGCCCTCGGTCCGTCACGTACTACCAACCAGTCCTGGGAGGTCGGTGCCTGGTACAGGATAGGCAACAAGGTTCCGTCAGGGCTCCACTCAGACGCTGTAATACTTTCTTCCAGGTTTAATTACGAAAACTTTGGCCTTGGCTTCAGTTATGATATCAACGTATCCGGACTCCGTAAAGCAGCAGCTGCAAACGGAGCATTTGAGTTTTCGCTGATCTATAACATCTGCGGCCCTGAAAACAGAGGAGTATACTGCCCCCGTTTCTGATTTTTTGCCTGTTGTAAAAAAAAACGACACTGGCCAGATACCAGTTATACTGCTTAATTCGAAAATATAATCTGCAGGCATATCAGTGGGTGCGACGCGATTTGCACCTGATATAGATTTGACAAACCAAAAACAGAATAGATCATGTTTGGCTCAAAAAGCGAAAAACAAAACAACACCGGAGCTCAGGTAGCCTCTTCCAATATCAGCAACAGCATTGTGGAGGGCACAAGTATTAACGGCAATATCGTAGCTTCCAATGACATCAGGATCGACGGCACCCTCGTAGGCAAACTCGATTGCAGCGGCAGGGTAATCGTAGGTCCACAGGGTAGGATCGAGGGCGACATCAATTGTATAAATGCAATAATCGAAGGTACCTTTACAGGAAATATCAAAGTAAAAGAACTCCTGAGTGTCAAGGAAACCGCCAGCATAAACGGAGATATCGTCACCGACAAGCTGATGGTTCAGACAGGTGCCGTATTTAACGTAACCTGCAGCATGGGCGGACAAAAACTCAAGTCGCTGGTACAAAAAGATCCGTCACTCAAAACCGCACCTTGATTTGGCAGCTGATCAGCCGGAGATCGACCCGAAAAAAGTCAGAAAATCAGTTAACACCTACCTGAAATACTCCGGCCTTGCCTTTCAGATGGCAGGCTTGGTAGCCTTAGGCATTTTCCTGGGCCAGTGGCTGGATAAAAAGCTAAATACGCCAAAGCCTTTTTTTACCATAGCCCTTGTCTGTCTGTTTTTTGCCGGATTTATGTACAGGCTATATATCGACCTCACCAAAAAGCCTGAAGATGAGAAGTAGCAGGCTTGTAAAATGAACGGATCCGGACATACCCAGATGCTTGTCAGGACCCTGGTCTTTCTTGTATTAATGGCAGGGGTTACCCAATATCTGAGCAGTTTTGAAGCTTTTAAACCTCACACCGGATTTTGCTGGCTTTCAAACGCCATGTTTGCAGTGCATGCCGCCATCCTTTATATCATCCTGTGGAAGTCATCCACATCTCCTAACCGACAGGTATTCCTGAATGTCACCCTGATCAACTCACTGGTCAAGATGGCCATTTCTGTTGCATTCCTTGTGTTGTATAAAATTAGGGTCAACCCCCCTAACGGAAAATTTATCATCCCTTTTGTGGTTATCTACGTCATGTACACTATATTTGAAACCGTTTTTATGCTTAACCTTTCAGAACAAAAACCAAAGATTAATACGCATGAGTCTCAATAATTACAAAACCAGGGTAGTGGTGGAAAACCGTGCCGAATTTGATACCGACGAATTAGTACAAAAGGACATCAGGATATTGTCCCATGAGGACAACAAAATAAGGGTCATGTACCAAAACAAGGTTTATGATGCCCTGATCAGGGATTTTGATTACCAGACCAAGACAACAAAACTAAACATCAACGGATACAGCTTTACCGTAAAGTTGCAGGAGCCACTGGATCAGCTCATCAATGACCTTGGTTTTTTAAAGTCGGCACGCCATTCCGTGAAGGAGATAAGGTCTCCCATGCCCGGACTTGTCGTCGGCTTTTTTGCCGCAACGGGCGACCAGGTAAAGGAAGGCGACAAGCTGCTCAGTCTGGAGGCAATGAAGATGGAAAACATACTGAAGTCCCCCGGTGACGGAATCATCAAAGCCATCCTGGTCACAAAAGGACAAAGTGTGGACAAAAATCAGGTACTGATTGTATTTGAATAGCAGCCTTGAGCTGCAGGATCACTTGACCGGCATCTGCTTGCCAAAGTGCTGGACCCAGTATTTATCTACTTTTGCTACTCCCATCTCAGTGACCCTGGGATGCATCAGCATCGTACAGTGCGAATAACTGCGTCTCCAGTCTGAGAGTACCTCCTCAAACGAAAGTTGACCTTCGCCCAGATTTTCGCCGGCAACCATCCAGTTATATCCTGCTTTTTCGAGACGCTGTCCTATATTGAGCCCGTCATGGGAATAATGAGCAAAAAAATTGTTATTGTACATATCTTTGGCTTGTGAGAGAGCACTAGTAAACAGTTTTTCATTCCATTTGACAGGGGGCACCGGCTCCATGTAACGTCTGCCGCAATAACACCCTTTAGTCCTGATATCGTTTACTGCATCAATCATCTTGTTTTTTTCGTCCGCATCCGGATAGGATATGACAAGGGGTGCCATTCCTAAAAATAATATCA
>JAGVTV010000008.1 GCA_019136675.1 Bacteroidota bacterium
AAAGATTACGTATTCATTTGGCTTGACGGTTTCGCCGCTTCCTTCGCTTATCACTGTGTAGTCATATCCTGAAGGCGTTCGTGTAACTTCATTTTTACAGGAAATTACAACCAGAGCCAGAGCCAGGAGGGTAAAAAAACTAAATTTCATGATTTTAAATATTGATTATGAATTAATTAATTGAAAAATATTCGTTTATCATATGGGCAGTTTGGGCAAATAAAGGGGCATGACCTTCTTCACTTTATCGATAATATCCTGGAGACTTGCATAGACTCCTCCGCCTGCAGCATTTTTGTGCCCGCCGCCATTAAAATATTTTTGGGCAATCTCCTGGACAGAGATGTCACCCTTGCTGCGTAGAGAAATCTTGATTATCGAAGGCTGCTCAAGCACAAAGGCCGCCACCTTGATGTCCTCCATCATCAGCATATAGTTTACAATACCTTCAGTATCACCCCTTTGTATATCAAAATCAGCGTAATCCTTGCGGGTCAGCCACATGATACCTACACCGTAGTCTTTCATGACCTCCATACGGTTTGCCAGGCAATGCCCTAAAAGACGCAGATGTTTTTCCTTTTGAGAATTAAAGATCTTGTCCGCCAGTTTGTAGTCGTCAACCCCCAACTCCTTAAGTGCTGCGGCCACCTCATAGGTATAAGGCCTGGTCCCGTACCGAAATGAGCCTGTGTCGGTTATCAGCCCTGTAAACAGACATTCGCCTGTCTCCGGGCATATCTTATCTCTGTAGCCCATCTGGTCTATCACCTTAAACACCAGCTCACAGGTGCTGCTCGCCGCTGTATCAGAAAACTCTATATCCGTAAATGGCTCAGGATCAAGGTGATGGTCTATTAAAATTTTTTTCGCTTTGCTAAACTGCACATTCTCGCCAAGTTTGTCAATCCTGTCCAGACCATTAAAATCAAGGCAAAATATGACATTACTTTTGTCCACAGCCTCCCGGGCACCTTTTGGGTCCAGGTCAAAGATCACTGACTGGCTTATACCTTCCAGAAAAGCATAACCTGTAGGATAGTCACTGGGAAAAATTACTTTTACATTGTGTCCAAGCTTCCTCAAAAAACCGGCCAGGCCCAAAGACGACCCTATAGCATCTCCATCGGGGTTGCGATGGGAAATGATAGAAATCTCCTTGGGGAAGGACAATATCTCGCGGAGTTGCCTGATCTCTTCTGTCATAAAAGTCGCAAAAATCAAAATAAATCCAAACAATTCAAAATTTATTTTTGTTTCTGGGTATTCAATGAAATTTGATTTCATACTTTTGTGACGTTTTTTAAAAAAGCGAATTAAAAATCAGATAAGATATGAGTGGAAACAGAACATTTACCATGATCAAGCCGGATGCTGTGGCAGATGGTTACATGGGAGCCATCCTGGCACAGATCATCGATGCCGGATTTAAAGTAGTGGCGATGAAATACACAAAGTTGTCAGCTGAGAAGGCTGGCGAGTTTTACAAAGTACACAGTGCAAGGCCGTTTTACGGCGAATTGGTCGAATTCATGTCCTCAGGACCGATCGTGGCAGCAATACTTGAGAAGGACAATGCCGTCGAAGATTTCCGAAAACTGATCGGTGCCACCAATCCGGCCCAGGCTGAGCCAGGTACCATAAGGGCCAAATTTGCCAGAAACATCGGCGAAAATGCCATCCACGGCTCCGACAGCGATGAAAATGCTACCATAGAAGGGGCATTCCATTTTGCAGGTACGGAGATCTATGGTTAATAAAGATCAGGGTTACAGTCCCGCCTAATCGGGACACGATCAAATCAATAAAAAAAACCGTTTGAAAACATCAAACGGTTTTTTTTTATCATTTAGGTTGGATCGACTTCGGGTCAGGTATCAGAAGCCAGCAATATACATACCCAATCCTCCTTTTCCTGCCTTCTTAATAAACTAAAACCGGCAAGCTTAAATGCCTGACTAATCACTTCCTCATCTGCAGGCCGGATTCCCGATAACAGCAAACGTCCGCCCGAATGAAGCATGGACTTAAGGGAAACCGCACTTTCGAGCAGCACATTCCGGTTTATGTTGGCAAGGATGATATCATAGATGGCACCACCCATGACAGACAAATCTCCTTCCAGTGCCCGCACATTTACTGCCTGATTTAGTTCACTGTTTTCAACAGTATTGAGATATGATTCGTGTTCGATATCGAGGGCATCCACTGAGTGTGCCCCGAGCTTTGAGGCCAGAATGGCCAGGATGCCCGTGCCACAGCCGTAGTCAAAGACTCTTTTATTGCGGAAGTCAGTCTTCTGCATTTCATCAATCATCATCCAGGTAGTGGCATGGTGACCGGTACCGAACGCCATCTTTGGGTTTATAACCAGATCATAAGCATAGCCAGGCTCATATGGATGAAAGTCGGCCCGCACCCGGCAAAAATCTCCCACTGTTACTGGTTGAAATGATGCCTCCCACACTTCATTCCAATTTTGCGGCTCAACTTCAAAAAACTCATATTCCTCCTTTCTGCCGTCAAGCAGGCTTTTTATTTCGACCCTGGCTGCTTCATCAGTTTCGTCTTCTTTGAAGTAGGCAGTAAAAAAATCCTCCTCTTCTTCAAACGAATCAGCACCCAAACCCACAAGTAATGCCATCAGGGTCTCGTCGGTACTGCGAATACGAAGTCCAAGGTATTTATCCATAATGGTCAGGAGTATATTTCCTTGTTGGCTGACTTAAATGTATTTAGGAGGAGTCCAATGACTGTCATGGGCCCTACCCCACCCGGCACAGGAGTGATGTAGCTGCAACCGCCCTTGACGGATTCAAAATCCACATCGCCGACCAACCGCGAACCACTTAAAGAGCCTTCGTCTTCCACCCTGTTTATGCCGACATCTATCACCACCGCTCCCTGCTTGATCATGTCTTCGGTTATGAATCCGGGTATTCCTATGGCGGCTATGACGATATCTCCCTGCCTTACGATATTGGGCAGATCGCGTGTCCGGCTGTGTGCCAGGGTCACTGTAGCATCTCCTGATCTGGACTTACGTGAAAGCAGAATGCTAATGGGAGTGCCCACAATATTGCTTCTGCCAACAACAACTACATGTTTGCCCGCTGTCTCGATGTTGTATCTTTTTAGTAAAAGCAGGATACCATAAGGAGTGGCCGGCAAAAAGGCGGGCATACCCTGGGCCATACGACCAAAATTGACAGGGTGGAAGCCGTCAACATCCTTTTTAGGATCTATGGCAAGGGTAACCTGATTTTCGATTATGTGTTTTGGCAACGGCAACTGGACGATAAATCCGTCGATATCGGGATCTTCATTGAGCTTTTTAATTTCATCCATAAGCTGCTCCTGAGAGACCGTATCTTCCAGTTTTACGAGGGTAGATCTGAATCCTACATGCTCACAGGCTCGGACCTTATTACCTACGTAAGCCTTGCTCGCAGGATTGTCACCCACGAGAATAGCCGCAAGATGAGGTACCCTACCCGTCTTTTTCTTATATTCAAGCACATCCTGCTTTAAAGAATTTTTCAATTCTTCGGAAACTGCCTTACCGTCAATGAGTTTCATTATGGGGGGAATTTTTACACAAGATATTGTAATTTTCGTCTAATACCGATAGTAAATATAACTTTTTTTATTATATTTTATTTCTTAATGTGTAATCCAAAGTATTTTAAGACAACTTATCGCCCGGCTGGCTATGTAATATCACATGGGTGCTGATGTAGGCACAAACCTCCTCCACAGTGAGGCAATCTTCGACCATAAAAGTACCTATGGCATCCCGTCTGAGTGAAGTCAGGTATGCTCCGGACCCGAGTAACCGCCCCAGGTCATAGACAAGGGACCTTATGTAAGTGCCCTTGCTGCATCGTGTAAAAAAACGATACCTGTGCTCATCGTCCTGCCACACCCTGAATTCATGTATGGTTACTGGTCTTGCTTCCATTTCGGGATCCTTGCCTCTTCGGGCAAGGGTATAGGCAGATTTTCCACCAATTTTTATAGCCGAATACACAGGGGGCTTTTGACTGATATCGCCCGTAAGGTCATGCACTGCGGCCGCAACCATTTCACGGGTAATATGTCCGGTTTCGAAAAACTGGTCGGGTTCTGACTCTGCATCATAGCTTGGAGTGGTGGCCCCCATATAAAAGGTGCCGGAATAAGCTTTGTCAATAGCCTGCAAATTGTCAATCAACCTGGTATATTTACCGGTGCAAAGCAGCAATACCCCTGTGGCAAGAGGATCGAGTGTACCGGCATGACCCACTTTTATCTTTTTAACACCCAGGGCCCGGCTCAGGGCATATCTAATTTTATTGACCACATCAAAAGATGTCCACTCCAGGGGCTTGTCTACAAGCAGGACCATGCCTTCCTGAAAAGCAGGTAAAGCCGGCCGAGAGGATCTGCTCAGGATCCTGTCATCTGGAAAGTGCATAGATCACCCCTGTTATCCCCACGATAAAACAATACCAGGCGAAGTACTTCAGCTGGGCTTTCCTCACTAGCTTGATCATCCACAGGCAGGCAAAAACCCCGGTAAGGAAAGCAGCTATAAACCCGGCGAGGAGGGGCATCATGTTAATATTATTTGCCGAAAAATCACCCTCAAGCAAGTCTTTGGCCATCTTGCCAAAAATCAGAGGCACCACCATCAGAAAAGAAAACTCTGCGGCTTTGTATCGGTCAATGCCCAGGAGCACGGAAGTAGATATGGTAGCTCCGGAGCGGCTTATACCGGGGGTGATGGCAATCGCCTGTGCTATTCCAACCTTGAAGGCATTTGAATAAGTCACAGTTTTGCCTGTATCGGTAGCCCTGCCGGCTATCAGGAGAAGCAGGCCGGTGAGAAGCAGCATACCGCAAACAAGCAGGATATTCTGGGTAAACAGCTGTTCTATCTGCTTTTCAAAAAAAACACCAATAATGGCAGCCGGAATCATGGATACAATAATCTTCCAGACAAATGACTTTTCTTCACTCTCTCCCTTGGAGAAAAATTTGCGAATAATGGTCACTATCTCCTTCCTGAAAACATACAATGTCGACAACGCGGTACCGAAGTGCAGGACAACGGTCATCATCAGGCTTTCTGACGGCATAGCGTCCTCCCCAAGTATAAATTTGGCAAGTTCCAGATGTCCGCTGCTGCTGACAGGCAAAAATTCAGTAAGCCCCTGGACGATGCCGAGGATAATGGCAGACAAGATTTCCTGCATGGCTAAGGTCAGGTTTTTTATATTCTATTTTTTGGCAAAGATGGCATAGACGTTACACCCCAGGCCTGCCAGGATTACGATAGGTGCCAGAGTTATACGCACAGGGCTGTAGATAATCGATTCATCCCAAACATCAGGGCTGGGCATATGTCCGCCTGACATGAGAAAAAGGCCCAGAAAAATAAGTCCGAGACCCGTCAGCATCAAGACATAATTTTTTTTACCAAAAAGAAGGTCATACTGGGTGGCAGGAATATTTTCCCTGACTACACCGCCAGCCGCAGCGGTTTCAGTGCTTTCGGTTCTTCGGACGTATCCTTTGTTTTTAGCCATTTGTTTGAATTAAGATTGCAAAATTAAATAATAAACGACACAATGCCCTATTTTATTGGCAATATAACAATCCGACATTACCTTTCCATTTTCAGAAAGCGGCTTATGATGGCGTTTGTGGTTAAAAGCTGGATGGCAAGGGCCGCCACAAAACATATAATTATAGTCAGAAATACATATTTCCACTGCACAATCTCCTCAAAGACCGTCCCTGATCTCATCAACAGAAAACTCAGTACCCCGATAAATACGGCAACGGTGGCCACTGCCTTCATGGTCATTAAAAATGCATCACGTAGGTATGGGTTTTTGATAAAGGAGTTTTCGGCCCCAACCATTTTCATCGTCCTGATCTGCTTAATGTCGGCGTAAAGGGTCAGTTTTACCGTGTTAAAGATTATTGCCAAAGCCAAAACAACAAAACAAAGTGCCAAGAGCAGGATGGCAAATGACACCTTCTCAAGATTGGTGCGGATGAGGTCCACGCTTTCATTTTCGTAATAAAGGCCAAGAACTCCTTTTTCCAGCTCCACCTTGGATTTTATATCCCGGATGCGTGATTCCGAATAGGCTGTACTGTTCAGGTTGAAGCTGATAAGGTCCTTAAATGGATTTTCGTCACCTATGCCCGGCATATTGAGGTCTTTGGTCATAATCCTGACCGCTTCATCCTTGCTGACAAAACTTACTGAGCCAGGCAAAACCCCTTCCAGTGAAGAAATATAACCCTTCAGATGTTCGACTTGCCCTGACGGTTGATTGTCTTCCAGTTCGACCAGGATATTTATATTTTCCTTGACAATGTTGGTGATATTGGCCGAATGGAAAAAGACAAGCAAAAACAGGGATATAAGCACCAAAACAATGGTGGTCGACAAAGTAGCATAAAACTGCGTAGGCCTTCTGTTCTTAGCCATGAAGGAATATTTTGACAAAGATAATCATATTACGCAAAGTCAAATATGAAAATCCTATGCCTGTACCTATTTATTTTCAGGCGTTGATATACATGACCTCCTTGACGGCCCTGATAACCTTAGCCGGGGTCGGCAGGTATTCATCAAGGAAGGTAGGGGCATAAGGCAGTGAGGTGTCGGCTGAGTTTACCCTTGTCACCGGAGCGTCAAGATAATCAAAGGCATACTTCTGGATCTCATAGGCAATTTCTGAGGAGACCCCGCAGAAAGGCCAGGCTTCATCCACGACCACAATCCTGTTTGTTTTTTTAACAGATTCCACAATCGTTTTATGGTCCAGGGGTCTGATGGTTCTCAGGTCGATGACCTCCGCAGAGATACCTTCGCCTTCAAGCAACTGGGCAGCCTCCTTGACGACCTCCATCATCTTGTTATACGAGACGATGGTCACATCACTACCTTCTTTCCTGACCGCCGCCTTTCCTATGGGTACCAGGTATTCGCCTTCCGGTACTTCGCCTTTAAGACCGTACATGATCTCAGACTCCATCATACATACCGGATCATCGTCCCGGATGGCTGACTTGAGCAGGCCTTTGGCATCAGCCGGATCAATGCAGGAAATGACCTTAACACCCGGAATATTGGCCATCCAACTCTCAAATGTCTGTGAGTGCTGCTGTGCCAACTGACCTGCTGATCCCGATGGCCCCCTGAAAACTATAGGACACCTGAACTGCCCGGCGGACTGAGAAAGTGTCTTGGCAGCGTTGTTTACAATCTGGTCAAAGGCCAGAACTGCAAAGTTCCAGGTCATAAATTCCACGATGGGACGGAGACCATTCATGGCTGCACCGACACCAATGCCCGCAAAACCAAGTTCTGCAATAGGGGTATCAATGACCCTGCGGGGGCCAAACTCATCCAGCATACCTTTGCTGACTTTGTAGGCTCCATTATACTCGGCCACTTCTTCTCCCATCAAAAAGACGTTTTCGTCCCTTCTCATTTCCTCTGACATGGCTTCTCCCAATGCCTCACGTAGTGTTATCAATCTGGACATCTGTTGATTTTAATTTTGGAAGTGCAAAAATAATTAAATCTGACATGAAACCCCCAGCAACAACAAAAGTTTAGGAAATTTAAGAGCGGAAGGACCAGATTTCTCTGATAAAATATTTTTTTTTAGACTTCAAAACGGAGGATTCAGAAATAAATTGAAAGCAAAGCCTACTAAAACACTGTTTATGTATTAATTATACATTACATCATATTATATGTTATTTTGTTGATTTTTTGTATTTTTCATACTTTATAACAAGATGCATCTTTGTATCGTGAATAACATCAAGTTTTCACACCAGTGCTGGTTAAAGAATCAGTCAGAAAATTCGGATATGTTTATGGGATTAAAAACAAAAACGAACCCGGGGATGATTGGCACATAAAAAAGACAGTCATCCCCTCGGTTCGCCAACCGAATCAACACAAACAAGGATTGAGTTTTAGTTATTATAAGAGGTTGAAATCCGGAATTGAGACCTTCGGCTTTCAATAAAAAGTTTTGGAAATGTTCATGGGATCTTGAGATCAAAAATGGCAACTCTGGGGGGAGTTGCCATTTTTTTTTGTTTATTTTCAGGCTTTTATGTATCTTCTACTGAGAGCAACCGTCACTGCATTGCCTCAAGCCTTGCAATCTCCTCCCCAAGAATTCTGATCCTCTCGAGCCCATCTGCAAGTTTTGCCCTCTCCTTATCCACTACAGCCGCGGGAGCCCCGCTCACAAACCTTTCATTGGAGAGTTTGGCATTGACTGAAGCGGTAAAACCCTTTTGGTACTCAAGCTCCTTCTTTTTTTCTTCAAGCTGTGACTGCACATCCATCTCACGGGCCAGAACCACCGTACATTTTTCTGTCCCAGAGATAAAACCTATGCCGGCCGTATCTTCTGCTTCCACCATGTCAAACCGATCAAGAAAAGCCAGCTTCAGGCAGATTTCCTTCCATCCGGGATGTGCCATAAGAATTTCTGCTCTGGGGCTTCTGACCATTTGAGCACTAACCTGTTCTTTAATTTTTACATTGTTTTTATTGCGGATGTCCCGGAGATTTGTGATGATATCCTTGGCCTGCTCCACCTTTTCAACCAGCGTCGTATCATATGCAGAGGCAACGGGATACTGGCTGAGGATGCAGTCGAGACCCTCTCTATGACGGAGTTCGTGCCAGATCTCTTCCGTGATAAACGGCATGAATGGGTGCAGTATGGAACATATCTTGCTGAAAAGGTCCACTGTATTGGCCAGGGTTTGTACCGGGATGGTTCCTTCATAAGGGGGCTTAACCATCTCAAGATACCATGAGCAAAAGTCATCCCAGACAAAGGTATATATGCTGATCAGTGCCTCTGACAGACGATACTCTGAAAAGTCTTTTTCTACCTCTGTAGCCAGTGCCTTGAATTTTTCTGCCATCCACTGGTAGGCAAGTTGCTCATCGGGAGCGATGGTGAGCGAGTTGTCAGTTTTCCATCCTTTGACCAGCCTGAGAGCGTTCCACATCTTGTTGCAGAAGTTTCGGCCCTGCTCACATAGCTTTTCGTCAAAAAGCAGGTCACCGCCCGCAGGCGAGCACGACATCAGTCCAAAACGTACTCCATCCGCTCCAAAGTCCTCTATAAGTTTGAGGGCATCCGGACTGTTGCCCAGGGATTTTGACATTTTGCGTCTCATCTTGTCCCTGACCATACCGGTAAAATACACCTGATCAAAGGGTCTCTTGCCTGTCCACTCATATCCTGCCATGATCATGCGTGCCACCCACAGGAAGATGATATCCCATCCTGTCACCAGCACGGAGGTCGGATAGTAGTAGTCCAGCTGCCTTTTGTCCCTGAATCCGTCAAATACCGTTATTGGCCACAGCCAGGAAGAAAACCATGTGTCCAGCACATCTTCATCCTGCCTCAGGTCATCGGGGCCGACATGCGGGTATTTATCCTTGGCCATGGCAAGTGCCTCCTCCATTGTATGTGCTACAAAGGTTTCCTCACCGTAATACCAGGCAGGAATCCTGTGACCCCACCACAACTGCCGGGAGATGCACCAGTCCCGGATGTTTTCCATCCAGTGGCGGTATATGTTTTTCTGGTTTTTTGGAAAAAACTCAACTTCGTCTTTCATCACGGAGTCAAGGGCGGGAGCTGTGATTGCTTTCATGTCAACATACCACTGCAGCGACAGACGCGGCTCCACCACACTGTTGGTACGCTCAGACCTCCCTACATTGCTCTGATACTCCTCCACTTTAACAAGATGTCCTGCCGCTTCGAGGTCTTTGGTAAATTTTTTCCTCACAACAAACCTGTCTTCACCCGGGTAGACAGTAGCCTCAGGACTCATGGTTGCGTCTTCATTAAATACATCAATGGCCGGCAGGTCGTGCCTTTTTCCGATCTCATAGTCATTGACATCATGAGCTGGTGTAACCTTCAGTGCCCCCGTACCGAATTCCATATCGACATAGGTATCCCTGATAATGGGAACTGCTCTGCCGATTATCGGCACTATGGCCCTTTTACCCTCAAGATGTTTATATCTGGGGTCGTCAGGATGAACAGCCACAGCTGTATCTCCCATTATTGTTTCGGGCCTGGTAGTGGCTATGACGACATAATCATCTGTCGTGCCTTCTATCCGATATCTGACATGGTAAAGTTTAGACTGCTCCAGGCCGTAGAGTACCTCTTCATTGGATAAAACGGTTTTTGCTTCAGGGTCCCAGTTAACCATTCTTTTGCCCCGATACAGTTTGCCCTTTTTGTAAAGGTCCACAAACACCCTGATCACACCCTCGGACCTCACTTCATCCATGGTAAATGCGGTACGCTCCCAGTCGCAGGAGGCCCCGAGTTTCTTCAGCTGTTCGAGGATGATGCCACCGTATTTTTCTTTCCATTCCCAGGCGTACTCCAAAAACTGCTCCCGGGAGATGTCTGACTTTTTGATACCCTGCTCCCTGAGCATCCGTACCACCTTTGCCTCTGTTGCTATGGAGGCATGGTCGGTTCCCGGCACCCAGCATGCGTTTTTTCCTTCCATTCTTGCCTTGCGGATAAGGATATCCTGGATGGTATTATTCAGCATGTGCCCCATATGCAGCACCCCGGTCACATTGGGCGGAGGTATTACTATGGAGTAAGCGGGCCTTTCATCAGGCTCAGAATGAAAATACCCTTTTAACATCCAGTGGTCATACCACTTGGTTTCGGTCTCCGAGGGATTGTATTTGGATGATAACATAAGCTTATTGAAAGATAAATTAACAGTAATTGCAAAATGCGGCTCGTCAGTACTTAAGTGTGTATACGTCCCTGATACCGGATTTTCGGGTCACCACGATGACAAAATTGTCGTATTCGTTTTCGTCAAACGCCTTTTTAAAAACGTCTCTGCCCGCGAGTGTATTGGTAATCGCCGGTATGGTATTGGAGTGGCCCACGATCAGTACCCTGTTGTATTCGCCATGAACACCCAGCGTATCGATAAGGGCTTTCAGGTTTTTGTTGTCATAGGGAAGGATTTGCATGGCTTTGATATCTGCAATGGAATCTGCCGTAAACATAGTACGGAGTGTCATCGTAGAATAAATGGCATCAACCCGGGTGCCTCGGAGAATGTCAGAAAGGCGGGCGGCCCTCTCCAGGCCGGCTTTTGTCAATGGCGGTTCCTCCTTAATTGTGGTATCTTTTTCGGCATGACGCACCAGGTAAAACACTTTTTTGATACTGTCTTCCTCGAGGGTCAGTCTAGTACTGTCAGCCGTCAGAATCACATTGGACCTGATCATAGATAAGGTTTTCCCGTTTATGTCGGGAATTCGGACCTCTTCACGGCAGGCTGTGAGGATCACGATAAAGGCAGCCGCAAGGCTTAGGTACTTAGACATCCTGTTCTGTTTTTTTTGTTGGCATATGTATGAATTCCCTGTGTTTCAAGGATTCGCTCAGAACATCACCGGGTGCATTGAGCGAAAGCGGCTCATTTCTGAAAATGTCAATGTTTACCTGATTGCGTACAAGGTCCTCCATCGTTTCACGCTCCCGGATAAGGTAGTCCCTGCCTTCATGCACCAGCACTTCAGCGGGCCTGTAGCGTGAGTTGTAATTGGAAGCCATGGTGTAGCAATAGGCTCCTGCATTGTAAAAAGCAAGGATATCTCCCTCACTGATCTCGGTAAGTTTGCGGTTGACACCGAATGTGTCGGTCTCACAAATGTAACCTACCACAGTATAGATGCGTGACCGGCCTTCCGTCTTACTGATATTGGCTATGCGGTGGTACGAATCATACAACATGGGGCGGATAAGATGATTGAGACCTGAATCCACGCCGGCAAAAACGGTGGAAGTCGTCTGCTTGACTACATTGACTCTCACCAGAAAGAATCCTGCCTCACTGACAAGAAACTTCCCGGGCTCGAACATCAGGGTCAGTTCGCGGCCATAACTGTCACAAAACTGTCGGAAGCGGTCTGTGATCTTTTCGCCCAGCTCCTCGATGTCGGTCTCTATGTCGTCTTCCTTGTAAGGCACCTTAAATCCGCTGCCAAAATCCACATACTGCAAGTCCTTAAATTCCTCTGCTACCTGAAGGAGAATCTCGGCCCCCTGAAGGAAGACATCGATATCAAGAATGTCGCTGCCTGTATGCATATGTATGCCTTCTACAACCATATCGTGGGCCTTCACTATCCTGTGGATATGGGGAGTCTGATGAAACGATATCCCAAACTTGGAATCGATGTGTCCCACGCTGATCTTGGTATTGCCGCCAGCCATGATATGCGGATTGATGCGGATACAGACCGGATAATGCGGATACAGGTGGCCAAATTGCTCCAGGATGGACAGGTTGTCAATATTGATTTTCACACCCAGCTCCACAGCCATGCTTATCTCCTCGATGGATACACAGTTGGGGGTGTAGATAATCTCTTCCGGTTTAAAGCCGGCTATGAGTCCTATCCTTACTTCCTGGATGGAAACGGTATCCAGCCCGGCTCCCAGAGACCTTAGGTATTTGAGTACAGAGATATTATTGAGGGCTTTACAGGCATAGTTGATCTTAAGCTTCTTTAGTCTGAATGCCCGGTGCAACCTGTCATATTGCCTTTTTATGGTGGAAGTTTCGTAAACATAGAGGGGACAGCCATATTTCTCAGCAAGCCTGAGCGGATCTACCCCACCCTCCAGCATGTACCTGCCATTTTCGATATGCATAACAAAATGGTATTAAGCCAGCAAAGATAGCAGAATTACTAAAAACTGAGGCCGGCGTTATCCAATAATTAGAGAGGCTTACCTGATTCGAGTGTTTTGATGGCTGTTTCCAGGTTCTTCCTGTTGAGTTCGTCGGGGGCCTGCACAAGAGCCAGTCTGGCGTACTGGAGAGCTTTCTTTAGATCTCCAGCAGCCGAATATCCCCTCATCAGCCCCACATTGGTGGGCCATACCCCTTTGTTTTTGGTATGATTTTTTTCAAATACTGCAAGGGCTTCCGCTGTTTTGCCTGCTGCAAGAAGCTGACGTCCATATTGGTGCAATTCCATAGCATTGGCATTTTCAAGAGCTTCAGCCATATTTGTATCGGCCTCCTTTGTATTTCCCAAAGCCTTCAGAATCCCCGACCGTGTCGAAAGAGCCGCAAAGGTCCTCACTCCACCCAATGCGGGATCGGTGGCTGAGGTGATCCAGTCGAGAGCCTGACTATGGTTTACATTATTGGTCAGACACCAGGCCGCTGCTGCCTGCAGACTGGGTGGATCAAATCCCAGGGCTCCGCTCATTTCGGATCTGATGTGTGCGAGTACGGTCTCGCGGAGATCGACATTTACCACAAATGGTATCCTCCAGTGTTCCCACTCCAGTGCAATCTCCACTGAGTTTTCTGTCTGATTGGCAAAGGTAAATTCCAGTCTTTCACGCGAGGGGCTTATATCCTTTTGCTGACGAGCGGTGACCCTAAGCACATCGAGGGACCTGTCATAAAAATAGCTGCCCCACTCATTAACATTGCTGTTAAAAACCAAAACTGTGCTGTC
>JAGVTV010000038.1 GCA_019136675.1 Bacteroidota bacterium
CAAGTCCAAGATACAATGTCAAGGCTGTTGTGAAAAGTATACCTACATGAAGAACAAAGTCTAATCTGAGGTGGTCAGCTATTAGAAAAGTATACGTTAACGGGCTCACAATGAGTTTCAACATCATCATTACTATTAATATTTGTGCATAGACTCCGGCTTCACGCCATTTTTCACCGAAAACCCATTGAAATAATTCTGGACCAAAAACCAATACTGTCACAGTAGGTACAACAGATATCAGCACCAGGCTTTTGAAGGTTTTTATAAATATGGGCCTACAGCTTCCTGTGCGATGGTAGTCTTCTGTCGCTCTCTGTTGAAATACATGACTTATGGCACCTCCTATAAACGTGATGGGCAATCCGAGCATGCGTATCGCCAGATTATAAACCCCTACAGCACCCACCCCCACAAAGTGATTAATCATAAAAAAGGGGAGATGATTGCTGAAGCGACTGACAAACTCCGATGGCACCGAATAAAGAGGGAAGTTTCTGTGTCTGCGGTATAAATACCTGACGAGACTTACATCGATATTTTTGGATCCAAGATTATACTTGCGTGCCAAACCTATAAGTAAAATCAATGCCGGAAGCGACTGTCCTACAAGCAGCCCGATAAACAATCCGGTTTCGTCTTTGATTAAAAGGCCCAGTGATATAGAGATGACTGGCGTGATTATAGCCAGGAGGATAGCATTGACTGTGAGCAAATTATATTCTTTTTTTCTGTTGGCCCACACTCTGAATATTTCGTTCTGACCAGCAAAAAAAATACCTACGGGAATCATCCAGAACCACCTGCTGAGTGCCGCATTGTCCGCCCACCGACTGAATACAGGTGAAAACATAGGCATTACCAAAGCGACCAAAACAGCAAAGCCCACGTTGATGAAACGATTGAGCCACATGGCATTGACTGCATTTTTATCTTCTTTTTCGAGCATAATGACCTGCAAATACTGCATGGTGGAAAACACACCCAACACACTAGTGATGGCCATATACATACCTAAGGTTCCGTAGTGCTCTTTTTCATATATTCTGTAAAGCACGGGAGCCATGGTAATCGATATAATCTGGGCCACAGCCGTACCTGTCGTGAGCTTCGATACATTGACAACAAATTCAGATGATTTTAATCTCGAGAAAAGCTCTACCAGGCGTTTTATCATATAGAAAACGGGTGCCTTTTTTGTGGTAATATCGCCAACGGATGATAATCTCCCCGGAGTCCTGTGGGCGCTTTTGTTCTGATATCGTGTACCATCTCGATGGCTTGCCTGGAGGCATCGATGCGAAATCCGTCTCCCTTCAGGATATGTTGGTAGCTGGTGGTGTGAAGCTCTGTGAATCCGTCGCTAAACTCTATCTGTTCCCCGTCTACTTCCATGGAGCGGAACGTTCTTTTACCAGTAGCCCTGACCTGTGAAGGAATAGTTTCGAAATCTATACTTAAAAACCAACGCACCCGGGCTCTCTCAAACTCGAGGTATCCGCCTGCTCTGTCGTGCGTGTGTAAGTGCACGATGTTGTCCTGTACCGGACCAAATATCCACGACAACATATCAAAAAAGTGCACACCGATATTGGTGGCTATACCGCCTGATTTAGTGACATCTCCTTTCCAGGAGGCGTAATACCAGTAACCTCGTGAGGTCAGGTAGGTGAGGTCAAAATCATATTTTTTGTCTTTGGGTCCTTCCTCTACTTTTTTCTTCAGGGCGATGATGCTCTCATGCAGTCTAAGCTGGAGGATGGTAAATATTTTCTGCCCTGTTTCTTTTTCAATTTCCTGCAGGGCATCAATGTTCCAAGGATTGAGGACTATGGGTTTCTCGCATATGGCATCGGCCCCGCTCCGTAAGGCAAATCTCATGTGGGCATCATGTAGATAGTTTGGACTGCATATGGAGACATAGTCTACTTTTTGTTCACTTCTTTTGAGTTTGTCGACATGGCGGTCGAAACGTTCAAATTCCGTGAAAAAGGCGGCTTCCGGAAAGTAACTGTCTATGATACCGACTGAATCGTTAGGGTCAAAGGCGGCAACAAGCATATTCCCGGTATCTTTTATAGCTTTCATATGCCTGGGTGCAATGTATCCTGCAGCACCAATTAATGCGAATGATTTAAATGTCATTATGATTATTGTTTTTTAAAACTGAATACGGTTTATAATAACACTCTTACAACTTCCAATAAAAATCACCCATCTTCGGATTCAAAACACCTTTGATGTCAAAAAGTAAAACTTTATTTTGGCTCAAATCCACCAAATCCTGTTTTGACAGTTCTTTATATTCTTTGTGGCCAACGGCGACTACGATGGCGTCATATTTTCCGGACGGTGCGTCCAAAAGCCCCATACTGTATTCATGGGCTACTTCGTTGGCAGAAGCCCAGGGATCCACTACATGAACATTGAGTGAATAAGACATGAGTTCCTTGACCATATCTACCACCTTGCTGTTACGGATATCTGCGACGTCCTCTTTAAACGTGATTCCCATGACCAACACCTTGCATTGCCCCGGGTTTTTCCCGTTTTCAATCAACGTGGTGACTACAATTTTATCATCAGCAACCATACTTTCCAGACTATACCCACACAATTAAATAAATTACTTATTGTGCATATTTAAGGTGCTCTCATCAATTTTCAGC
>JAGVTV010000171.1 GCA_019136675.1 Bacteroidota bacterium
ACTCCTGATAAGAACGGTAAGTTTACCTTTATTCATAAGGAATGATTGACATATCGATTATTGCCACTAACCAGGCCAAAAGTATATCTTCAGGCTGTATTATGCAAATGTTGTCGTGATATTTAGCTATAGCCAAAAAAATATTTTTAAAAGCTTCAAATAAAATTGATCGTTTACCGCTTTAATTACCAAGCAGCAACCATAAAAAAGCACATTTATTGACTCATACACATAGATAAAAAATATATGTGATGTGTATATAAAATGTATATATACACGCTAATTAAATTAACATTAAATTTTCGGTGTAATTATCATTAACCAACCACATTTAAGGAAACCATGCGTTTGCACATGAAAATGTATATTCTGGCATTGATACTGATGTCAGGAACATGGCTCACAGGCCAATCCAATCGTGTAGCTGTATCCAATAATCAAACTGACATGAGGCTTATGGTCAACAATAAGCCTTTTATGGTCAATGGCATGAACTGGGATTATTTCCCGATTGGATCAAATTATTTTTACAGTTTATGGGAACAGCCCGACGCCATCATCCAGGCTGCCCTCGATGACGAGATGTCACTCCTGGCCAATATGGGTGTCAATTCTATCCGAGTATACTGGGGTATGCCCAAAAAATGGATCACCTATGTATATGAGAAATACGGAATCTATACGATGATCAATCACTCCTTTGGCAGGTATGGACTTACCATCGACGGGGTAAATTATCCCAATACTGATTACAGCAATCCAAAGGTCAGAGACTATTTGCTCAGCGAAGCTAAAAAACTCGCTGAGGACTACAGGGGCACACCAGGGCTTTTGCTTTATCTGTTGGGTAACGAAAATAACTATGGCCTCTTTTGGGAAGGTGCTGAAACAGAGGATATTCCCATGGAGGACAGAAAATCGACAAAAAAGGCATATCCGTTGTACAGCCTGTTTAACGAAGCGGCACAGATAATAAAAGGAGCTGACAGGGACCACCCGGTAGCAATATGCAACGGAGACCTGTTGTTTCTGGATATCATAGCCAAAGAGTGCAAGGATGTAGATATCCTGGGCACCAATGTGTACAGGGGAATTTCTTTTGGCAATCTGTTTGAAAGGGCAAAAAAGGAATACGGAAAGCCTGTACTTTTTACAGAATTTGGTGCCGATGCCTATAATGTGCAGACAAGTGAGGAGGATCAGCGTTCGCAGGCCATGTTTGTTGCGGGCAACTGGGAGGAAATATACGAAAACGCAGCCGGGATGGGCAAAGCGGGAAATGCCATAGGCGGATACACTTTTCAGTTCAGCGACGGATGGTGGAAGTTTGGCCAAACTAAAAACCTCGACCTTCACGATGCCAACGCATCCTGGTCAAACGGTGGATATTTCCATGACTACAAAGAAGGTGAAAACAACATGAACGAGGAGTGGTTTGGCATATGTGCCAAAGGACCCTCCAATGGCCTGGGACTTTACAAGCTTTACCCGAGGGCCGCCTACTACACTCTGAAGGAAGTGCACAAACTGGACCCATATCAAAATGGTATGAATCAGGAACAAATCAAAAGACATTTTGCAGCCATAAACCTCGCCGACGCAGAGCTGAAGGCCCGCGGAGACAAGGCTGCTCTCAAGTCAAATAAAATCAACCTCAGCAGGTTTACAGCGGAACTGAGCACTTACAACACCGGTGGCAGCCTCATCACTACACCCAAAAATCCGGTGGCGGGGTCAAATGTCTATCCCAATCAACTGGGCTTTGACCATACAGAGTCATTTTATGTGGGTGTGGAGGCACAGCCTGTGTCAAACATGCGGGCCAGTGTAGAGGTTAACATCCTCGGAAATGTGGCCCAAAACCCTATCGACCAGATATTTTATGAAAACCGGGGCCGTCCTGTCAGGATCGCCGCAAACAACGGAACCACTACCCTTCTGGACAACAACCGGATCCAGGTCTACCGTGCTTCCTACACCTGGGACCATAGTCATTTCAACCTTAACGGGTTTTACAGGACAGGGCACTATCACTGGGGGTATGAGGGTGATTTTTTTGGCATCTACAGGGAAGCCAATTACGGCCCAAACATCGACATATACAACGGTATCGCCCCATTCGGATTTGAGCTAGAGGGTAAAAAGAAACTTGCCGGCCTTAAGGCAGCTTTCGGGCCACAATTGTGGTGGGGTTCAAATCCGGCGGCCCTGCTCAAGTACACCAGGGAAGTGGCCGGCTTTAAGATGACCGGTGTCATTCACGAAGACCTCGAGCAGCTTGGGTTGACAGAAAGTTCATTTGCCATCCCTCAGCCCAAAACCAGAAGGCTGACACTGCATGCAACCCGGATTTTCGGCAAATTAGGCATTGACATAGGCGGTATCTGGGCAGGTCAGCCTTTAAACGGGCGTACTTTCCAGCTCGTCCGTGAGGAGGGTGGCGTCAATAATGTATACCAGGATGTGATAAAACCTTCCGACAACTGGGGCGGCAAGATCAAGTTAACTGTACAGGCCGGCAGATTCAACTGGTATGCCCAGTCAGCTGTCCAGGGTCTCGTAGCTCATGGCGGATCTGACCAAACACAAACCATCACCGGCTGGAGGCTCAAAGACAGTGGCAGCGGCAACCAGTACAATTTTCTGAGTGGATTTGCTTACAGAAAAGGAAACTTTGAGATTGCCCCTAACTTTCTTTGGCAAAAGCCTATTGAAGGTCCGGTACCAGGCGGAGTGGCTGCACCCGGCAGGCCCCGCAACATCCTTGCCGATCCTTTTGTGGTCAGGGCCAACAGGGAGACGGTAGCCGGCGAGTTGTTATTTACCTACGACCCTACACCGGCCTCATGGTTTTATGAATGGGACAATGACAGGGCTGAAAACTCTGACTTTTCTATCAGTGCAGGCGTTGTATACCGCCACCAGCCTACGACCATGGATGCAGCGATAGGTATCTTTCCTGACGGCAGGACCACTTTTGCTTTTCCCGGAGCAGTACCCGCACAGGATCTTTGGGAGGTCAATACGAGGATAGTATCCAAGCCAAGCCGTGATTTCGGCTTTATAGCCAATCTTTATGCAGGCAATGCACAGGCCAATGGCAGTGATACGAGAGTGATCCAAAGGTTTGGAGCAGATATACGCTCCATCTATAAAAAGATGAAATTCCAGACCTTTCTGAAATTTAACGATTGGGGGCCCTATGACTACCACAGGGACTTTAACCTGACCTTTCCCATGCAACTGATGCTTGATGTCTCCACCACTGCCGGCAAGCCTGACTGGATACCACTGCCAGGCACAAGGATAGGAGTCATGGGCACGTTTCGCACACTTGACAGGTATTCGCCCCGGTATTCTCCGGTGTTGACCCTTGACCCTGCCGGCAATCCCGTACCTGACCCGAATGCCATCGGATTTGATCCGGGCCAGGAATGGGAAATCAGGACCTATGTTCATATAAACATTTCAAAATAAAATCCATCATGCAACACCACAAAACGATGATATCAAGAATTCTGCTGGCTGGTGCCCTTTGTATTACATTATGGGCTTGCGAGAGAGATGCTACAGGCTTGTCGTCACCTGACTTTCCTGTGATCCCGGAGGTATTTATCGATAATTTCAGCAGCGGGCTCAATTATGCCGCTTTCGGAGGTTCGGTTCCGTCGGCGTTTCAGGTTGACAGTAAGGAAACCTATAACAACAGTTCTGCCTCGATGCGGTTTGATGTTCCGGATGCCAATGACCCCAGAGGAGCCTATGCCGGAGGGTCTTTTTTTACTGGTTCAGGAAGGGACCTTACATCATTTAATGTGCTCACCTTTTGGGCGAAAGCCAGCAAATCAGCCACGCTTGATATCGTGGGGTTTGGCAACGACATGGGGGCCAATAAATACATAGCTTCCGTCTCGGGATTTAAAGTCAACACAAACTGGAAGAAGTATTACATCCCTATTCCTGATCCGTCAAAACTGATTGCTGAAAAAGGCATGTTTTTTTATTCAGAAGGCCCTGAAGACGGCAACGGTTATACCTTCTGGATCGATGAAGTAAAATTTGAAAACCTGGGCACCGTCGCTCACCAAAAATTTGCCATCATGGGCGGTAAGGACGAGGTCAGGGAAACCGAAGTCGGAGAAAAAATTAAAGTCACAGGATTAATGGCAAGTGCCAATTTGCCCACAGCAGTTGACCAATCCGTTGACGCTTCTGCCTCATGGTTTACCTTCACTACTTCAGACGCTAAGGTAGCTACTGTAGACGACACCGGGGAGATCACCGTCACTGGCACTGGGGAGGCAGTAATTACAGCAAAAGTCGGAGACAAGCAGGCAGCAGGATCACTGACTGTAAATTCGGCAGGCCTGACCCAAAAACCGGTTGTACCGGCCCCGTCACCTACTAAACCTGCTTCTGATGTGATTTCACTTTACAGCAATGCGTATACCAATGTGCCGGTGGATACGTGGAATACAAGGTGGCAGTTTTCGACGGCAGAGGAATTTTTTTTAAAGGTAGCCGGTGACGATGTCATTCGTTACAGAAACCTCAATTTTGTCGGAATTGAATTTTCCAAAAACACCATCAACGCCACGGCCATGACCCACTTTCATATTGATATGTGGACTCCCGACCCGGTCACTGCCGGCAAGGCTTTTAAGGTACTTTTGGTAGACTTTGGTGCCAACAACACGTATGCAGGTGGGGATGACAGCTCTCACGAACTAAGCTTTACTGCTCCTACTGTCAAAAGCGGTAACTGGGTAAGTCTGGATATTCCTCTGACGGCTTTTTCAGGACTTACCAGGCGAGCCAACCTGGCACAACTGGTGCTTTCGGGCGATTTTCCCAATGTTTTTATAGACAATGTTTATTTCCACAAGTCAGGAAGCTCAGGGCCCACATCACCGACAACAGCAGCTCCGACACCTGCCTACCCTGCAGCCGATGTCATTTCCATTTTCAGCGACCAGTATACCAATGTGGCAGGTACCGACCTGAATCCCAACTGGGGCCAGACAACCAAGGTCTTCCAGGTCAACATTGAAAACAATAAAACCCTTAAGTACGAAGGACTGAATTACCAGGGAACACAATTTGGTACCAATCAGAATGTATCGTCTTTTGCCTTTCTGCATCTGGATTTCTGGACAGCAAATTCCACATCATTAAAGATATTCCTGATCAGTCCCGGCCCGGTCGAGACGCCATACATCCTGACCGTGCCCACTGGGGGATGGAGCAGTGTAGATATCCCGCTCACTGCATTTACACCTGTCAATCTCGCCGATGTGTTCCAGCTTAAAGTGGAAGGCAACGGTGATATCTGGCTCGACAACATCCTGTTCAGAAAATAAAACATTCAAAAAATTAGAGTTATGAAATTCCTGAATATAAATTATCTGCTGATCATCTTTGTTTCCTGCATTTATTCAGCCTGTGAATCAGATGACGTGCAGAAGCTCGACAAACGCGACTGGAAGCTTACATGGAGTGATGAGTTTGAGGGGGTAAAGGACCAGGCCCCCGATCCAAAAAAATGGACATATGACCTGGGTACCGGCCAGAACGGATGGGGCAACGGAGAATATCAGACCTATACCAACAGGCCCGAAAACGTCTCTCTTGACGGGCAGGGCCATCTTGTCATCACAGCCAGGAATCAACCTTTTGGCGGGGCCAATTTCTCGTCGGGCAGGCTCAAGACACAGGGTTTGTTTGCACAGAAGTACGGAAGATTTGAGGCGAAGATCCAAACCCCTTACGGACCCGGTATATGGCCAGCCTTCTGGATGGTGGGCGAAAACGTTTCACAGGCCGGGTGGCCGCAATGCGGGGAGATTGACATCCTTGAGATAAGAGGTCAGAATCCGGGTACGGTCATCGGTAGCCTTCACGGTCCCGGGTATTCTGGAGGAGGTGCAGTAAACAGGAGTTATTCCCTCATCAACGGGCGATTTGATACCGATTTTAACCTTTATGCTGTCGAATGGAATGAAGAAAAGATAGATTTTCTGGTCAACGACTACCTGTACGGCCGAATAACAAAAAAAGACGTGCCCGGAGAATGGGTCTACGACCAGCCGTTTTTTATGATACTGAATGTGGCAGTAGGAGGAAATTTTGTCGGTTTTCCTACAAACCAGACTCCTTTTCCGCAGAGTATGATAGTGGACTATGTCAGAGTGTACCAATAGAAAAACCGATAATAAATATTTAAAAAACCCAAAACCAATTGAGTCGGATGGAAAAAGATAAAACCGGGGATGTCAGACTGACATTTGAGGAGTTTGGAGACGAGACTTTTCTGAAGATCTCCAACCAAAACCGAATGCGTCCGTTTTTTATGAGTGTGGTGAGTGATTCTGACCATTGGATGTTCATTTCAAGCAACGGTGCTCTCTCGGCCGGAAGAAAAAACTCTGATTACGCCTTGTTTCCGTATTACACCGACGACAAGATATCCGAGTTTGCCGACATAACAGGGAGTAAATCAATATTCAGAATTAAGGCCGGTGCGGAGGATGTGATTTGGGAGCCTTTTTCCGTAAGAAATCCGGAAAACCTTAAAGTAAAAAGGAACATCTATAAGAGCATATATGGTAACAAGGTTATATTTGAAGAAATACTGGCTGACCCTGGCATAACCTTCAGATATTGCTGGGCCAACAGTGACAAATTCGGGTTTGTCAGATCTGCTGTGCTAACAAATCACGGCAATCAGTTACTGGAAATCGACCTGCTCGATGGCATTCAGAATATCATCCCGTATGGTGTAAACAGTGAACTGCAAAAGTCATTCAGCAATCTGGTAGATGCCTACAAGAGAAATGAGCTGCACAGTGAGTCCGGCCTGGGTATTTTTGCACTGAGTGCCATCATCGTGGACAAGGCCGAACCCAGTGAGGCCCTGAAAGCCAATATTGCCTGGTCGCATGGTCTTACTGATGTCAAATACCTGTTGTCTTCACTGCAGCTCGATGCCTTCAGGGAGGGTGCAGATATTACATCAGAAGAAGACATAAAAGGAGAAAAAGGGTCATACTGCATCTCAAAAAAATTAAACCTTAAAAAGGGAGAGTCAGTTTCCTGGCAGATCATAGCCGATGTCAACAAGGACCACAGTGACATAGTCAGGACCATCGCCGAGATCGGGACATCCACGGATCTGAAATCCCGGATAGATGCCGACATCCAACAAGGCACCCAAAACCTGATCCGCCTCATAGCTTCATCAGACGGGCTCCAGCATACCAATGACCCACTGCAAGACTGCAGAAATTATTCCAACGTCCTGTACAATATCATGCGGGGAGGAATTTTTGACAACGGATACCAGGTCGAAAAAGCAGACTATTTAAAGCACATACAGAACGCAAACCGGGAGGTGTTCGAAGGCAACATGGGCTTTTTTGGTTCACTGCCGGAATTGTGTGATTATATGTCACTGACGGAGGCAGCCTATACCACCGGAGACGCTGACCTTATCAGGCTTACAAAGGAATACCTGCCTCTCAAATTCAGTCGCAGACACGGTGACCCGAGCAGGCCTTGGAATCGGTTTTCCATCAACCTTCGGGACGAAAATACAGGCAATAAAATCCTGGATTACGAAGGAAACTGGAGGGATATTTTCCAGAACTGGGAAGCACTCGCCTACTCCTACCCCGGATACATCTACGGAATGATCTTTAAGTTTGTCAATGCTTCAACCTTTGACGGTTATAATCCGTACAGGGTGACCAAGGACGGCTTCGACTGGGAGACCATCGAGCCTGATGATCCGTGGTCCTACATCGGGTACTGGGGAGACCACCAGATCATTTACCTCCAGAAATTCCTCGAGATCAGTGACAAATTCTGGCCCGGCAGACTTCAATCCAGTTTTGACAAGGACTTGTTTGTGTATGCAGGTGTCCCATATGTCATAAAACCGTATGAAGATATAGTCAAAAATCCTAAGGACACCATACATTTTGACCACTCCTTGCATGCCGTAATATGCGAAAGACGAAAAACAGCAGGAGCAGACGGTGCACTGCTCAGAAATAATGAGGAATCCGTTTACCATGTAAACCTCCTGGAAAAACTCCTGGCCACTCTGCTTGCCAAGCTGTCGAATTTTATCCCGGAGGGAGGCATCTGGCTTAATACACAAAGGCCAGAATGGAATGATGCCAATAATGCCCTGGTAGGTAACGGGGTTTCCATGGTGACTCTTTACTACATGAGGAGGTTTCTGGTTTTCCTGCAAAAAGCCCTGGACGGGACGAAACTGGAAAACGTCAAACTTTCCAATGAGCTAATAGAATTTTATCACAGTATCAGAGAAACATTTGAGACCCACGCAGAATTACTCAACGGCAGGATAAGCGACATTGACCGAAAAATAATCCTGGACAAACTGGGAAATGCCGCCTCAGACTACAGATCACAGATCTATAAGTCCGGATTCTGGGGTAAAAAAAGAACCGCTTCACTGGACGGGTTGCGTCGGTTTATCAGAATAACCCTCAGGTATGTGGAGCACACCATCCGGCACAACCGAAGGAAAGACGGGCTTTACCATGCTTACAACCTCATGACATACACCGACAGCGGAGTGGTCGTATCACATCTGGACGAGATGCTTGAAGGTCAGGTTGCCATTCTCAGCTCAGGCTATCTGGATCACAGTGAATCCCTGCATGTGCTCGATGCCATGAAAAAAAGTGCCCTTTTCAGGCCTGACCAATACAGTTACATTCTATATCCGAATAAAAAACTGCCCGGATTCCTTCAGAAAAACATAATCCCCGCCATGGATGCCGACGCCTCGGCATTGATTAAAAAACTGGTTGCTGAGAGGGACACGTCCATCATTGAAAAGGATGTCAAAGGACAATTTCACTTCAATGGCAATTTCAGAAATGCGGCCGACCTGCGGGTTGCCCTGAAGAAGCTGGATGGAACAAAATTTGAGTCCCTTGCACAAGACGAAACAGCAAAAATGCTGGAAATCTTTGAAAAAGTATTTAACCACAAATCATTCACCGGAAGGTCCGGCACCTTTTACGGCTATGAGGGACTGGGTTCCATTTACTGGCACATGGTGTCCAAACTATTGCTTGCCGTGCAGGAATCCATCATGTCTTCAGCGACTTCAGAAACTCCTGAGACTACCGGACGGTTGCTTGATCATTATTATGAGATCCAGGCAGGCATCGGAGTGCACAAATCACCCATGCTGTACGGTGCTTTCCCCACGGATCCCTATTCCCATACGCCCATGCACCGGGGAGCACAGCAACCAGGTATGACCGGACAGGTAAAGGAAGACCTGTTGTCCCGAAAGGGTGAACTTGGCATCGAGATAAAAGGCGGACAAATCCACTTTGCACCCACCCTTCTGCGTAAAACAGAATTTCTCACAACAAAAAAAACAGTGCAATACCCCGACCTGTCCGGCGAAACCAAAACACTGGAATTGTCAGAAAACCAGCTGTTTTTTACCTATTGTCAGGTGCCCGTTGTGTACGAAAAAGGCAAACATAGCAATATCGAAATCAAATACAAGAGTGGCAAGACCCATACAGTGGACGGACTTTCATTGAGCCAGGTGGACAGCAATTCCATTTTTATGAGGAAAGGGGAGATAGATAGCATCAGGATTACGGTAAATCAAAACAACTTGAAATGACAGATTTAAAATTGAACAATCCAAACATATTCGTTAACCAATGAAACTTATATTTTTATTAGCTTTAATTGCCGTATTATTATCGATGTCTTGTAAAGTCAAACAAAACCTATCAAAAAAGTCTCCGGAAATGACAGCAGCCAAAATTTTGGGAAACCCGGACTACAAGGCGATCTGCTATGGTGGTTATCGTCAGAAAACAAGAGAAATACAGCCTACCCTTGCAGAACTCAAAGAAGACCTTAAGATAATGCACGCCATGGGAATCAGGATAGTGCGGACCTATAATGTACACCTGGCTGAAGCAGGCAACCTGCTTAAAGCGATCAGGGAAATGAAATCCGAAGACCCTAACTTTGAGATGTACGTGATGCTGGGTGCATGGATAGACTGTAAAAACGCCTGGACCCATCTACCCCTCGACCACAATGCTGAAAGCGACAATAACGAAATCGAAATACATCGGGCAGTGACACTCGCAAATGAATATCCCGACATAGTCAAAATAATGTCAGTAGGAAACGAGGCCATGGTCAAGTGGGCAGCCAGCTACTATGTACAGCCATGGGTTATCCTGAAATGGGTAGAATATCTCCAGGCACTCAAAAAAGAGTCAAAGCTGCCCAGGGACCTCTGGATCACTAGTTCTGACAACTTTGCCTCATGGGGAGGCGGTACTGCTGATTATCATGTGGAAGACCTCAACAAGCTCATCCATGCCGTTGACTACATCTCCATGCACACCTACCCTATGCATGACACCCATTATCATCCTGACTTCTGGGGGGTAAAAACCAGTGAATCCGACTTCTCAGACAAAAAAAAAGTGGACGCTACTATGGTGCGTGCCCGGGATTATGCCATCCATCAGTACCGGAGCGTCGTCAGATACATGAGGTCGATCGGTGTCAATAAACCTGTGCACATTGGTGAGACAGGTTGGGCGACCAATTCAAATGAGCATTACGGCCAAAACGGTTCCAGGGCAACAGATGAATACAAGTCAGCCATGTATTACAAACTTATGATGGAGTGGTCTGACATTAATAAAGTGAGCTGTTTTTATTTCGAAGCATTTGACGAACAATGGAAGGACAGTGCCAACCCTGCGGGCTCAGAAAATCACTTTGGGTTGATAGACCTGCAATCCCGGGCAAAATATGCTCTTTGGGAGATGGTCGACAAAGGAGTATTTAAAGGACTGACACGTGACGGCAGACCTATATCAAAAACTTTCGAAGGTGATGAAGAAGCCCTCTGGAAAACCGTTAGCATACCGCGGACGGCCGAGTCATTAAAGACATATAAATAAGTAAAATGATATAGACAGACATACAGCATATCAGCTTACAAACCATATCAGCAAATTAAATCAAAACAAGCCACAATAAAATGAGCACAGCAAACACCGTTTCTTCCGTTCCCATGGGCCATAAGTTAGCTTTTGGCCTTGGCATGTTAGCCAATCAGATGTTTCCGGCAGCACTGGGAATATTTATGGTAGTCCTCGTCCAGGATTTGGGATTTCCAGGCTGGATGTGGGGCATTCTGTTTTTTGTTCCGCGTATCTATGATTCGTTGACGGATCCCATCATGGGATTTATTTCGGATAACACCCGGTCTGTCTGGGGCAGGAGAAGGCAATATGTCTTTATCGGCTCTATTATTATGGGCATCTCTTTCATCATCATGTGGCAATTGTACCGCGAAAACAGCCTAACGTACAACTTTGTGTACTTCCTCCTTTGGTCCCTGTCTTTTTATACCGGACTCACGATATTCAGTGTACCCTATGTGGCGATGGGTTATGAAATGAGCACTGATTTTCACGAGAGGACAGACATCATGGCTATAGCCCAATGGATCGGACAGTGGGCCTGGGTGCTTGCTCCTTGGCTTTGGGTAATCATGTACGACCCGGATTGGTTTCCCAATGCAGATACGGCTACCAGAACACTTGCCATATGGGTCGGTATTATTTTCATGCTGATGGCTATCGTTCCGGCAGTTTTCATAAAACAAAAATCGACCAAAGAAGATACGGCCCTGACACCATTGACCATGTCAACAATAGGATCAGGTATAGTTGAAATAATTAAAAACTTTAAGGAAGCCTTTGGATTTGCACCATTCAGAAAACTTTGCATAGCGACTTTCCTTATTTTTAATGCATTCAATACCATAGCCAGTTTTTCATTTTTTATTATTGTTTATTACCTGTTTAATGGTGATGCTGCCAAAGCCGGCGTATGGCCTACCCTTTTTGGATGTGTCGGAGCCCTGGTCACTACTTTTATTGTAATACCGATTGTGGCACGCCTTTCCAAAAAAACAGGTAAAAAGAAGGCATTTATCATCTCCCAATCCATATCCATCATTGGATATATCCTGCTGTGGTTTCTGTTCGTGCCAGGCAAACCATATATGTTTTTGTTTGCTCTCCCGTTTTTTTCTTTTGGGATAGGCAGTCTGTTTACTATGATGATGTCTATGACTGCTGATGTTTGCGACCTTGATGAGCTCCATTCCGAAAAAAGAAGAGAAGGAGTTTTTGGGGCCATATACTGGTGGATGGTTAAGTTTGGATTTGCCATTGCCGGCCTGCTGTCAGGGGCGATTATGTCGCTTATCGGATTTGTGCCCGGGTCTGAGACTCAGACTGAAGGATCCATTATCGGTCTCAGGCTCTTTTATTCGGGTGTTCCCATTTTGGGTACGCTTATCGCAATGTACGTGATGAGAGATTATGACCTGTCAGAAGAACGCAGCAATGAGATTCGGGCCCGGCTTGATGAGAGAAAAGCCAAACTGGGTGCCAATCAAGGATAAATTTTATACCTCCAGCAAATAGAAAGGCGTGTCATACAGAACTGAAAAATCATCACTCTTCCAGGGCCATCCTTACAGTCCGGCTGACGTATTTATGTCTGATATGTCTTTGGAAGACGTTAAGTCCCTCTTCCTGGAGGTTCTTAATAACGGCATCCACGGTATTTGTTTCAGCCTGTACGAAGACGGACAGAAACCCGGGGATATCATATCCGATGACCAGATCACAAGAAGGATAAAAATACTTAAGCCTTATGTAAAATGGATCAGGACCTTTTCCACCACAGAAGGCAACGAACTCATACCTGCTATTGCCTGCGAACACGGACTACGCACCATGGTCGGGGCATGGCTCGGAAACGATAAGGAAAAAAATGAACTGGAACTGGAAAATCTTGTTCAGCTATGCCAGGACGGATTTGTCGACATTGCTGCTGTAGGTAACGAGGTCCTTTATAGAAATGATTTGTCTATCGAGGATTTAATGGAAAGCATAAAGTACGTAAAAAGCCAGGTTCCGGATATCCAGGTTGGGTACGTGGATGCCTACTATGAGTTTGGCAGACATCCTCAGCTTGTTGATGTTTGCGATGTGGTACTAGCCAATTATTATCCCTTTTGGGAAGGTACCCATTTTCAGGATTCTCTTGACCATCTGCACCATATGCACCAGCAAACAGTCGCAGCAGCTAATGGCAAAAAGATCATCGTGACAGAAACGGGATGGCCAAGCAGGGGTGAAAACATAAAAAGTGCCTTTCCGGATCCGATTTTTGCCATAAAATATTTTATCAATGCCCAGTTGAACTAAACCCGCTATGCGGGTAGCAAATGGCTTGGTTGTTGTCATTACAAAGTTAATAAAAATTTTTAAATAATGTCAACAAAAAAAAGAGACCTCAATCCGATAGGTAT
>JAGVTV010000112.1 GCA_019136675.1 Bacteroidota bacterium
CATGTTAAATAGGTCTTTTTCGGAAAGGTAGATGACGTACTTGCCATTAGGGCTCAAGGCTGGTGAAACGTTTACTGAGCCGGAGTTTTCTTCGGATAACAGCTTTTTGCCCTGTGGTTTTTCCTTTTTGCCATCCAGGGCTGGCCCATAGTGTGTTTTCAATGCATTGTGCCACATATTACTGATGGTCTTTGTGTCATGCCTGAAAGCATCTAAAAATCCAGGTTCGAGTCCGTATTTTGCCGTACTCATGTACATGGTATTGATCCTGTCATCACCGAAATATCCACCCAGGAAAGCCATCAGGGACTGGCCATACCTGTAAGGAAAATAACGGTAATCGTCCATTTTTGAAATTTCCGGCAGGTTGTTGTTGAGTATGGCATCCCTCATCCACATGGATGTGAATGGATCTTTTCTGCCCAGGGATAAATATTCGGCCATACCTTCGACCATCCACAGTGGCAGGTTGGCAAGGTTTTGCAGAGAGGTGGAATCACCGTTGATGATATTATTGTACTGAAAGGCGTGTACCATCTCATGAACCAGCACGTGGTGAGTGGACTGGAGCGAAAAAGCCACAGGCAGGACTACCCGGTTTTTCATCGCCTCTGTCACACCGCCAGTACCTATGCCAATGCTCCCGGAAATGGCATTGGTTTTTAAAAAGGATGTCCTTTTTAAAAATATTCCTGTGATTTATATACCACTGCTCTGAAACCCTGGATAAATAATCCACCATGGCGGGATTTTTCATATAGTGGTGGATGTCAAAATGCTGGGTGCTGGCAACTTTAAAATCAAAACTGCGGTAACGGGGTTTGTTCCTTCCAAAATATTGTGCCTCGCCACTCTGGAAAACGGCCAGGATCAGAAATATAAAAATGTACTTTTTCATCTTTTGAGGATATTGGTTAAGTAATAACATTTATTGACGAAAAAATATTCTCAAAGTATTGCAGTTTTTGGTAAATTTTAAGAAAGGGAACGTCATTTTGTTTAATAGTCCGGGATTATAAAAATAGATACCTTTGCTGACAAATAGAATTCCGTGTCCGAAATATGATCGTATCTGGTTTTACATTTATACGCAATGCCGTTCTCTACGATTATCCTGTGGTGGAATCGATACTTTCCTTGTTGCCGCTGGTGGATGAACTGGTGGTAGCGGTCGGCAATTCGGGTGACGGTACCCTCTCCCTTATAAAAAGCATCGATAGTCCCAAGATCAAAATCATACACACAGAATGGGACGAAAATTTCAGGTCAGGGGGACGTGTGCTGGCATTGGAAACAGACAAGGCCTTGTCAGCCGTAAGGCCGGATGCTGACTGGTGTTTTTACCTCCAGGCAGACGAGGTTATACATGAAAAATATCAAGAAACCATCAGAAGTGCCATGGCAAGGTGGAAGGATGATAAAAATGTGGACGGACTACTGTTTGACTATCTGCATTTTTACGGCTCATACGATTATATTGCCACCTCATCGGCCTGGTACAAATATGAGGTCAGAGTTATAAAAAACAACCGGAATATATACTCATACCGTGACGCCCAGGGATTCCGCAAAGGAGATGACCAAAAGCTCAGGGTTAAAAATAGCGGGGCCTGCATCTACCATTACGGATGGGTAAAACCTCCTGCCAGAATGATGGAAAAACAAAGGTCCTTTCAAAAATGGTGGCACGATGACAAATGGATGGAAAAAAATGTCTCCTCCGCTGACGAGTTTGATTATTCGGGAATAGACATCCTGGAAAAATTTAAAGGTACACACCCGGTTGTCATGAAGGACCGGATAAACAGACTGAACTGGCATTTTGAGCGTGATATTTCAAAAAACAAGGCATCGGTCAAAGAAAGATTAAAAGCACTGCTGCTAAAAAATTTTGGAATAGACCTCAGTTACAGGAACTTTATCAGGATTTAATCAATTATTGCGTTACCAGCGTGGATTTTTAAGTCTAAATGGGTAATATTGTGTTTTTAAAATAACCTTAAAAATATCTTATACAATGAAATGGGAAGGTCGTCGTCAGAGTGATAACGTGGAGGACCGCAGGGGTATGAGTACTGCCGGCAAGGTCGCAATCGGCGGTGGAGCTGTGGGCGTAATTTTTCTGTTGCTCCAGCTTTTTCTGGGAGGCGACAGTGCAGATATATTAAATTCTCTTCAAAACCAGATGCAGCAACCCTCTATTCAAAGCGGACCGGTTGAGCTCACACCAGAAGAAAAGGTATTGGGTGATTTTGCCTCCACGGTCCTGGCAGATACGGAGGATGTCTGGCACAAATTATTTCAGGAAAGGGGTATGCAATACCGTGAGCCCAAAATGGTCCTTTTCAGGGATGTGGTAAGGTCAGCATGCGGTGGTGCCCAGGGAAGTTCAGGTCCTTTCTATTGCCCGGGTGATGAGACAGTGTATATGGATATGTCATTTTTTAACACATTGAGACAAAGATTCGGTGCCAAGGGAGGCGATTTTGCCATAGCCTATGTTATAGCCCATGAAGTCGGCCACCATGTACAAAACCTGCTCGGCATACTCAATGAGACCAACAATATCAGAAGTCAGGTAGACCAGGTTCAGGGCAACAAAGTGCAGGTAAGCACAGAACTTCAGGCAGACTTTTTGGCCGGTGTCTGGGCACACCATATCCATAAGTATCTGGAAGAAGGGGATGCCGAAGAAGCGATCAATGCGGCTGCAGCGGTAGGTGATGACCACATTCAGAAAACCACTCAGGGCTATACCGTGCCGGAATCCTATACCCACGGAACCTCCGAGGAAAGGGTGTTCTGGTTTACCAAGGGATTCAGGTCAGGAAACATCTCCGACGGCGACACCTTTAAGCAAAACAGATAATACAATCAGAAGAAAGTGCATTTGCGGCCATGCCTGAATGCTCGCCTTTTCTTTAAATACAACATAGGATCAAACCTGTATCCTATAGTAAAGCTGTTAAATATATACCAGTCATTTTCTCTCGGATTTCCCCGGCCTATGCCGGAGATTTCACTCAGAGGAGGGTGCTCACCGGACAACTGATTGCCCTGGTAAGACATATAAACCGCCTGGTCGCCCCTGTATTGCCTCAGCAGTTCCATATCCGGGTACGATCCCGACACATCATCAAGGTAATCTGTAAATGTGATCCGGGGGCTTACTTCCGCTGAAATAAATAAATTGTCATTGACATAATACCTGAGTCCGAGGCCTACAGGGATGCTCCATTGATGGAGCTTATATGGTGCATCATATCCGGGTAGCCCCTGCCCCTCCGTACCCAGTGGCTGAAGGTCTATCCACCTGCCCTGATATTTTCCCTGCGGATTAAAACTGAACCAGGCAACACCAGTGATAAGATATGGTTTGAGGTTAAATTTTCTAAAAAAACTGAGGACATCCAGAAGTTCGATTTCCTGGATTATAGCTACCTCTCTTAAGTCAGATCTGAAAAGAAGGTTTCTCTGCCTTCTCCACGGATCGACAGATGCATTGTCATAGGCTCCAATAGAACTACTGCTGAATCGCATTTTGAGCGAGTAATATTCTGAAAACTGGTATCCGATATGAAAGCTGTTGAGAAAACGGGCACCCTGTATACTCAGTTTGCTACCGAAATGATTAATATCCCCCTGATAGGTAGTACCTCCAAGACTGCCACCGATCTCTATATATTGCCCGACTGCAGGCATCACATACAGAGATACAATACATAACAATACGGTTCTGTAAATCCAGTCCTTTAATTTGGTCATGGGGTTTTTTGGGGGTTTGCCAGCAAGTACCTGATGACATTTGTCCCGACAAATTTATTTCCAAAGAACCCGTAAATCAGGTGATTAGTGTAAAAAAAAGCAGATTGGCCCCTTTTAGACAACGAAGGTTAAAAAATGTAAATTTTACGACAGTATTGTGCTTATTTAAGCTTGGGGTTATTGATATGTCTGTTTGTATCCCTTTTGGTTTTTTTATTGATGTTTTCCTGCAGTGCCTGCTCAAGATCAATACCGGTTTGATTGGCGAGGCAGGCCACCACCCATAGAACATCTGCCAACTCATCGGCGAGAGCCGCTTTTTGGTCAGCCTCTTCCATGGGTTGTCTGAAAGACTGGTCTCCGTATATTCTGGCCATAAGGCGGGCCACTTCGCCCACTTCTTCAGTCAGAATGGCTGTATTTGTCAATTCTGAGAAATACCTGACGCCCGTGGTTCTTATCCAGTTGTCGACCTCTTTTTGATATTGGCTTATATCCATCATTCCTTATTTTTAGAATCCATTATAATTGTCACAGGCCCGTCATTGATGAGACTGACCTTCATATCTGCTGCAAAAATGCCGGTCTTAACCTCTCTGCCCGAAAGACTCTGAAGGGTCGCCACAAAATATTCGTACAGAGGTACGGCAACCTCCGGACGTGCAGCCCGGATATAAGACGGCCGGTTTCCCTTTTTTGTGCTCGCATGCAGAGTAAACTGACTGACTACAAGAAACTGCCCCTCTGTCTGACCGATTGAAAGATTCATTTTACCGTCCTGGTCATTAAATATCCTTAGTGTTGAAATTTTTGAACATAGCCAGTCGGCATCCTCTCTGGTATCTGCCTCCTCTACACCCAGAAGAATGAGGATACCGTGACCTATCGACGAGTATACTTCTGAATCAATGGTCACTGACGCCCCCAGAGTCCTTTGAATTACTACCCTCATTTTACCTTCATTAACATTACAAAATTATCAGATATATATTTGGTGTAAAACCTGCTAAATATACAAAGTGTTTTCCACACCTGATTGGTTAATAAATTATGCAAAATCAGCTCAGGAGCATTATATTTTAATTTTACATATAATAATAATTTAAATTTGTACATTTTGGCCAATGTTGTCTATCAATTATTGGATGCTGCCAACAGTTTATCCTGCCGTGGGTAATAAATGTGGATTACAGGTATTTTCAGAATGTGGGTTTGTTAATAATAATATATTCAACGACTTAGCGGCCAAAAACTATCAACCACTATGTGGATAAAAACACAGTTATGAGAATCGATTATTCCTGTCAACATATCCACACTGCTTATAACGATAGTAAAATATTCTTTTAAAAAAAATTATTAATATTATAGGGAGATATCAACAGGGGAAAGAGGTATTTTTTTTGGAATGTTTCAATGCGTAATTTTGCCCTGTCAAACAGGACAACACTCAAATAAATCAGATGAGATACAGCAAATCAGTTCAGTGGTGGCTTTTTACTGGTGTGTTAATGGTTTTTTTCCAGATCATTATCGGAGGTATCACCCGTCTCACCGAATCCGGACTTTCCATCACTAAATGGGAAGTGGTGGAGGGAACGCTACCACCTGTAAGCGAGGCTGCTTGGATTGAGGCTTTTGAATTGTATAAAAAGACCCCTCAGTACACTGAGATAAACGAAGGCATGTCGATGTCTGATTTCAAATTCATTTATTTCTGGGAGTACATACACAGGTTTTGGGCAAGGCTGATGGGCATGGTTTTCCTGTTACCGTTCCTCTATTTTGTGTATAAAAAAAGAATGGACGGTCCTTTGCTGAAAAGGCTTGGAGTTGTTATAGTGCTGGCAGGGCTGGCTGCCACCTTTGGGTGGATAATGGTAGCCAGCGGACTCATTGACAGGCCGTGGGTCAATGCCTATAAACTGTCCCTTCACCTTATGATTGCCCTTAGTGTTTATGTTGTTTTATTGGATACCGGTTTATTTGCTGCAGCCGTAAAACCCTTGCGTTTTGATGTGAAGCCTCTGCGTCAGTTGTTTTTAGGCTTTGCTGGTCTTGTGGTATTGCAGCTTTTTCTCGGGGGTGTGATGTCAGGTATGAAAGCAGCATTAGTGTTTCCCACCTGGCCCGATATAAGAGGCGAATATTTGCCGTCAATCCTGCTGGATGGCAGCCAGTGGAATACAGACAATTTTAACCTGTATGACCAGAATCTTTTTATGCCGGCCCTGATCCATTTTCTGCACCGATCTACAGCTTACGTACTTGCAGGCATTGGATTTGTATTTTGCTACCGGATGTACAGACTTGGAGCTGCTAACGAAGACAGGATAGCCGTGAGACTTTCTGTTGTAACATTAATAGTTCTACTGTTGCAGGTGATTTTAGGTATTATTACGGTACTTATGAGTGTGGGTAAAGTGCCAGTTTTATGGGGAGTTTTGCACCAGGCTGTAGCAATTGTACTCTTGAGTACTCTGGTTTATTCATTTTTTACAATCAGGATTGGAAATAAATAAATTTGAACTTATCTTGGCAGCTAAATAATGAGAGGGAATGTATGATGAGGTAATAAAGGATGAAGGAGGCTTCAGGTACATCGAAACTGGTGGAGAGGGTACTCCTGTCATTCTATTGCACGGATTACTGGGGGCACTCAGTAACTTTGACGGAATCATTCAGCACTTCAGGAAAACCCATAATGTGGTTGTTCCTATCCTTCCGCTGTTTGAGATATCGCTCCGCAGTCTTTCAGTGATGAAACTGGTGGAATACCTGGAAAATTTTGTCGAATATAAAAACTACAATGAGGTCCATGTGCTGGGCAACAGCCTTGGAGGTCATATAGCTCAGCTTTATGCACTTAAACATCCTGAAAAAGTCTACAGCATGATCCTTACCGGAAGCAGTGGTCTATTTGAAAGTGCTATGGGTACCACGTTTCCTAAAAGAGGAAATTATGAGTACATGAAACAAAAGGCCGAAAGCGTCTTTTATGACCCAAAGGTTGCGACCAAAGAGCTTGTGGATCAGGTGTATGAAACTGTCAACGATCTTAAGAAAGCCATGTGTGTTGTCGCATTGGCCAAATCTGCCGTAAGACACAATCTTGAGGATAATTTGTCGGATATCAAGACACCGACATTGCTTGTATGGGGAATACAGGACGGTGTAACTCCCTTGTGGGTTGGCGAGAAATTCCATGAACTTATACCCAATTCCGAGCTTGTAAAAGTAGATAAGTGTGGCCATGCTCCTATGATGGAAAGGCCTAATCTATTTAACCGTGCACTGGAGTCTTTTCTGGAGCGGGTTGAATCAGGCACATTTTCAGCTGACAGAAAGGAGCCCTCTACTCTTTCCTGAAAAGCTCCTCACTAACCAACACTTTTAAAAACTGTTCCTGATTATAAGCATCAGCGGGTAAATACTGCGATGAATTTTTCCATTGGTTTTCGTCCGGAAGTGAATTGAGGCATACTGAATTTGAATGTCCTAAAACACCTGCTGCGAAACTTAATATGCACCGTTTTAGGTGTAGTAAACAGAAGTTATTTTAGTGTAATGTTTCACGTGGAACAAATAAAAAAAGGCCGGCGATTGCTCCCCGACCTTTTTGCTAATTTATTTATCGGTACAAAGATAGTATTAAACAGATAATAAAAAAGACAGATTAAAAAATAATTTGAACCATCAATAACGTGAGGTATCATGGTCAATGTTTCACGTGGAACACTATGTCATATAAACTTTGCTGTGTATGAATCAGCAGCTGATTTAAGGTCCCTGGGATTGCCTTCAAATAACAACTTTCCGCCTTCTTTGCCTCCCTCGGGACCCAGGTCTATCACCCAGTCTGCAGCTCTTATTACATCCAGGTTATGCTCTACAATGAGGACCGTGTGACCATTTTCTACCAGAGCATTAAATGCGTCCATCAGCTTGTTGATGTCATGAAAATGAAGGCCGGTGGTAGGCTCATCAAAAATGAAGAAAATATTTTTTGAGGCAAATTCGCGGGTCAGAAAACTGGCGAGTTTTACCCTTTGGGCCTCACCCCCTGAGAGGGTGCTGCTTGATTGGCCCAGTTTTATATAACCGAGGCCTACATCATAAAGTGGCTGCAGACGGGTAAGAATGTTTTTCCTGCTCTTAAAAAACTGGAGAGATTCCTCCACCGTCATTTCAAGGACGTCAAATATATTTTTATCCTGGTATTCTACCTCCAGTACTTCCTTCTTAAAACGCTTGCCATTGCACTCTTCACAAAGGAGGGTGACATCAGCCAGAAATTGCATCTCTACTGTCAGGTAACCCTCACCCTTGCAGTTCTCACACCGACCTCCCTCCACATTGAAGGAAAAGTGTTTGGGTTCAAAACCCTTGATTTTGGATAGCTGCTGGTCAGAAAACAGTTTTCTTATATCGTCATAGGCTTTGACATAGGTGACGGGATTGGAGCGGGATGACTTGCCAATAGGACTTTGGTTAACCATCTCGACCATCTTGATGTTACGGGTATCTCCGGTGATGGAAGTGTATCTGCCCGGTGCCATTGCCACAGGATCATCCACCATAAGCTTGAGGGCAGGATAAAGGATGTGTTTTACAAGGCTGGTCTTACCGGAGCCCGAGACACCGCATACGACAGTCATAGCCTGAAGAGGTATCGTGACATCGATGTTTTTAAGGTTGTGCTGAGCGGCACCATTTAATCTGATCTTCTGAGTGATTTTTCTTTTTTGCTCCGGATATGCAATTTTCCTTATGCCTGCCAGATATTCTGAAGTAAGGTTGCCCTCGATTCCCTTAACAAATTCATCATAGGGTCCTGCATAGGTCAGCCTGCCGCCATGAACTCCCGCCAGGGGTCCTATTTCTATGATGTAATCTGCATTCCTGATGACCGACTCTTCATGCTCTATGACTACCACAGTATTGCCAAGGTCCCTGAGTTTTTTAAGTACTGCTACCAGACGCTCCGTATCTCTGGGATGAAGTCCTACACTTGGCTCATCCAGGATGTATAGCGAATTGGTAAGATTGCTACCCAGTGTCCGGGTCAGATTGATTCTCTGGGTTTCTCCACCGCTTAGGGTACTGGCCAGACGGTCCATACTGAGATACCCCAGCCCGATCTCCGTCATAGTAGATAATCTGTTTATGATTTCGGTCAGAATACGGGAAGCTATCTTTTGGTCGTGTTCGTTAAGCACAAGCTCCCTGAAAAACTCCAGTAACTCATCGATAGGCAGATTGATAAGCTTTGTGATATCCTTCCCACCCACTTTGACATAGGTCGCCTCTTTCCTCAGCCGGCCCCCTTTGCAGGTATTACACACAGTCTTTCCCCGGTAACGAGACAGAAGAACTCTGTTCTGAATTTTATAGGAACCCTCTTCCACTTCCTGAAAAAAGGCATTTATACCCTGGAAATATCTGTTTCCTTCCCAGAGAATATCTTTCTGTTCTTCGCTTAGTTCCCTGTAAGGCTTGTGTATAGGAAAACTGAAATTGCCCGCCGTGTCAATTAATTCTTCATACCAAAGCCTGCCTTTTTCTCCACGCCAGCAGGCAATGGCTTCCTGGTAGACTGAAAGATTGTCATCAGGGATCACCTTGTCCGGATCAATACCCAGCATACGACCGTAACCCTCGCACTTAGGGCATGCCCCATACGGATTGTTGTAGTTAAAAAGCTGGTGTGTAGGCTCAAGGAAAACTATGCCATCCAGCTCAAACCTGTTGTTAAAATATTTTTCTTCACCGCTTTCCAAAACCTGTACAAAACATTCGCCTTCTGACTCAGAAAAAGCCACAAGGACAGAATCGGCCACCCTCCTACGGTTATTTTCATCTTCATCAATGACAAACCTGTCTATGAGTACCCTGTTTTTGCCGTCCAGGCGGCTTACAGACACGTCTTTATTAATGCTGTCGTCTTCCAGTACATCCTGTATGGAAAGCAGCTTATCTCCCATCCAAAGCCTGCTGTATCCCTTTTGCATCAGCAGGTCCAATTCCTGTCTTAGCGGCCTTTCGTGCCTGTGTTGCAGGGGGATAAATAACTGCACCTTCGATCCGGACTTGAGCGAAAATATGTAATTGACCACATCAGAGACCTCGTGTTTTCTCACCTGCTCACCGGATACCGGAGATATGGTCTTGCCTATACGTGCGTAGAGCAGCCTCAGGTAATCGTAGATCTCGGTGAGGGATCCTACTGTGGATCTGGCATTGCTCGTACTTACTTTTTGTTCTATGGCTATGGCCGGACAAATCCCTTTGATATAATCCACCTCTGGTTTTTTCATCCTGTCGAGAAACTGTCGGGCGTAGGAGGAAAGGCTTTCGACATACCTCCTCTGCCCCTCAGCATACAGCGTATCCATGATAAGGGACGATTTTCCAGAACCCGATACGCCGGTGACCACCACCAGTTTATTTTTAGGAATGTAAAGCTCGATATCGCGGAGATTATTAGATCTGGCCCCCTTGATGTGGATATACTTGCGGTAATCGGTTTTGTTTTCGATTTCAGGTACAATGACCTCAGATAAGTCAGGCATTTAAAATATTTATAATTATTTGTAAATCAAACATTTACAATAAAAACAAAAAAACTTGTAAAATAATCAGGCAAGATAATAGAGAAATGGCAAACAAGCCAATATTGTTTATTTTAAGACTTAGTGCACGGGTCGTAAAATTTTAGCATTGGCACGGCAGTGCTTATCTTTGTGCCATGAGCCACCTCACAGATACCATCATCGCCCCTGCTACTCCTCAGGGTCACAGTGCCATTGCGGTCATCAGACTTTCCGGACCGGAAAGCATCCGGATCACCTCAGAGATATTCAGGGGAGCAGACCTCTTTCAGGCAGCGTCTCACACAGTACATTACGGGTGGGTCACTGACGATGAAGGCAGGGAGCTTGATGAGGTCATGGTCACAGTGTTCAGGGCACCCAGGACATTTACCGCTGAAGACTGTACTGAGATATCGTGTCACGGCTCACCCCATCTGGTGCAGGAGATAATGACCGTGGCGATAAAACACGGAGCAAGGCCTGCCAATCCGGGTGAATTTACCCTTAGGGCCTTTCTTAATGGCAGGATAGACCTGTCGCAGGCAGAAGCAGTGGCAGACCTGATCCAATCCAATTCGGCAAAATCCGGGGAAATTGCCATTCGGCAACTCAAGGGAAGCATATCCGGTACCCTGCATGATCTCAGGCAGCAATTGGTGGACTTTGCCGCTCTCATAGAACTGGAACTGGACTTTTCTGAGGAAGATGTGGAGTTTGCCAACCGGGGCAGACTTACAGATCTGGTACATAAGATCCTCAATGTGACAGAACCCATGGCAAAATCATTTCAGTGGGGCAACAGCATCAGGGAAGGCATACCTGTGGCCATCATCGGGGCACCCAATGCCGGCAAATCTACGCTCCTTAACACCCTGCTTAACGAAGAAAAAGCCCTGGTCAGCGACATAGCCGGCACCACCCGGGATTTTATCGAGGATACCATCAACATTGATGGCATAATATTCAGGTTTATTGATACCGCAGGACTGCGTGAGACCACCGATATCCTCGAAGGCATGGGTATAGAACGGTCCCGTCAAAAACTCAGGGAAGCGGACATCATCCTTTTTGTAGCCGATGTCACCCACGCTGAGGAGGAGATCATCCGGGATTTCAGGGACCTGGAACTGCGGCCCGGTCAAAAGTCCGCCATCCTGCTCAATAAATCCGATCTGGTATCAGCAGCCATCTCTCAGCCCAAAGCAGCAGAAATAAGCAGTATCACCGGTGTAGCCACTATGCCCGTCACAGCGAGATATGCACATACCCTGGGCCCGCTGATGAAATTTCTGGATGACCATATCAGGAGTCACGGCACACAGGAAGGCACGGTAATCACCAATGCCCGACATTATGACGCACTTGTCAATACATCCCGGGCACTGCACAAAGTGCTGAAAGGCTTGTCCTCAGATGTACCGTCAGATCTGGTAGCACTTGATATCCGTGAGGCTCTTTACCACCTTGGCACTATCACAGGAGAGGTAGTCACCGATGATCTGTTGGATAGCATCTTTAGTAAATTTTGTATAGGGAAGTAACTTCCCTTCTCTTTCTTTCCAACACCTTGTTTTTGTTGACTTTGTATAATTATTCTTGCTCTTTTTTGTTGCCCAATCACTCTTTTTTACTTATCTTTGTTGCCCAGACGTTGCCAAGGCATCAAATTTGTTGCCCGAAACACATTTGGAAAATATTAGGCGAAATCATGCACCATATCGCTACATAATGCACCTTGATGATACATTTCGCTACATTAATGACAAAATATAGTAAAAAATGCAAGTACCCAAGATATGTAACCATTGCGGAAAGTCATTTATCGCTCAAACAACGGTGACGAGATTTTGTAGCCATAAATGCTCACAGAGAAACTATAAAAAGAGAGCTAAAGAAGCAAAGATTCAAAAATCATTGGAAGACACAATGACACAGATGGTTTCGCCTTCTCAGGCCAATATCACTTCCACCAGCTCACAAACATCAAAAGACTTCCTTTGCATCAATGATATTTCCGATCTTTTGGGAGTAAGTAGGTGGACCATACAAAGAATGGTGCAACGTGGCCAGCTTACAGTTAAACAAGTTGGCCGTAAGAAAATGATGTCAAGGCAACAATTAGAATCCTTCTTTAAACAATAATAGAATGTAAAATGAAGATCACATTAAGACAAAGACAAAAGAATAACAAGATCAGCCTTTATTTGGAGTATTATGAGAAAGGCAGGAGAGAGTACGAATATCTAAATTTGTATCTGACTCCAGATCCTGAGAAAGGTAGCTTAACTAAGTTCCAGAAAGATGAGAATAAGCGAATCTTAGAGTTAGCTGAAACCATCAGATCAAAACGACACCTTGAAGCCCAAAATAATATCTATGGCTTCAAAGACAAAGATAAAGTCAAGGGCAGTTTCAAGCAATTCTTTTCTGATATGGCCGAAATGAAGAAAGAGAGTTTAGGTAATTATGGCAATTGGAACAGCGTTCGTAAGCATATAAATATTTACAATCCAAAGGATGTATCATTTGATCGAGTTAACAAAGAATGGGTTCAAGGATTTAAAGATTACCTTGATAAAAAAGCCAGAACAAAACAAAACACTCCACTTTCCCTAAACTCTAAATATTCCTACTTTAACAAATTGATAGCTGCATTGAACCAAGCAGTCAAGGAAGAGATCATTCCTTCAAACCCTGCATATTTAGTAGAACCATTTCCACAAGATGAAACCCAACGTGAATTTCTCACTTATGAAGAATTATTGGCAATGGTCAATGCTCCTTGCAAAAACCAAACCTTACGCCATATGTTTCTATTTTCATGTTTAACAGGTTTAAGATGGGGCGATGTGGAAAAACTACTCTGGAGTGAAATGCAACATTCTAATGAATTAGGTTATTACATTCGTTTCAAGCAAGCTAAGACTTCAGGAGCAGAAACTCTACCAATCAGTGAAGAAGCATTTAGTCTTTTAGGTGAAAGGGGGCATGAAGATGATAAAGTTTTTACTGGCCTAAAATATGGCAATTGGAATAAAACCACCCTCAAAGATTGGCTTAAAAGTGCTGGTATCACTAAACACATTACATTTCACTGTGGTCGACATACTTTCGCTACCTTGCAGTTAACTTTGGGTACCGACATCTATACTGTAAGTAAATTACTTGGCCATAAGAATCTGTCCACTACAGAAATCTATGCAAAAGTAATTGATGAAAAGAAAGTTGAAGCAGCTAACAGAATAAAATTAAACTTATGACACCTGATGGACCATTTATTAAGTTAGAAGGTAAAGATATGATCTTCCATGCATCTGAAAACGTTGTATTGAAAGGCTTCGTACCAAAAGAAGGATATCCAACTTGTTGCCCATATCATAATTCAGTTTTAAAAAATGTTCAAGAATGGTGGGCTAAGTTTCCAGATTGTTGCAACGAACATAGAAAAATGGTTTCTAGTGGTCGAATCAAAAAAGAAAATTATACTTATGTTCCCGAAAA
>JAGVTV010000005.1 GCA_019136675.1 Bacteroidota bacterium
ATGGATTTGTCAGGATACGGTCGGTAGAATATTATATCGAGCCAGTAAGCCACCTGATAGGCAGGGGTGACAATGAAGATTTTGTTTTGTATAAAGCTTCTGATGTGATCCAGACCCAGGAATACAAATGTGCCTACGACCTTGATCATGAAAAGGGTCAAGAAATACACGATTCTCATGAGCATGATGGCAGCAGGACAGGTATGTGCATTGAAATCAGGTATGCTATAGCTTCTGACTGGTCTATGCGATTTAAGTATGGTTCGGTAACCGGAGTAGAAAACCATAATATCGGAGTATTAAACGATGTCCAAACCAATTATGACAATGAATTTGCGGATGAACTTTCTTTCTCAATAGTGCAACAATTTGTCGTCAACTGTTCTACCTGCGACCCCTGGAGCTCAAGTACGGATGCGGAGACCTTGCTCATATCCTTTAGGAACTGGGGTCCGTCCGGATTTAGTTCAACCCACGATGTATCATGTGCTTCAGGATTTTTCATCAAATGCCCCATTGTTGCGTTGTATGTCATCCCATGAGATAGGCCATAATTTTAATGCCAGTCATGATGCCCAAGGCAGTCCGACCATCATGGCTCCTTCCGTCAGCACTTCCAATTCTTGGTCAAATGCTTCTGTTTCGGCCATTCAGGGTGAGTATACCACTGCTAGCTGCCTCGGCTTTTGTTCTGGAAGCCCGTCTGCCCCGGTCGCAAATTTTACCTTTTCTGTTTTAGCCACCTGTACACCCGGTCAGGTGCAGTATACCGATAACTCAGCCAATAATACTTCAAGGTCCTGGTCATTTCCCGGAGGTACACCTTCCACTTCTACTGCTTTAAATCCATTGGTGTCGTACCCAAATCCGGGGACTTATAGTGCTACTCTTACCGCCTATAATTCTGCAGGGGCCAGCAATTCATACTCAATAAATAATCTAATAACTGTGTTGCCTTCGCCATTAGCAAATTTTAATTATACTATTAATGGCAATTTTGTATCATTTAATTTCACGGGATCAAATGCTACTTCCTATTCATGGAACTTTGGAGATGGTATTGGTAACAATCAAGCTAATCCACAGCATACTTATTTTGAAGACGGTACATATAATGTTGTCCTTGTTGTATCGAATTCATGTGGCAGTAATTCAATTACAAAGACAATCAGCATCTCTACTCCACCTGTTGCAGCATTTTCTTCAAATTTTGTCGCAGGATGTAAGCCGTTGACGATAAGTTTTTATAATCAATCTTCCTCCAATTCATCAGAATTACTCTGGAGTTTTCCAGGGGGTACGCCTTCTTCATCAACTTTGCAATATCCTACAGTTGTTTATGATTCACCTGGGTCTTATAATGTGACCCTCACAGTCACAAACAGTGTAGGCTCTGATTCAGAGATTAAAAATTCGTACATTACAGTTTATCCTTCTTCGATAGCAGCTTTTAATTATTTGGTAAGTAGTACATCTGTTGTATTTAATAATACATCTTCCAACTCAAATTCATATTTATGGGATTTTGGTGATGGCCAGACATCAACGGCAACTAATCCTACCCATACATATACGTCAAACGGCACATTTACAGTCACCCTGACAGCATCCAATAGTTGCGGACCCGTAAGCTTCAGCCAGCAGGTTACAATTGCTGTCCCTCCTGTAGCATCGTTTTCGCCATCAGGGCCTCAGAATATCTGTCTTGGGCAATCTGTCCAGTTTACCAACACCTCCACCTATGGCCCCAATACTTACGAGTGGACATTCGAAGGCGGGACGCCGTCTACATCTGCGGCAGCCAATCCAAATGTACAGTATTCAACAGCTGGAATATATGATGTAACTCTTACTGTTACCAATGCTTTTGGCACCAATACGGTTTCGATGGCAGATTTTGTGACTGTCACGGCAAATCCTGTTGCTTCATTTTCACAGTCTGTTTCCGGTCTGACGGTACAGTTTACATCTTCCAGCCAGAATGCTGCCGGTGTGCTGTGGGATTTTGGCGACGGTCAGACGAGTTCAGCACAAAATCCGGTTCATACCTATGCATCTGAAGGCAGTTATAATGTCGTGCTGACAGTAAACAATGTATGCGGAAACGCCTCTGCATCATCGACAGTAACACTTCTCTTGCCTCCGGTAGCCTCATTTGCTGCATCGGTTACCAATATTTGCCCAGGCCAGACAGTTACCTATACAAATCAGACTTCTTCCAATGCCACATCTTACCTGTGGACATTTGAAGGAGGAACCCCGGGAACTTCTACGGCAACCAATCCGGTCATAGCGTATCCTTCATCCGGAAATTTTGATGTGACCCTCATTGCAATCAATGCGGCAGGATCAGATACTTTTGCACTCCAAAACCTGGTGACAGTTGCTCCTCTTGCCACCGTTTCATTTACCCAGACTGCAGACAGCCTGACGCTACAGTTTACTTCTCAGGTGCAAAATTCAAATACACTTTTGTGGAATTTTGGAGACGGGCAAACCAGTACAGCAGCCAATCCTTCCCATACGTACGCAGCCCAGGGCAGTTATACAGTGACCCTTACGGCTACTAACCAATGCGGGCCAGTAACTTTTTCAAAAACAATACTGGTGGTACTCGAGCCGGTTGCTATGTTTGGCTTGTCAGCCAATCCGGTGTGCCAGGGTCAGGCTGTGACATTCAATAATTTGTCTTCTGCCAATTCCACCACATTTCAGTGGACATTTGAAGGAGGTAACCCATCAACTTCCACGGAAGAAAATCCCGTGGTGACGTATGCATCTCCGGGTAGCTATGATGTTGCATTGACAGTTACCAATCCAAGCGGCCAGAATACCCTGTCTATACCAAACTATATTACAGTACTAGGCCCCCCTGCGACAGGTTTCCAGTCTGCTGTTTCAGACAATGTGATC
>JAGVTV010000011.1 GCA_019136675.1 Bacteroidota bacterium
AGGCAATGTACTTTTTGAAACTTCTTTGTTTATGACTGAATTGATTAAATGTTGGGGAACATTTTTCCAAAGCTCTTCTTTGTTTTTAGTTTCAGATTTAAGGTAATCATTGTAGATTCTGGTTTTCTTATTCTCTTTTAACCAATGGTAAGCTGTTCTGGTTTTAATAGTATCACAAGCATCTTTATTCATTTCTACGTGTGCAATAGGTTTAAATCCTGCACGTATAAAACCTTCAGAAAGCCCTCCAGCTCCTGCAAACAGATCTATGAAATTCAATGACTTTCCCATTATAAAAACTGTTTGTCATTAAAAAAAGAAGCCATGTTACTTCCTAAAGCCAGGCAAATCTTTTCCAGGGCGACAATTGAAATATTCCTCCTTCCGGCTTCTACACTATTAATGTAAGTTCTGTCCAGATCAGCTTTAAAACCAAGCTGTTCCTGAGAAATGCCAAGTTTGTTGCGTAGCTCCTTAATACGGGTTCCTACTCGTATTTTAATATCTTCCATATTGATTTAAGTAAAAATGTAAAATTACCTTCCAGTGGACTTCAAGGCAACGGACTATAAGTCACGTATGGTGTATAACTAAGTGTGGTATAAATAATTATTTGATATACAAATAATTAAGATTGTTTTAGTTGTGATAATATTCTGTTAAAAGTTTCTTCCCTTTTGTCTTTTTTCAGGTCACATTCAAAAATCGTTATGACCCTCCACCCGGCAGTTATCAGGAGGACATGGTTTTTTTCATCATTGGACTTGTTTTTCATTATTTTTTCAAGCCACCATTTCTGCCTTGTGCCCGGCAATACAAAATACCTGCATCCGTCATGTCCATGCCAGAAACACCCGTTTACAAATATTACAGTCTTGTATTTCGGAAGTACTATATCTGGTTTTCCAGGCAATTTTTTATCATACAGCTTGTACCTGAATCCTCTGGAAAACAGATACTTCCTGACTAAAAGCTCAGGGTTTGTATCCCTGCTCCTGACCCGGCTCATGTTGTAGCTCCTTGTCTCCTTATTATGGACATCAGGCATTTGCTACTTTTGATACAAAATTAAAATTTCTTCACTCCACTCCCTTACCTCATCCCTATAATTGTTCCTGACGGAATGACAGCATTTTTATTGACGACGACGATGCCTTTTTTGATGACGTAGTGTTCGTGCTCCTCATCGGGCAGATTGTCACTGCCGCGGATGATGACATTGTCGCCGATGCGTACGTGCTTGTCTATGATGGCATTTTCGATGTAGCAGTCGGCACCGATGCCCATAGGTATCTTGCCGGGAACAGACATATCTTCGAGCGACTCGTAGTAATCATTGCCCATGACGTAGGTGTTTTTAATGACCGTTCCGTAAGCGATGCGGGACCTGATGCCCAGGATGCTGTTTTCCACGAGCTTAGCCTGGACGATAGATCCCTCCGCTACGATAGCCCTCGTAAATGTCACTCCTGAAAACTTAGCCGGAGGCAGCAACCTGGCCCGTGTATATATTTTATTTTCATTGTCAAAGAGATTAAACTCAGGAATATCAGATGTTAGCTCTATGTTGGCCTCAAAAAAAGACTTGATATCCCCGATGTCGGTCCAGTATCCATCAAAAGCGTAGCTGACGACATTCATCTCCCGCTTGATGGAGTCAGGTATCAACTCCTTGCCAAAGTCGACGGCCTTGGGGTTTTCGTTGAGCAGGACTCTGAGGGCCGGTCTGCTGAATACGTAGATACCCATGGAGGCCAGATAGATCTTGCCCCGTTCCTGCAGGTCCTCACTTACCTCAGATGACCAGTCGCCGAGGGTTTCTTTTTTTGGTTTTTCGACAAAACTGACGATCTTGCTTTCGGCATTGACCTTCATAATGCCAAATGAAGTGGCATCATCTGCTACAACAGGTATGGTGGCTATGGTGACGTCGGCCCCACGCTCCACATGCTGCTCCAGCAGGTCTTCTATGTCCATCTGGTAGAGCTGGTCGCCAGACAGGATGAGAATGTAGTCAAAGTCATGATAGGCAAAATTGCGTATTGACTGCCTCACGGCATCGGCAGTCCCCTGAAACCAGTCCATATTGCCGCTGGTCTGCTCCGCAGCCAGGATGTCTACAAATCCATTGGAAAAATGGTCAAAATGGAAGGTGTTTTTAATATGTTTATTGAGCGATGCGGAGTTAAACTGGGTAAGTACAAAGATTCTGAAGAGCCCGGAATTGAGGCAGTTGGAAATGGGTATGTCTATTAGCCTGTATTTACCTGCTATCGGCACGGCCGGCTTTGAGCGGTCTTTGGTCAGCGGATACAGTCTTGTCCCGGCCCCTCCTCCCAGGATGAGGCAGATGGTCTTCTGGACGGTACTGTGTGAGGGTTTCATTTCTGTGGATTTAGATAGGCAATACTACGAAAAAAAGCCGTATCAACCTAACAAACACAGGTCAATTTTTAATAAAAATGAATGCCCGACCTTTCGTTAAGCCGAACAGTGTGGTCTATATCCTGCTGGACTCCAGGATCCTTCCGAGGTCTACGTTGTTTTCGATGAGGTCTATGGCCATCCGGATTTTCCAGGGTGTGGACCGGTTTATTTTTACTTCGATTTTGCTGATTCTGA
>JAGVTV010000192.1 GCA_019136675.1 Bacteroidota bacterium
AAGGATAAAAGGACCGAAAGAAAAATACTGGATATTATGGTATTGGTTTTTGACCAGTTGATCAGGCCAATAATATTGCTGTTTGGATCATTATTGTTTATCAAATAATTCAGCGGCAGGTTAGCTTTCAAAATCATAATTGTGGCAACTACGACAGAAGCCCCTAATAATTCAAATATTATGGAAACTGTAGTGGATGTCGGCAGGCCCAGAGTGTTGAATGTATCCAGAAGAAGGATATCTGAAAGCATCACGGCCAGAAATATGATCAGGACATTTTCCAGGCTGAAGTATTCAGGATTGAAAATACCTTCACGGGCTATTTCCATCATTCCGGCAGAAGACAGTGCCCCTAAAAATATACCTGCAGTTGCTACCCACATTATCGTCCTGAACGGGGCAACTTTGGAGCCAAGAGCAGAGTTCAGGAAGTTTACTGCATCATTGCCCACACCCACCATCAGGTCAAGGATAGCCAGAACGGCTAGTACCAGTACACTTATGGATATAAATAATTCCATCTAGTTTTTATTAAAATCGGTAATTGATGCCTGTCTGCTAGTGAATCCTGAACTTTGATTCTGTGTATTAATTGTTTGATATCTATGTTGCACCCCAGAGTTGAAAATTATAAATATTTGCAGCACCAGGCTCTACCCATAAATTCACGCTGGACACCATTTCATTAATATTTAAATCAACTGCAAAGATCTTGACCCAATATTAAGTTAAAGTGAGTAAATAATGAATTATTTGTTAATAAATCTTTTTCCCTGGCTTGGGATAATCTGCCTCGAGTGGTATACATTTTTTACAGCCTCAAGGTTTCCTGTTGGAATTAATCGTGCTACAAATCAGTTTTGAGAAAAAAAAAGCCCTGATTCCACATGTCGGGAGTCAGGGCTTCTGTTTATTATAAACCGGATCTTACTGGTTTATCTTTATCAGTTCAACTTCAAAGATCAGGTCGCTTTTAGGTGGGATGGCTCCAGGATAGCCCTGCTCGCCGTAAGCCAGGTTGTAAGGGATGTAAAACTTGTATTTGGCTCCTTCTTTCATCAGCTGTACGCCTTCTGTCCATCCCGGAATCACCTGGTTGAGACCAAAACTGATGGGCTCACCACGCTGCACAGAGCTGTCAAACACCTTGCCATCCAGAAAGCTTCCGGTGTAGTGCACTTTTACATTGCTGGTGGCAGTAGGCTTGGCACCGGTACCTTCGGTCAGGACTATATATCTCAGGCCGGATGGTGTGACATTGGTGTATTCAGCTTTCATTTTTTCAGCGGCAGCGGCCATGGCTGCTTCTTTTTCCTTTTTCTTTTGCTCCACCTTGAGCTGCTCGGCTGCAAAGATCTCAGGGGCCTTAAATGCTGCGGCCTCAGCTCCTTTTCTGAGGATGGTGACTGAGAGGAGGGTGTCGTTTTGTGCTATGGCATTCACTACATTCTGTCCCTCCACCACATGTCCAAAAACAGTATGCTTGCCGTCAAGCCAGGGTGTGGCTACGTGCGTGATGAAAAACTGGGATCCGTTGGTGCCCGGCCCGGCATTGGCCATGCTCAGGATGCCAGGTCCGGTATGCTTGAGGGTAGGATCTATTTCATCACCAAACTTATAACCCGGGCCTCCCATACCATTTCCATTGGGACATCCGCCCTGGATCATAAAATCCTTAATCACACGGTGGAATCTCAGGCCGTTGTAATAAGGGGCACCTTCAGCCTTCGCTGAATTCTTAATGCCTCCCTCTGCCAACCCTACGAAGTTGGCCACGGTCATCGGAGTCTTATTGTATTCCAGCACTGTGTAGATGTCTCCTTTGCTGGTTTCAAATCTGGCGTACATGCCGTCAGGCTGGGTCGCTAAAAACTGATCTGTCATTTTATTGGTTTGTTTTGCGTTTTGTGAAAATCCGGCTGTACCTGTAAGAAAGCACAGCAACATGATAATTGATTTTTTCATCCTGATTTTGATATATTTAATGTGTTGATAAAAAACGAGGCAAAAGTAGGGATAATCACCCCAATATGAGCCTTTGATCTGCACTTTAAATGTAATTTAACTATAAATAGTTCTGTATACCAGGCATTAGTCATTATGTTTTCTATTTTATTTCAAAAATATACTATAATAAAAAATAAAATACCGTATTATTTTCAAATTGACCACTGCTTCAAAATTATAAATCGAACACAACGGCGTTGGAATACTTAAATTTAATAATGGCTTAACATTGGCTTAACATAGGGCCCGTACCTTTGTGGCATCTGATTTATACAAAATTAAAAAACATTCTTATGAAGCTCAGAACGGTAATTTTAACACTCTTTTTAAGCCTTGGGGTCTTAGGGGCCTATGGACAGCATGGAGTCATCAAAGGCAATATCCTCGACAGCAAGACAGGAGACGCCATGATCGGTGCAACGGTTGTCATCGAAGGCACAACCACAGGCACAACCACCGACTTTGACGGGAATTTTGAGATTCACTCGGTGCATGCAGGCATTTATACCCTGAAGATAACCAGCATCGGCTACGATGACATTACATTGGACAATCTCAGGGTAGAAGCCGGTAAGGAATCCATAGTAAATGCCAAAATGAACGAAGCCTCCCATGTGCTGGATGCGGTTGAGGTTAAGGGTCAAAGAATCACAGGTACAGAGGTGTCAGTGGTTTCAGAGATTAAACAACTTGCCAACATTGCAGTAGGTGTCTCCTCTCAGCAGATCACCAAAACTCAGGACAGGGACGCCTCACAGGTTGTCAGGAGAGTGCCCGGCGTGTCTATCTTTGATGACAGGTTTATCGTCGTAAGAGGCCTCAACGAAAGGTATAATTCCGTGCAACTCAATGATATCACCACACCTTCCACGGAAGTGGATGTAAAGTCATTTTCTTTTGACCTGATCCCCAGCTCTGCCATTGACAGGATGATCGTCTATAAGTCACCTGCTGCAGACCTGCCCGGAGATATAGCAGGAGGAGCCATCAGGATCTACACTAAAACCATACCTGACGGTGACAAGGTATCGATGGGATTTACTATAGGGTATCGGGGCAACGCTACAGGACAGTCAGTACTTGATTACCAGGGCAGCAGTCTGGACGGTTTAGGCTTCGGAAGCGGATACAGGAGTCTGCCTTCAGGATTCCCTTCCACAAAAAATGTCATCAATAACGCCGGTACTGAAGAGATAATAGACAAATTCAGAAACCTCAACCCGTATTACAGTGCCGCACAGAAAACCGTCGCACCTGATGTAAGGGGCAATATCAACCTCAGCAAAAGGTTTTTTATTGGCAACAAGGAGCTTTCCACCATCTCATATTTAAACTATTCAAATACAAATACCTACCAAAGGATGGTTCAAAACAGGTTCCTCTATGACGAATCTGTCCAAAGCACCTTCCATGATGACAATTATACCAACAATGTGAGGTTAGGAGCCATGTCCAACTGGGCCCTCATCCTTAACCCTAAAAACAAAATCGAATTCAGAAACATCTTCAACCAGCTGGCTACCAAGGAGACGGTTATCCGTAAAGGTGAGTTGTTTGAAAATGGCCTTGAAGTGTCAAACCAGTCATTCAGATACGAGCAGAAAAGTATATTGTCCAGTCAGTTGAGCGGTACCCACGAACTGTCTGAAAAGACTAATTTGAAATGGATTAGTGGCCTTGGATATACACAAAGATCAGAGCCTGATTTCAGGCGGTTTACGTCCTCAAGACCCATGGGCTCAGGAGAGGCTTACAGGATTGATTTGCAGCAGTTTGAGTCACCTACTTTGCAGCAGGCAGCCAGATTCTGGTCAAACATGGACGAATATGTCCTGACAGGCACGGTAAATATGGAACAAATCCTGGGCAAAAAGAATATTGTTGACGAATTGAATAAGGTCCTGAAAGTAGGAGTTTATACTGAATACAAGGACAGGTATTTCAAAGCCAGATGGTTTGGTATCGTCAATCCAAACAGGGTGGATGCCTCGATTACTTCCCAGAAGCCTGAGGATTTCTTCTCAAATGATAATCTGAGGTCTTCCAGAGTGTTCTATTCTGAAGGTACAAATTTTGATGATAAGTATACCGCACAGAATCTGTTGAACGCCCATTATGCAAGCCTGTATTTTCCCTTTAATAGCAGGTTTAATGCCACACTGGGTGTCAGGGTAGAGTACAATCGCCAAACACTTCAGAGCCGTGAGAGGGGCGGAGGACAAAAAGTAGATGTGGATAACAGCATCATCAGCCCTATGCCTTCATTCAATGCCACTTATAAGTTTAGCGACAAGCACATGCTAAGGATGGGTTACGGCTCCACCGTCAACAGGCCGGAGTTCAGGGAATTGGCACCGTTTACCTACTATGATTTTATCTTTGATGTATCCCGCAGGGGCAATAAGGACATCAAGGTCGCCAATATCCACAATTTTGATGTAAGATACGATTTCTATCCTTCAAAGGGAGAGCTCATCACCATAGGTGCGTTTTACAAGAAATTTATTAACCCGATCGAAGCAGCCATCTTCTATAACGGCAGTACCGTAGCATTCACGGTAGCCAACTCAGAGTCAGCTACATCATCCGGCATCGAACTGGAAGTGAGGAAAAATTTGACTCAAAACCTGATGTTCCTGTTTAACGCTTCTCTGATCAACAGCAATGTTGTCGTAAGCGGGCTGAGTGATTACAGCAGGTTCCTTCAGGGCCAGTCACCTTATCTGGTAAATGCAGGTCTTTTTTACAATCATCCGTCAACTGGCATACAGGCCAATGTGCTTTACAATATCATCGGCAAGAGGATTTACGTAATAGGAGACAATGTCCTGAGCTCCAATGTGTTTGAAATGCCGAGGAATGTTCTGGACCTGAATATCTCCAAATCATTTGGAAATACTGATTTAAAGGCCGGTGTACAGGATGTGTTTAACCAGCCTTTCAAACTGGTGCAGGATACTAACAGAGACAATAAAATCACGGATGCCGACGGTGTCTTCCAGGAATTCAGGAGGGGGTCAAACTACTACCTGAGTGTCAATTACCGGTTTTGATCAGGTGATGTCAGAAGGAAGTGCAGTGGACAGGATTTTATTATAAACATTGGTGAATAAATAATAAAAAGCGTAATCAATCAAAATTCATTCATATGAAAATCAATTTAAAATCCATTGCATTTTTTATTCTGGCAGCAGGTCTGACCCTTGCATCCTGCAACCGTGACGATGACGACGATGATACAGTGACTCCCGGTGAGAATGTAACGGTAAAAGGATCGTTGACCAATAATACAATTTGGGCAGCCAAAAACAAGTATTTGCTGGAAGGTTTTGTATATGTGGAGTCTGGGGCCACTCTTACTATTGAACCCGGCACCATAATTAAAGGAGACAAGGCAACAAAAGCCACCCTTATCATCAAACCCGGTGGAAAGATCATTGCAGAAGGCACTAAAACAAAACCCATAGTTTTTACATCTAACCAGGCCAGGGGAAGTCGTAATTACGGTGACTGGGGGGGTGTGATTGTTTTGGGAAAGGCTCCTGTAAACAAAACTCCAGCTACTATTGAAGGTGAAAACATATCTACCTTCGGAGGTACTGACCCCACTGACAATTCAGGTATACTGAAGTATGTCAGAATAGAGTTTGGCGGCATTGCCTTTGAGACAGACAAAGAGGTCAACGGTCTTACTCTCGGGGGAGTAGGTTCTGGAACCACCATTGAAAATGTGCAGGTATCCAATACCGGTGATGACGGATTCGAATGGTTTGGCGGCACTGTCAATGTAAAAAACCTGATTTCCTATAAAAACCTAGATGATGATTTTGACACCGACTGGGGTTATTCCGGCAGGGTACAGTATGGACTTGCATTCAGGGACCCAAAGATAGCCGACCAGTGCACTTGTTCTGATTCCAATGGCTTTGAATCTGACAATGATGCATCAGGATCTGAGGCCACACCTCAGACAAGTGCCAAATTTGCCAATATTTCCATTATTATGGCAGATGGTACTCCTGACGCTAAATTCAGGTCGGTATTCAGACTGAGAAGAAATACCGCCATTTCAATATACAATACTCTGGGAGTAGGTGCATTTCCCAAAGGGGGCATTGAACTGCAGGACGCTTCCACACAGGCCAACTTTGTAAGCGACAAAGCAGATTTCAGAGGGCTTGTCCTTGGCGGTATGACTAAAGCCATTGTTGCCGGAGACGAAACCAAACTTAAGGATGCAGTTAGAAAGAATATCTTTGGAATTGATGTAACAACCCTGGGACTTAATGCAAGCTACAATGCCGGTACCGGCAAACCCGGCCTTCTTCCTCAAAGCAGTTCTCAACTCCTTACCGGAGGTGTGACACTTCCTGCAGGTTTTGAGGCCAATACATTTGTGGGAGCATTTGGAACCACAGACTGGACCGACGGTTGGGCCAACTGGGATCCTCAAAATACAGATTATTAATTCCTCGGCAGGAGGTCTAACAAGAATAATTTTGTACGATCAGATCATGGGTCGGGAAGCAGATTTCCGGCCCTTTTTTACTTTTTTGGAGGTGACAATACAAGGCAGTCCGGATATTTTTAGTACCTTTGTTTTATTAAACTGACGTGCGATTCACACGATGGCTATAAGATTTTTTTGGCTGATGATGGGAATTACATGGGCAGGAAGTGTGTTCGGGACTAATGACACACTTTCTGATCCGATCAGGATACCTTTTGCAAGGCTTATTCTGGATGATGGTAAGTTGCTCAGACAGGACCAGCCTTTTCTTGAAAGTGTAGATAAACACGGTCATACCTTTAGCCGTTTTGTTGGCATGACGGCGGAATACGGATGGCAAACCGTATCCGGAAAGCACTGGTACTCAGTATGCAATTACCCCAGGGTCGGAATTGGGGCAAGATATATTCATGTCGTCAACAGGACCGAACTCGGTCAGCCGGTCATTGCCTACGGATTTCTGGAAGGCAATCTGTACAGGAGTAAAAGAGTGTCGGTCACGACACGGTATTCGGTAGGCCTGGGATACAGCAATCCCGAGTATGGCACACACGACACCCTGATCAATGACATCCTTTCCACAAAAGTCAATCTGTATGCCGGACTGGGGGCTGGAATGCAAATCAGGTTGTCCGACCGCTTTTTTCTGGAACCTTTTTTCAGGATTTCACACCTTTCAAACGGCAATATCAGGGAGCCTCAGAAGGGATTGAACATGATTTCCTGGTCACTGTCACTTAACCATTATTTCAAACCGTCACCCTATCTTGCCAGAGAAAAATCAGGTGACACACCATCCGGCAGGCATGAAGTCGTGGCATTTGTTTCCCTGGCACCACGGCAGCTGGAGTTTTATGAGCCGGGGACCAAGGAATTTATAGGGACCTATGGCCTTAATTATCTGATGGGAACCCTTCATGCGGGTTACAATTACAGCCTCAACCACCGCATAAAACTGAGTACCGGCTTTGATGTGTTTTATGACGGTACCAACGGCCAGTTGCAACTGGCTCTGACTGGTATCCCCAGAATAAACGGAGTTCCTTTTGAGGATAAAATGAAGCTGGCTGCCTTTGCGGGGTGGGAGAGTGTGCTGGGCAATCTTTCTATCGTTGGCAATTTTATATATGTGATCACAGAAAAAAGATTTTACGAGTCTTCACCCGCCTTTAAGCAACGTCTGGGCTTCAAGTATCATTTTATAAAGGACGTCTTTGCAGGACTCAATGTCAGGGCGACTAATTTCAGGGTGGCCGAAATGTTGGAATTTAATGTCGGAATGCGTAAGCAGATCGGATCAGGCAGGTAAATTTTATTAAATGGTTTTTAATTCCTTATTGGTGTTTGACTTTGTTAGTCAATTCGGTGATTTTTTAAGTCGATATTTTACCATTTGACAGCTTATTTGTAGCTTGGCCTTGATTTGACATACAATGGATATCACAGCCTTTAAGAAATTTATACAAAAGGAATTTTTCTCAGCAAAAAACCACCATCTGACCTATCACGGGCTGGAACATACCTTGGAGGTCCTTTCTGCCTGTGATAGCCACATCAAGAGATCCCGAGTGGACGAAAGAACAGCCAATAACATACGCACAGCAGCCCTCCTCCATGATACCGGCATATTTACTGATTACTTTGACCATGAACGAAAATCAGTGGAAAATGCCAGGGCTATACTGCCTCATTGGGGAGCTTCATCGGATGATATAGAAGATATATCCAATATGATCATGGCTACCCATATACCCCAAAAACCCGGCAATCTTCCGGAAATGGTGCTTTGCGATTCGGATGTGGATTATTTGGGAACAGGAAAATTTTATTCTAACGGCAATCGCTTGTTTCAGGAACTCAGGCATTTTGGCCTGGTACAAAATGAGGAGGATTGGGACAGATTTCAGGCCCGGTTCTTACTTAAACATACCTACCATACTCCATTTGCTTTGAGGTACAGGGAGCCCGTAAAAAGACGGTATCTGCAGGAAATCCTTGATAAATACGGATGGGTTGCACAGGACATTCTGAGCATGACCCAGGATCAAAAATTGAAAAACAGATGAAACATTCCAATAAAAACATTGACTGGAAGTCCGTTTTTTCCATCTCTTCCGTCCTTTACACTCTTTCAGGTGTATTATTTGCGGTCATAGCCCTGAAGGGATTTATGCTGCCCAATCATTTCCTGGACGGGGGAGTTACCGGTATTTCTATTCTGCTTCATGAGATTTTCCATCTTGACGTAGGCTTGCTTATCCTCATTATTAATATTCCTTTTCTTTACATTGGGTACAGGAAAATAGGTAAAAATTTTGCTGTCCAGAGTGCCATGGCAGTGGCTTTGCTTACGATTTCGATGAATCTGGTCAATATTCCTGCAGTAACCCATGACAAGATACTGATTGCCATTTTTGGTGGCTTTTTGATCGGTCTTGGTGTAGGTTTGGTGATAAAAGGGGGTGGCGTCATTGACGGCCTTGAGGTGATAGCGGATTATACAAACAGAAAACTCGGCTTTTCAACCAGTGAAATTATATTGTTTATCAATACGATTTTGTTTCTGTCAGCGGCTTTTTATTTTGGGCCCGAAGCCGCTATGTATTCCATCCTCACTTACTTTACAGCCACTCGCACGTCAGATTATGTGGTGGATGGATTTGAAGAATACACGGCCCTAACCATAGTGTCGGCAAAGCATGACCTGATAAAATCCATCATCGTCAATGATTTTAACAAGGCGATTTCAGTTTATAAAGGAGAAAGAGGGTATTTACCCGGCAGCTTTGATGTGGCTCATGATTGCGACATAGTGATGACAATTGTCACCCGCCTTGAGCTGCACAGGATCAAGCAGGCTGTACACGAGGCCGACCCGGCAGCTTTCATTTATGTACAGTCTATCAAAGAAGTGACTGGAGGTGTGGTCAAACAGAAAAGAAAACACTGACTTCAGATAGGAGGTGTTATTCCACCACCTCATAGACTGATTCCGGTTTAAGTTTGTTTTTTAGTGTGAGGTCACCCACTTTTTTGCATTGGAAAGACTCCCTTACCTTGTGCCAGGATGACTCGGTTATATAGATCTTACCAGGTCCGGCAGCGGACTGCAGTCTTTGAGCTACATTAACGGTGTCCCCGATTACAGTATAATCCAGACGCTTAAGACTGGCTGAACCTATGTTGCCCGAGATCATTTCGCCGCTGTTAATACCGATGGATACCTGAGGCTTAAATATTATCTTGTCTACAAAATCCGGCAGACTGTTTATCTGGTTTCTTACCGCAATGGCAGAGTCTATGGCCCGGTCCAGATGATAGTCTCCCTTAAATATGGCCATTATGGCATCGCCTATAAACTTGTCTATGTAGCCTCCCTGAGCTATGATCTCCCGTACCATGACATCAAAATAACTGTTGAGCAGTTTTACAACCTGATCCGGAGATTCGTTTTCGCTAATACTGGTAAAGCTACAGATGTCAATAAATATTACCGTGGCCTCAAGGGTTTCATTATCAAAGAGCGAGGATTCAAGTTTTCTTCTTGTCATGAAATTGAGCACATTCTGGTCCACATACATGCGGAGGATATTATTTTCCTTAATGGCTTCAATGGTAGACTTCATTTGCTCTACATACTGCAATGTCTTGGAGATTGTCACGTCCAGATCTTCAAAGTTGATAGGCTTGCACAGGAAATCAAAGGCCCCTCGGTTCATGGCCGTCCTTATGTTTTGCATGTCACCGTATGCAGATACAATGACTGACCTCATCAGTAGTTGTTTTTCGCCTACAGCCGACAATAGTGTCAACCCATCCATTTCCGGCATATTTATGTCTGAAAGTAATAGGTCTATATTTTCATTCGTATCAATGACCTCAAGAGCTTTTTTGCCATCTGTGGCAAACAAAAATTCATACTGTTGTTCTCTGATCTGCTTCCTGAATTTCTGCTTGATCAGAACTTCAAGGTCCGACTCGTCATCCACCACTAAAATTCTGGCCATGTTCATTGTTTTTTGGTGTTTTTGGTTTGAAGCCTGTGGCGACAATTTTTCTTCTTTGGGATAATAATAATCTTAATCAACCGTGTAAAAGAAAAATGTTGACCCTGGGTGCTATGTTGATTGTAAAGATAAAGGTTTTTTTTCTTAATTTAAAATTCTTCATTATTCATAGGTATGGATTTATCAATATCACAGATATTCTGTTTATGCTACGGGCATTTGAATAGTAAACTCTGTGCCTTTGTTTACGGTTGAATGCACAACTAACTCACCGCCATGAGCCTTGACAATATCATAACTTGCCTGAATCACGGTTTTGCATGGATTTATTGATTTTACTGATTTGGTTTTCATGTCTTTATATTTTAAGCTTCGGGGATGCCGGAGCCGTTGTCTTTGACAGTTGTTATTAGTTGACTGTTATCTGTTAGTTGTGTAAAATTATGGTTTTTTATGGTTTCCACGATTTTATTATTGTACTGTTACTTCTAATTTGTGTCTGACTGCCGCCATATATCAGGAATTTTTCTATATCGACATCCAACAGTCCCGAAAAGTAATCGAGCCCTTTAAAATAATCACTGCTGATGGTCTCTCCTGCTTTTAACTCGATGGCTGTCAATTTTCCAGCGTTTTCCATGAGTACATCCACCTCATTTCCTGTTTTATCCCGCCAGTAAAAAAGATTATCGCTTTCTCCGGCATTAAATCTTTCTTTCAATAACTCACTCACCACCATGTTTTCAAACAAGGCACCCTTTGCAGCATGAGTAGTTATTTCTTCAGCACGTTTTATACCTAACAGCGAACATACCACTCCTGTATCATAAAAATAAAGTTTGGGTGTTTTTATAATCCTTTTGTTAAAATTGTTGTAATATGGTTTCAAAAGATATATGATGTAACTACTTTGCAAAATGCCTAACCACGATGCTACTGTTTTTTGGTCAATACCGCAATCATTGGCCATCGAACTCATGTTTAATATTTGCCCTGTCCGGCCGGCACACATGCGTAGAAGTTTGGTAAAGAGCGAAAGATTAGTGATGTTTTTGAGTTGGCGTACATCCCTTTCTATATAAGTGCTGATATAATTAGGAAACCAATCTGCAGGATTTATCTCCTCTGAAATCACTTCCGGATACCCACCAGTGAAGATGTGCCAAGCATAACTGTTTTTAAGAAAATTGTCTGGTTTTAATTCTTCCAATGACAAAGGTAAAAGCTGTATATAAGCTATTCGCCCTGAAAGTGTTTGGGTAATATTTTCCTGCAATAAAAAATTATTTGAGCCTGTCAGAATAAACAAACCTTTATTTTTTGTTTCATCGAGAATCTGCTGTAAATATGAAAACAGGTGCGGTGCTTTCTGAATTTCATCCAGAATTGCTCCTTTTTCATTATTGAATTGCGATAAAAAACCTCTTGGGTCTGATGAAGCAAATTCCAGAACATCCGGATTTTCTAAGGAAACGTAAGCTTTTTCCGGAAAAACTGCTCTGCAAAGCGTTGTTTTTCCACTTTGTCGAGGTCCGACTACGGCTACACTACGAAATGTTTTTGAAAGGTAAATAAGTCTTTGAGTCGAGTTTCTGTTGATCATATCAGACATATTTCGGACAAATATAGAATTGAATTCCGTATTTGTCTAATTTTTCAAAGACTTCCTGTTTGAAAACTTCCAATTGGCAACTTCACAATAAATGTTGTTCCCTTTCCTTCAGCACTTTCTACTTCCAGCTCACCGCCATGAGCCTTCACAATATCATATGAGAGAGAAAGTCCCAATCCCGTTCCTTGACCTGTCGGTTTAGTGGTGAAGAAAGGCTGAAAGATTTTATCTTTGATGGCTTCGGGGATGCCTGTGCCATTGTCTTTTACTGCTATAAGCAGTTTGTTGCCATCTTTTACACTGGTGCTTACGGTGACTGTGGGTTTGTATTTCACTTCCTGTTCCTTGCCGGAATCTTTTTTACTTCGTTCGTTGACGGCGTGAAAGGCATTGCTGATGAGATTGAGGAAGACTCTCCCAATGTCCTGCGGGATCACCGCTATCCTGGGAAGATTGGGGTCAAAATGCGTTTCCATGGTGGCATTAAATGTTTTGTCCTTTGCCCGTAAGCCATGGTAAGCCAGCCTGAGGTATTCGTCGCATAGAGCATTGATATCGGTTGCTTCTTTTTGACCTTTACTGGTACGGGAGTGTTCGAGCATGCCTTTCACAATACTGCTGGCTCGCTTGCCGTGGTGGTTGATTTTCTCCTGGTTTTGACTTAAATCATTTGTTAAATCATCTATCAATTCTCTATCAATTTCAGGTTTTTTAATTTCATCTTTTAACTCTTTTACCAGATCCACGCTCAATTCCGAGAAGTTGTTGACAAAATTCAGCGGGTTTTGTATCTCGTGGGCGATACCAGCGGTGAGTACGCCCAGCGAGGCGAGTTTCTCTGATTGGATGAGCTGGGATTGGGTGGCTTTGAGTTGAGTAAGTGAATTATACAATTCTGTCGTGCGCTCCTTTACTTGTTGTTCAAGCGTCTCGTTTTGGGCAGATAAGATTTGTTGGTTTTGAAGAGCAAGTTTTTCATTTTCTGATAATTTAACGGCAAGCGATTTAGTGGTTTTTGCAAATTCTATCGAAAGAAATATGGTAATACAAATAGGTATACTTAAACAAGCTACATTGTAGGTAGTATGTTTTATGATTTCGTGTTCTAAAATGCCTAAATATATAACTTCATTT
>JAGVTV010000185.1 GCA_019136675.1 Bacteroidota bacterium
CGGAAATAGATATGACCGTCCTTCTAGTTGTCAAAAAGCCAAATCTCATCGTTGGAAAGCCTCGCTATAGTCTTTTTGAGTCCTCCGTTTTTCTTTTCCCAAGACTTTGTTTCATTGTATAAGTCAACTTTTGTGTCAACTTATTTCAGGACTATTCACTGGAGTAAAAATAAAAGGCCGCCATGCTGGGGGGCAGGGCGGCCTTTTTCTCCTTTTACGCCTCTTTGAGGATACTGTCCCCAAACATGATGAGTACCATCAGGGCGATCGTGAATATGATCATGGGTTAAAAATTTTCTTAAAAATACTGCCCTATGACGTATCTGTCAAGTCAAAACCCACAGTTTATATTAAAATTATCAATTATTTAACATTATAACCGTTTTTGACAATCGAATCCGGAAATAATTATATTAAAAATACATAATATCTGTTTCATATTCAATAACAATAGATTATTGGCACATCATTTGTTTTTATATGTCTAGCCCCCTGTAATGAACTGGGGGATTTAAAATTTATGACAAAAATCATAAGAAATATTTATAACAACATAACAAACACTTATTATCTTTGGCCCTTAATTTTTTTTAAACATGACGATCTCAAGACTTTACTTCTTTTGTATTACACTATGCATTGGCTTGCTTGCATGCAATCATGAGGAACTTTCTGATTACGACAAGGAGCTGAGCAAGATTATTACTGATAAGTCCAGGTATATCCTCCCCGATGAAACCGACCTGGCATCTATCCCCCAGTCACCGGTTAATCCTCTTACCCCTGAAAAGGTGGCATTGGGCAAACTTTTGTTTTTTGAGCCGGTTTTTGCCAATGAAGCCAAAAGGCAGGACCTGAAGTACACCTTTACCTGCTCATCCTGTCATGTTCCTGAGTCAGGGTTCAGACCGGGAAGGATGCAGGGCATAGCCGACGGCGGTTTTGGTTTTGGATCCAAGGGAGAGCAACGCTTCAAGTACCCCTATTATGCCAATGACAGTATAGACGCACAGGGAGCCAGACCGCTGGTCACGCTCAATGTCGCCTACGTAGAAAACACCATGTGGAATGGCTCGTTTGGTTCTGAAGGCAAAAACATAGGCACTGAAAGTATGTGGGGAGTATTTGACAAAGGAACGGCCAGAAACCATGAAAGACTGGGAGCTTTGGAAGGTCAAAACATTGAGGGCCTGATAGTCCACCGTATGAATTACACCCGGCAGATCATCGAGGATGCAGGATACAAGGAGTTGTTTGACAAGGCACTGCCCGACCTTCCTGAAAATGAGAGGTACTCCAGAAAAGGGGCAAGTTTTGCCATCTCGGCTTACCTGAGGCAAAACCTGACCAATCAGGCTCCTTTCCAGAAGTGGCTCAAAGGTGACAACCATGCTATGACCGACCAGCAAAAAAAAGGTGCCATCCTGTTTTTTGGTAAGGCCGGATGCAATAGTTGCCATTACGAAAAAAATCTGGGCTCCATGAAGTTTGAGGCCCTGGGAGTCGACGACCTTTATGAGCATGGCGGCCTTAAGACAGGACCTGCAGACAGACGCAACCTGGGCAGAGGCGGGTTTACCGGCAGAGCCGAAGATATGTTCAAATTCAGGACACCACAGCTCTACAACCTCGGTGACAGCGGACCTTACTTCCATGGCGGCAGTAAAGAGACACTGGAGGACGTGGTCAGATACTTTAACAACGGTAAGAAGGAAAACCAGCGGGTGCCGGACAGTCAGCTTTCAAGCTTCATCCGCCCGTTGGGCCTGACGGATGAAGAGGTAGCCGACCTCACTGAATTTCTTAAAAATGGACTCAAGGATCCCAACCTCAAAAGATACGTGCCTGAGAGGGTTCTTTCAGGCTTGTGCTTCCCCAATAACGATCCGGCTTCCAAGATTGATATGGACTGCCATTAATTGTATTTCAAAAAACCAATTCAGAACGAGCCGGCCCTTAAAGCCGGCTTTTTTTTTGCTCTTTTGCCTGCTTAAATCTGAGGGAGAGGGTGGCTCAACCCGCAGTAATCATGTACTTGTTTTTCCTGCCGTTTTCTACCATGAGGTATTTGCCGTGCAGCAGATCCCCGGTGGTGATATGGTGTTCGTGCGTGGTTATGCGGATCTTGTTGACCGAGATGGCATTGCCCTGGATGGCTTGTCTGGCCAGGGACCTGGAGGAGGTGATGCCTGCAAGTGCCAGCAGCTCGGTGATGTTTATGCCTTCGGCAAACTGACCGGCAGAAATCTCAGCTCCCGGTATTTCCTCAGAGATGGTCAGCAGTTCCAGAACAGACATATTGCGTATGGACTCGGGGCTGGCGTCTTTGGCAAAAAGGACATTGCTGACGGCCATAGCTGATTCACAGGCTTCGTCGCTGTGTACCCGCCGGGTAAGTTCCTCTGCCAGGATGGCCTTAAGACCACGAGGGTCGCTGATGTATTGTGCTTCCAGGGCCTCGACATCGGCCTTTGACCTGAGACTGAAATACCTCAGATATTTGGGAAGGTCGGCATCATCGGCGTTGAGCCAGAACTGATAAAACCGGTAGGGCGATGTCATTTTAGGATCCAGCCAGATATTGCCCTGCTCCGACTTGCCAAATTTGGTGCCGTCGGCCTTTACCAGCAGGGGCGTGGTGACTGCATAGGCCTTCCCCTCGGTATTTCGGCGTATAAATTCCGTACCCGAGGTGATATTGCCCCATTGGTCAGAGCCGCCCATCTGTATGACGCAGTTGTACTTTTCGTACAGCACCTGAAAATCATAGGACTGGAGCAGCTGGTAGCTGAATTCAGTAAACGAAAGCCCTGTCTCAAGCCTGTTTTTGACCGAGTCCTTTGACATCATATAGTTGACAGTGAGGGTCTTGCCGACATCCCGAAGGAAGTCCAGTACGTTCATGTTTTTGTAAAAATCCAGGTTGTTGACGATGACAGCGGCATTGGGACCTTCAAAGTCAAGAAATTTTCTGACCTGTTCCTTCTGGAAAGCCAGGTTGTTGTCCAGCTCGTCGTATGATTTCAATTCACGCTCTTTTTCCTTGCCGGAAGGATCGCCTATGCGTCCAGTGGCCCCTCCCATCAGTACAATGGGTGTATGGCCCGACAGCTGGAAGAGTCTGAGCAGCATGATCTGTACATAGTTGCCTATGGTCATACTGGGGGCCGTAGGATCAAAGCCGATGTAGCCCACCACTTTTTTTGCGGCGAGCAGCTCGTCTGCACCCGGAGTCATGTCGTGGAGCATATTACGCCACCTCAGTTCTTCTATAAAATTTAACATACCTTCCGCTGATTTAGAGAATGCCGATGTCAAAAGTCGGCTTGAATAGATTACTTTTGTGTCGTTAAAAGAATGCAAAAGTATGGCTTTTGAACGAATATGACTAGCCGCACGGATGAATATTGAGCATTTTATAGCCCGGCGTATCGCCATGACCCGCAGCGGTACCTTTACGAGGGTCATCGTCCGGATAGCTATAGCCGCTATAGCTGTCAGCCTTACGGTAATGATCCTCACCACGGCCATCATAGCGGGATTTAAGTCTGAGATCACAGATAAGATCTTTGGTTTCTGGGGTCACATCCATATCACCGACAGCAATGTAAACCGGACTTTTGAGCTGGTGCCGGTATCAAAGGATGCCCGATACTACGACCAGATAAGAGACATCAGGTATATAGAATACCAGGAAGAGGTAAAGGTAGGCGGAATACCCATCGAGGGTAAGGTCCGAGATAAGGTAACCCTGGGCGGTGTCAGGGGTGTCTATCCGTACACTATCCTGCCAGGTTTGCTCAGCAACAGGAAAAACTTTCACGGTGTGCTGATAAAAGGGGTGGATAGCAGGTATGACTGGGGCAGGATGAAAAAGTATATACGTGAAGGATCGATTCCGGGGTACTCACCTGACTCGGCCTCCAGTGATCTGCTGGTATCAAAAAACATTGCAGATAAGATGAAACTGTCGACAGGAGATAAGGTCATCCTGAGTTTTATCCGTGACAATGAGCAGATAAAAAGGAGATTCAGGATATGCGGCATTTACAATACCGGGCTGGAGGAATATGACAAGAGGTTTTGCATCGCCGACCTGGCAAAGGTGCAGGAGATCCTGAAGTGGAAGCCCGATGAAGTGCAGGGTATGGAAGTGGAATTGGATGATATGAGGGACCTGGGCATCATATCGGAATACATTTATTACGAGATTTTGCCGCAAAACCTCTATGCGGAGACCATACGGTCAAAGTTTCCCTCTATTTTTGAATGGCTGGGACTCCAGGATATTAACGAAAAGATCATCCTGCAGCTGATGATCGTGGTGGCCATCATCAATATGGTGACCGTGCTGCTCATCCTCATCCTGGAGCGGACGCAGATGATAGGTGTACTGAAATCACTGGGTATGTCTAACTGGAGGGTCAGGAAGATATTTTTATGGAATGCAGGATACATCATTTTTTACGGGTTACTGACAGGCAATATTATGGGATTGGCCCTGGCTGGGCTCCAGAAAAAATTTGGATTTATTAAGCTTGACGAGGCAAACTATTATCTGGATACGGCACCTATTGAGATCAATTGGTGGACGGTGTTGCTCCTGAATGCCGGAACACTGGCCATCACGCTGGTGGCCCTGATCCTGCCTACGCTGCTGGTGACACGTATCACTCCTGTCAGAGCCCTGAGGTTTGAATGATGGGAAGAGATGCCAATACTTTCGGGCAAAGGCTATCACGTCTGGCAAGGCATATGTTGTGGCCGGTACACAGGCAAAATCCCAATGATTTTCCTCCGGGAGGGATCCTGGAATGGGTATGGGATACGTTGTTTTATACGATGGACGTAGCAGGCATCCCGGAAATGTATATGGGTCTTAACAGGCTCATGAAGACAGGCGTCAGGCCGCTTAGCGAGCAGGAGATCAGGCTGGGGAGGCGAATCTTTGGCGATGCCATAGACTACTCAAGGGTACGGGTGGATGAAAGTGCAAGAATAGGTACACGAAGGCTGGCTCTGGCGTATGTAAGCTTCAATCTCATCAACTACAGGCGTAAGATCAATAAGGCCATTTTTGTGCACGAACTCATGCATATATGGCAGTACCAAAAATTCGGCAGTATCTACCTGGCCCGGGCCATAAAGGCACAGAGGAGCAAAGAAGGCTATGATTATGGCGGCGTCGAATATCTCTACCAGGCGATGAATCGCGGCATGTCTCTTCTGGAGTTCAATTTTGAGCAGCAGGCCGACATCGTGGAAGACTACTACCGGCTACTTAAAAATGCCAGTGCAGCAGGTCCTATGGTTCTGAGTATTTATGGCTACTTTGCAAATCAGGTCAGGGAGGACCACTGCTGAGTAAGGGCTAAGCATCAGCGATGTGCAATGGTGACGGATACGGAAGCCCGCAGGGCCGAGCAGTCATGCGAGCCATGAAACGCAGCGACCCGCAGGGGGATGCCCAAAAAAAATAAAAAAAGTCGTGTTTAAGAGTAGGGGTAAAGGGGGCTCTGTGCATATATATACTAAACAGATCACCATGAATCTCTCAGCAAGAATCCTGATCATGCGGAATATACCGCTGCTGAAGTCCCTCACAGAAGAGCAGTTGCTCCTCCTGGCTGAGGCTGCCGAATACCGCAAGTACCCTAAAAACAAGCTGATCTACGACCTTGGGTGCAAGGTAACCCATGTCTGCCTGATAGAAAAAGGCAGCGTAAAACTGGGTATGCTGGCTTCCTGCGGAAAGACCCTGACCAAAGATATCGTGTATGACGGAGAGATATTCAGCGAAAATGTATTTGGCTCTCAGGCTATCTCCAGGGAATTTGCAGAGACCATGATGGAGACGAGGGTTTTTGAGATACCGGTGGATACATTCAGGCATATCGTAGTAGGCAATCCTATGTTTGCCTCAAAGGTCATGGACATCATCGTGGCGAGGCTGCAGAATCTGGAGGAAAGGCTGCAAAACTTTGTATTTCGCAAGGCCAAGGAGCGTATAGTGCATTTTATCTATCGCAGTGGTCTGAGGCGGGGTATAAAGATTGGCTTCAATGAGTGTCTGATAGACCATGGCATGTCTCACAGGGAGATCGCCTTCCTCACCGATACCAGCCGGCAGACGGTGGCAAGAATAATGAGCGAACTCAAAAGAGAAAATTATATACACTACGGATCACAGAAAGGCAGCAAGATCCTGATCAGGGATATGGAGCTGCTGAGAGACTACAGACTGGCGGGTTAAGATTGGTTAATGTACTAATCGGAAATAGATTTTACCGTCCATCTTGTTGTCAAAAAGCCAAATCTCATCGTTGGAAAGCCTCGCCGGAGTACCCACTCCGTCTGTGTTTTCCGCCTTGATATTAGCCATTTTGTCGACACAATCTAAATGGTCAATCCATATTCCGATTAGTATAATAGATTTGTTTGGTGGAACTATGAAAAACGAAAACAGGGATCTCCGGCAGGAGCCCTGTTTTTTTTTATTATATGTAACCCAAGTGTCAGAATCAATTGTGTAAAAGCAATTACTTTGTGGGTTTAACAAAAGAATTATGCCAACAAACGGTAAAAATATCCTCAACGAATGGCCGCTGGTGGTCATAGCTTGTGCCACATTGGGTCTGGCACCCTATTATCCTGAGCCTCATATCTGGGGCAAACTCCGGTGGGTAGCCGGCGGTGCCAGCGGCATGCAGGCGATGGACTGGTGGGACCTGGTGATGCACGGCATTCCGTGGCTGCTGCTTTTGCGTCTGGTGTACCTGCGTCTGAGGGGTAAGGTGTAATCCCGGGTGGCTTAAACAATCCAAATCATGGACAATTTTCAGGCATGATGTATGGCTGAAAATGCTTCCCGTACGACCATGGGTTGTTTTACAATTCCTACCTTGGCGGGCATTACAGGAACATAGAAAATTATTATTTTTTGGGCACTCTATATGAATCCTGGGCACACTATGATAAAGCCGCTTGGTATTTCAAAAAAGCCATTGAGATGAGTGAAAAAAGTGAGATCGGAGGCGAATTAAAACTGTACAGAATGTATGAAAAACTGGGGAGATATACTGAAGCTGAAGATGTACTGAGGGCTTTGGCTTCAAAAGACGCAGAAACCGGCACTGCAGAATTAAATCGGTTTTACAGAAATACCACTTCCAGACAGCCCCAAGATGGATACTGGCCATACAAACTTGGTCAGCTTCTGTATACTATGTCAGAAAAACCTTCAGCCTGTGGTTATACAGATACAATTATCTATTTTCCGGTACAAGAAAAAGAAGTATTTGTGGATATGACCAACAGGGCTTTGATCAACGCAACTGCCGATTATACCATCTCCCTAAAGGACAGGAATAGAAAACCCATTGAAATACTAAACTGTGGAATAAACGATATATACAAAACCAAAATCATTCCAGGCACTAACGAAGCAATCCCGCTGAATAATCCTGTAAATTCCCCTCGAAAAGACGGAATATTTTATCTCAATAAAGCGGCTGACTTGCTCGATGATTCGACTACAATAGCCGATATACATTTTAAATTGGGTGATATCTGCTACTGGGCCGGATCTAAAAAACAGGCTTTAAGGCACTTTCAAAAATCATTGGCTTACAAGCCGGATCTTCCTGATACGAGAATGAAAATCGTGGATATGGCCGCCTCTTTGTATGAAAATACTACCGCACTTAAAGAGCTTTCCATTTTAAACGACAGCAACCGGATCAATATTGGCCATCGAAAACTGCTCGCCCGATACCTTGTCCATTCGTCTCAGTACCAGAAGGTAAAAAACATCTCTGAAAAAGTAAGAAGCATCTATCCATATGACGAGGCTGCTATTGATGAACTTGAAGGTAAAAATGAACTGATCTCCCGTAATTATAAAAAAGCCCTTCCGCATTACCTCAGGATGCTTAAAAATAACCCCAATCAACCCCACACATTGTACAATCTGGCCAGAATTTATGCTTTGATGAAGGATAAGAAATCAGCATTTATTTACCTGAAATCTGCCCTTAAAAACGGATTTAATTACAGCTATGTCCTGGCTTATGACGAGGCCTGGTCTAAATACCGTAAGGAACCAAGGTGGAACGAATTAATGCAGTCATTTACGCCTAAGGATTATCTATGGTGAGACAAGTGCCATCTCCTTTTTTCTTTGGTTTATGAAATAATTGTTTGGGCAGCCAAGATTTGGATTTGATTTATATCAAGCAAATGAATGACTGCCATCATTGGAGTTTTACGATTTTTGACTTAATATTTGCCTGCCTAAAATTTAAGTCAAATGAAAAACTTAAAATTTTTAATCAGTCTGGTAAGTTTTATCATGCTTACTTCGGTGGTATATGCTCAGAATACAGGTATACTTGCTACAAATTTATCACGGTTTCCAAGTACATGGTCTGTTACAGAATGTTGCGGATGGACAGGTATATGGCAAAGGAGGCCCAACACAAATCTTTTTGATGCCCAATGGAGGCATACCAACGGCACTACCGCCAGTGATGTGCTGGAATTAAAGTCCTGGAACAACAACAATGAAGTAGTCTTCTCCCGTCAATCATTAAATGGTCAGTATAAGGCAACTTATAACCCCTCAAACAGAACTTTAACTTCCGGCACAGCAACCTGGTATCCGGCAGGAGCCGGTTGGAGTGCTGTAGTTCCACCAGAAGATGAGAAGGGAAAGGTGATTTTACCCCGCAGGCAAATGTAAAAATAATCAGCTCGAATGTATAAAAAAGAGAAATTCTTGATTTTCAGGAATTTCTCTTTTTTATATCGGCTTACATTCGCATCTAACCCTTGTTTTTCTTCTCTCGTTCCTGTGCATCGACCACGGCTATGGTGGTCATATTGACCATTTCGTCCACACGTGCCCCCAGCTGTACAAGATGCACTGCTTTTTCCATACCCATCAAGATAGGTCCCACAGACTCTATATCATTGAGTTCCTTGAGGATTTTATAGGTAATATTGGCCGATGACAGTTCCGGAAATATCAATGCGTTGACCTTTTTGCCAGCCAGCTTTGAAAACGGAAAATGTTCTTTCATCATCTCCTGATTGAGGGCAAAGTCGGCCTGTATTTCTCCGTCCACATCTATTTCCGGATAGGTTTCATGCATAATACTTACTGCTTTGGCTACTTTGCCTGATAATTCGTGACCGGAAGTACCGAAATTTGAATACGACAGCATGGCTATCGCCGGTTTGATCCCAAACATGGCCATAGTGTCCGCCGTCATTTTGGTGATACTGGCCAGTTCTTCAGCACTGGGGTTTATGTTTACTGCAGTATCCGACAAAAACAGCGGTCCTTTGGAGGTGAGCATCAGATTGGTTGCCGATATACGTTTTACATCCTTTTTGCATCCGATTACCTCCATCATGGGTTTAATGACACTCGCATAACTTCTGGTGTACCCCGAAATCAATGCATCTGCCTCACCTGCCACCACCATCATAGCCCCAAAATAGTTGCATTCATGCATCAGTTTCCGTGCATCATACAGTTTGACTCCCTTCCGTTGTCGTTTGATCCAGAATTCATCGGCAAATTTTTCTCTTCTTTGCTTTTGATCGTCGCTGTTAGGATCCAAAACCCAAATGTCACCTTCTGTGGCTTCAAAGTTGATTTCATCCATCAGCCCGAGGATGGTATCCTGTCTGCCTAGCAATATCGGTTTGCAGATGCCTTCTTCATAAACTATTTGAGCGGCTTTCAGCACATTCAGCTGGTCAGCTTCTGCAAATACCACACGTTTTGGTTTTTCTTTGGCCTGCGTAATCAGTCTTTTCATCCATTTGCTGCCACCTCCCAATCTATCAGCCAGTTGCTCCCGGTATTTTTCCCAGTCCTTAATGGGTTCTCTGGCCACTCCGGATTCCACTGCTGCTTTGGCTACAGCCAATGGCACAACCTCTATTAATCGGTGGTCAAATGGTTTGGGTATGATATAATCCCTGCCAAAAGCAATGTGTTTTTCGCCATAGGTAATGTTGACCTGCTCCGGGACCGATTGTTTGGCCAGTTCCGCCAATGCATATACTGCGGCTATTTTCATTTCTTCATTGATGGCGGTAGCTCTTACGTCAAGTGCCCCCCTGAATATGTAGGGAAATCCCAGCACGTTGTTGACCTGATTTGGAAAATCTGAACGTCCGGTAGCCATCAGTATATCACTGCGTGTACTCATCGCCTGATTGTAATCTATCTCAGGTGTTGGATTGGCCAATGCAAAAACTATAGGGTTTGGTGCCATTTTTTTCAGCATCTCCGGGGTCAGTACATCCCCTTTTGACAATCCCAGAAACATATCTGCACCGACTATGGCATCGTCCAGATCATGTACGTCAATGTCTGTGGCAAATTCCTGCTTTTCGGCCGATAAATCGGGTCGGTCCTTGCGGATTACTCCTTTGCTGTCCAGCATAATCATCTGCTCAGCTTTGATGCCCAGTTTTTTGTACAACCGCGAACAGGAAATAGCAGAAGCACCAGCCCCATTGACCACAATTCTGATATCACCGGGTTTTTTTCCTACTATTTCACAGGCATTGAGCAGTCCGGCGGCAGATATGATGGCAGTCCCGTGCTGGTCATCGTGCATCAGCGGAATATCCAGCTCATCCTTCAGGCGTCTTTCTATTTCGAAAGCTTCAGGAGCCTTGATATCTTCGAGGTTAATCCCTCCGAAAGTAGGTGCAATTCCCTTGACGATCTGTATAAATTTCTCAGGGTCTTTTTCATTTATCTCAATATCAAATACATCAATATCGGCAAATATCTTGAACAACAATCCTTTGCCTTCCATGACGGGTTTGCCGGCCAGGGCACCGATATCTCCCAGTCCCAGCACAGCAGTACCATTGGATATGACCGCCACCAGATTTCCCTTGGAAGTATATTTGTAGGCATCCGACGGATTTTTTTCGATTTCAAGACACGGTGCTGCTACTCCTGGCGAATATGCCAGAGCAAGGTCCCTTTGTGTAGCGTGTTTTTTAGTCGGGACTACGGATATTTTGCCAGGTTTTGGAAATTCATGATACGATAAAGCGTCCTTGTTTAACTTTTCACTGATGCCCATAAAATCTGAATTTTGTACAGACAACAAAAGTAGCGGATTCCTGACATTGCAAAACTGATGAATCTCATGATGATTTAATATTCAGGTCATCTCCTTTCATCATAATACTATGGCTTATAAAAGTGTCAGGTGAAACCATTCAGACCTACTCTCAGCCAACGAATATGGTTTTGGCGAAAGTTCACTGAAGTGTTTACCTTTTAAAACATCGTATAATTCCGATTTTAACACCATTATTGTACGAAATACACTATCTTCGCCCGCTCAATTTTGAAATCAGGACACCATGACATCACTGATCCAGCACCATGCACACCAGAAGACAAAGATCCTGGCTACCGTAGGCCCGGCTTCAGAGTCCATGGAAAACCTTCTATCTCTTATACGGGCCGGTGTAAACGTCTTCAGGCTCAACTTTTCGCACGGGACCCACGAACAACACCAGAAGGTCATAGACAATATCCTGGCCATCAACGAAAAATACCATACTCACGCTGGAATCCTCGCCGACCTGCAGGGACCCAAGCTCAGAATAGGCAAGATCAAGGACAACCAGTTAGAGATCCAACAGGGAGATATCCTCACCTTTGTCAATGAAGAATGTATCGGCACCCATGAAAAGATATACATGAGCTACGAGCATTTTGCCAGCGACGTCAAGGTCGGCGAAAAGGTGCTTGTGGATGACGGAAAGATCGTGCTTGAAGTGGTGTCTACCAACGGGATCAACGAAGTCAAACTTATGGTACTGTTTGGCAGTGTACTTTCTTCCAATAAGGGCGTAAATCTGCCCGACACAGTGGTTTCATTGCCGTCCCTGACAGAGAAGGACCTCGAAGACCTCGATTATATTCTCACCCAACCTGTCAACTGGATCGCCCTGTCATTTGTAAGAACCGGCAAGGACGTTAAAGACCTGCAGCGTAGGATCAAGGCTAAAAAGCACATAGGCAAGGTAGTGGCCAAAATCGAAAAACCCGAAGCCATCACCAATATAAAGGAGATCATCAAGGCTTCTGATGCCATCATGATAGCCAGAGGCGACCTCGGGGTGGAAGTACCTATTGAGAAGTTGCCTTCCCTGCAAAAAATGATTATTTCCAGGTGTATCCAAAAGGCCAAGCCAGTCATCGTGGCCACCCAGATGATGGAATCCATGATCAAAAATCCGTCTCCCACCCGTGCTGAGGTGACCGACGTAGCCAATGCTGTCCTGGACGGTACGGACGCAGTGATGCTGAGTGGAGAGACTTCTGTGGGTGACCATCCCAGCCTCGTGGTCGAAGCCATGCGAAAGATCATAGGCGAGGCAGAGGCAGGTTATCACATGATAGGCAAGCGACCTGCTCCGGATCCTCAGTCAGAGACATTTTTGTCTGATACACTCTGTTTCAATGCCCCAAGGCTGGCAGAGGAGATTGGGGCAAAGGCCATCCTTGGTCTGACGGTCAATGGTTACACAGCATTTAAAATATCTTCGTACAGGCCTGAACCACAAATCCATATCTTCTCAGACAAGCAGCACATGCTAAGTACACTTAGCCTGGTATGGGGTGTGACCTGTCATCTATACACCAAGTTTACAACTACCGATGAGACCATAGAGGATATCAATGATATCCTGAAGAATGAGGGCATCGTGGATATAGGAGACATTGTGATCAATACGGGCAGTATGCCACTGCACAAGAGATTCAGGACCAATATGGTCAAAATAACCGTGATAGAATAATAAGGCCCCGGATTAGGCCCTTTCGCCCGTCTGGTATTTAAAAATACTTACAGCAGCTGCCATAAGCAGTGAAAGGATAAAAGATTTAATATCCGGTTCGGTCAATGGTACATTTTTAATTTTTTGGGATACCCATTCAAAAAAGCCCAAAAAAAGAAAAATCATCGTCCATCTGGTAATAAGCATAGTTTTAATGTTGGCATTGGTTATGTTATTCCGGTCCGGCGTCTTTCCCCGGAGGTGTAAAAAAGCATGGTAAGCCAGGCTTATACAGAGTGACAAAAAAAGTATTTTTGATGCAGAACCATACAGATTGCCCCATCCGGCTTTTAAGGAGATCAGGTTTAAAATATTTACTC
>JAGVTV010000151.1 GCA_019136675.1 Bacteroidota bacterium
CCATCTGATCCGGCTACGATCATCACGTGTCCAAAATCACCTTTGTGCTGGTATCGGGTTCTGCTTTTTCGCAAAGCTCCGGCGACCGATTGGTCTACCAGAATGACCTGAGTATCTACCGTATTGAGGTAACTGTCTGTAAGTCGGATATTTCCGGTCACCCACCGGGGGCAGTATTTTGCATTTTCGGGATGGAAAAAACTCAGCTTTGGCACCTGAAAAGTACAAACAATATCTGCTTCCATGACAGGTCCGATAGCAGGGCCTTCGGCAGGAAGGCCGGAAGGCATATCCACCGAGATTACCTGGCAGGAATTCACACAATTTATGGCCTGGATCAACTCTTGAAGTTTGCCCGTTACCGGCCGGGTGACCCCTGTACCCAGGAGAGCATCTATGATGACACCGTGAGCGGGTATCTCCGGCAGTTTGTCATGTATAAATTCCACTGCTACATCGCCGAGTGCCAGGAGTTTTCCCAGATTGACATCAAAGTCTGTAGAATCCTCGCAGCTGAACCGAAGGACATAGACCTTCACTTCAAAAAAATAATCTCTGAGCATCCTGGCGATTGCCAGACCATCTCCCCCGTTATTACCGTTTCCGCAAAAAATGTTAACCTTGTTGCCGGCTGCATATTCACTGTGCCTGAACCAATCAACAAACACACGGCTTGCCCTTTCCATGAGATCGATGGAAGATACAGGCTCATTGGCGATGGTGTAAGCATCCCATTCCCTTATCTGTGCACCTGTAAGTAATTTCATGGAGCCGGTAATTGATTTTATGTAAAATTACGAAAAATCTTCCAAATCGTCTTCAAGATACATATCTTTAAATTCGTCGATCTCCCTTCTTTCTTTTTTGGTGGGACGGCCGTCACCCCGCTCCCTGTACTCATTGCCGCTCCTGCCGACAAACCAGTCTCTGTACTTATTTATTTCGTCAGCGGGTGTCAGGTCATCAAAACAAGGAAGGGCCAGGACTGCAGAAACCCTCTTCTCTATCAACGTGTTGGCTCTGAATACCAGATTAAACCCGTTTTTCTTGACTTCAATCACTTCGCCGGCTGAAAGCAAATAAGATGGTTTTAGTGTGGCACCTCCCAGCCTTATCTTGCCGGCCTTGCATGCATCGGTGGCAAGTGTCCTGGATTTAAAGATCCGGACACTCCACAGCCATTTATCGATCCTCACTTTTTTGAGGTCACTCATCTGTTTTGGGAAGTTGCGGCAGTTTTGGGTCCATGGCCTGGAGGGTCTCTAAAACCTTAGAGGCTATAAAATAGTTGCGGTAATACCTCTTGTCGCATGGGGCTATATGCCAGGGAATGGAACTATGGTTAATGGCATATTCGTAATACTTCATGTAAGTGTCCCAATGGTCATTTTCATCCCAATCCGCGGCCTTATGTTTCCAGTTCTTGGATGGATCGTCGATACGCTCCTGGAGTTTTTCCTGTTGCCTTTCCTGGGAAATATGCATGTAAAATTTGAGCACCCTGGTATTGTTGTCAAACTGTAGCAGCTCTTCAAAAGCGTTGATGGCCTTCATCCTCTTTTCTGCCCGGTCATCGTCAATCCACTTGTGTACCCTTTGGATCAGGATATCTTCATAGTGTGACCTGTTAAAAATCATGATGTTACCTTTCCTGGGGGCTTTCTGGTGTATCCGCCAAAGGAAATCGTGTGCAAACTCCTCTTCCGTGGGCTTCTTGAATGCATAAGCATCGATGCCTGAAGGATTGCAATCGGCAAACACCGTCTTTATGGTGCCGTCCTTGCCACTGGCATCCATACCCTGCAAGATAACAAGGAGGGACTGTTTGCCCTCGGCATACAATTTGTGCTGCAACTCGCCGATTTTTATTACCAGATCCGCGGTCTTAGCTTCTATCTTTTTTTTATTGGAATCATGCGGTGGCATGGTGGATATTTCAGACAACTTAATTGACATATTTAATATTTTTATTATTTGTATAATAATATTTTACAGATAATTACTTCATTTTATTTCTTTTTACGAGGTAATTTTGAAGGATCGGCACAAATCCTTCGTTGATATCGGCCTCGACAAATTCTATCTTGTATTGCAGACATTTCATCCTCAGTGCTTCCTTGTATTCAGTGACCTTACTTACATAGAGGTCCCGGACCTGGTGGTGCTGCAGTCTTACCTGCTCACCTGATTCCATATCAATAAACAGGTAAGGGCGGTTTTCGTATTCAAAATCGAGCTCGTGCTTTTTGTCTGTCACATGAAAGAGGATGACCTCATGCTTGGCATATTTGAGGTGCTGGAGAGCTGAGAAGAGTTCGTCCCGGGTTTCGTCGCTGTCAAACATATCACTGAAGATGACCACCAAAGACCTGCGGTGGATATTGTCAGCCAGCTGATGAAGGGCTTTGGCCGTGGAGGTTCGCTTATTTTTGGCTGTATCCCTTATGAGGGAATCGAGGTAGGTCAGCAGCAACCTGTAGTGCATAGTGGCAGATCGGCATTTGGTGTGAATACGCACTTCATCATCAAAGATACTCAGGCCAAAGGCGTCTCTCTGCTTTTTAAGGAGATTCATGATGGAGGCGGCCGCCAGGCAAGAGAACTGGAGCTTATTGATGCCTTTGCCATCCTTTGTCTCAGGGAAATACATGGATGAAGAAGTGTCAATAATGATCTGGCAACGCAGATTAGTCTCCTCTTCAAATTTTTTGGTAAACATCTTGTCAGACCGTGCATAGACCTTCCAGTCTATGTCTTTGGTCGATTCGCCGGCATTGTAGAGCCTATGCTCCGCAAATTCCACTGAAAAGCCATGGAAAGGACTTTTATGCAGCCCGATGATAAACCCCTCCACCACCTGCCGGGCTAGTAGGTCAATGTTTTCGACCTGCCGCACATCAAAGTTGTCAAAAAAACTCATTCCGCTCAATTGTATGTGTAAAAATAAAAAAACTCCTTCTCATTGGATGAGAAAGGAGTTTTTATTCCGTAAATGGGTTTACATATTCAGGAAAGCTGGGCCAAAAGCTTAGCTTCCAGATTTGCCTTGGTGGTAGCTCCTACCTGCTTGTCTACGATCTCACCGTCCTTGATAAACAGGACTGTGGGTATGCTCCTGATGTTGTATTTCATGGATATTTCAGGATTATCGTCTACATTAACCTTACCTATAGTCGCCTTACCTTCATATTCCTTTGAAAGATCTTCAATGATTGGTCCTATAAGTCTGCAAGGTCCGCACCATTCTGCCCAGAAATCCACCACTGCCACTCCTCCGGACAAGGCTTTTTCCTTAAAGTTGTTGTCTGTAAATTCAACTGCCATTTTTAATTCTAAATTTTAATAACTGCTAAAATGTACGATTGGAAACAATAAAATAGCATTAATGGTTCGGTCACCATTGCGAAAAAATCTTAATGAAAAGCTAAATTCCCGACAAAGCCTCGGGAAGGGTCACTTCTTTTCCGAATTTGTATTAATTCCCAATACTTTGTATAACGGACAGAAATTGATCAGGCTTGTTAATGCAAAGATAACTGCAACAATACCCAAAACGATGGCCAAGGTACCAGATATTTTGCCCAGGGCAAATAAAATAAGGATTACTGCGGCCACTCCCAGCCTTATCATCTTGTCGGTGCTACCCATATTCTTGATCATGTCAATAAAATTTTAAGATGTCAATAAATTATATCAAATGTACTAAAACAAACATACATAGACTAATATTCGGTTAAATATATGTAACATCTAACCTCAAGCCTTCTCTTTTGCTTCGGGACCGCGAGGTGAGAAGTAGGTTTTTTTACCAATCACAATGAGTACGGCAAAGACGGTCAGCAAGGTCATGGCATATTTGGCTACCACTGCTACGGATGAGGCCCCATCCTGAGAAGAACCTGCCTGTTTGCTGTAAATGCCGAACAGTGCCCAGATGATGACAGCCATATAAAATACATCCTGCCTGACAAACACCATAATAATGGCCAGCAGGGTCGCAATGATCACCATAATGACTGCCCATACATGCCCCCCGGTTTGCCACCCCATAGAAACAAACAGGGTAGTAAAATTTGCAATCGTGGCCACACTGATCCAGCCCAGGTACACGCTGAAAGGCACCCTGATCATCAGCTTGTCCCACAGTCCTGTGTCACCCAAATCGGCAACAGCCAGATATATCCGTATGAGCGAATACAGGAGGAAGAGCATAATCAACACAGAAATCACCACGGCCTCATAATGCCATGCTATAATCCAGGCAGCATTGGCCACACCGCTGAAAAAAAACCACGGACCGATGGCGGTCACAATAGCTGTAGTAGCGACATGGCTGCGAGCCACACCTACAGCCTGATAGATCATAAAAACCAAAAGCAACAGGTAAATGACACCCCAGATGCTGAATGTAAATCCTGCAGGCACAAAAAAATTGGGGTACATATCTGACAGTTCACCGGTGGTGCGGTTGTTAAGCGGAAGAGAAACAGCCAGGTAATTTAAGACCAGGGCCAGGACCACGGACAGAATATTGGCACCGGCATAAAGTTTTGGAGTGGAGACAGAGGTACTCATGTAAGTGGTATTGTGTTCCAAAGTTAATCATATTGAGATAATTGGCAAAGTGTCAACACAGCTGAAAATTATAAATATTGTCCTAAAGCCGGATATGAAATTCAGGCAGCCAAATTATATGGCATTAATCAAAGTAATAATAAAGAATACTCATTACCGGCAACCATAGAAATACAGGGGATAATATCCACAAAGCTTTCGAATTTTCATTTTCATCGCTCTTTAACAAAACCATACATCCAACCAAATAAGGAGGAACACCAATTACCAGGATGTGAAAGGGACTAAGAACAGATAAAACAAAGCCAATAATTATCAGGTATTTACCAGTTTTATTTTTCATAACAGAGAAATTACCCTCTTCTTAAATACTGAAAAAGCAGACGTTTTATCACACGAATCATTTTTCACTGGATATCATCACAATCTCTGCACTTTGGTCTCGGGATGACTTTCCAGCCAGGCCATGACGATGCGGTTGCACTCCGGATTGGGACTAGTATATTTAATGGCTTCTTTCCACTCCTCGGCTCCCATTTTCAGGTCATCGGCTGCCATGTAGCCAAATCCCCTGTAATGGCCATCCTCCACCAGGATGAGGCCGCATTCGCCGGATGCCCTACCCTCTGTGATGAGGAAAAAATCAGTCTCAAATGATTTTTTAAGGACCTCCAGGGCTTCCGTCACTCTTTCGTTGTAGGTACTGGCATCTTCAAGCCCCTGGCAGGCTCCGGTACACTCTCCTGTCTGGTGGTAAAAGCAACCTCCATCGGGCTCGTACAAGCCAGTGAGGCCGGGGCACAGCGAATACGCCTCGCCGACGGCATGCAAATGGCCTCTGGCACCGCTTTTGGAGCCGTAGTGGTTGAGGATTTGTTTATTCATCCGGGTTTTTGTCCCCGATTTTTCCCAGCCGAGCCTGATGTATCCATTCTGGTCGGTGTAAAAATGTACAAAATAGGGATATTCCCGGGTCCTCTGAGCCTTATTAATCTCAGGTTGCAGATTTTTAATCTCATTGGATTCATGAAGCATGGCAATGAGCTCTGAGCCGGTTTCAACAAATGAAATGTCGGCTACCCTGGAGATGAATTTGTCCGTTTTGGCATCGATTTGGCCGAAATGCTGCCTGACTCTCTTTTGAATGCTTATGCTTTTGCCGACATAAATGACGTGGCCGCCGGAGTTGTAAAAATAATAGACACCGCAACTTTCTGGCAGGGACTTTATGGTATCTTGTGTTATGTCTTTGGGCAAATGGGAGGCCCGGATTCCTGCACTTACCAGCCTGTCAGCACGTGCACGGCCTTCTGCCCCAGAAAGTGCCATGCCGAGAATCTCTACCGTGGCCAGCACATCATCCATAGCCCGGTGACGGTTTTGAACCTGTATGCCAAAATGCCTGATAAGATTGCCCAGACTGTAGGACCTTAGGCCAGGAAAAGATTTGCGACTCAGCACTACAGTACACAGCTGCCTGCGGGTAAATGTAAATCCCAGTGACAGGAACTCCTCACGGATAAAGCTGTAATCAAACCTCACATTATGGGCAACAAAAATAGCCCCCTCGGTCATCTCCACGACCTTTCGGGCTACTTCGTAAAATTTAGGGGCATTGATTACCATATCGTCAGTGATGCCGGTGATACGGGTGATTTCATATGGAATGGATCTTTCCGGGTCGACCAGGGTTTCAAACCGGTCTACAATGGTGTTGCCGTCATACAGTACTATGGCAATCTCAATGATGCGGTCCCTGCGGGGCATACCACCGGTGGTCTCGATATCGACAACTGCGTAGAGTTTTGACTTCAATGGGACATATATTCCTGTATCAAAAACAAATTTACAATTTAAAGACTTGACCTCACCAGCCCTCCGTCTACAGTTATGGTCTGGCCCGTCACAAATCTGGAGTGCGGTGATAAAAGCCAGGCAGCGAGGGTCGCAAAGTCTTCAGGGTCACCCAAATGACCAACTCTGGTCTCATTTTCAAATTCCTTACGTGCCTCAGCCGGGGTAATGCCCAGGAGCATAGCCTTATTGGCAAAGAGCCGTTCCATGGCAGCTGTGCCATGGTAGCCCGGTGCCAGAATGTTGAGGGTGATGCCTTCTTCCGCCACTTCCTGCGATACGGTCTTGACAAAACCTACCACTGCCATCCGGAGCGAATTGCTCAGAATCAGATTTTCAATAGGTTGCCTGACCGATGCACTCTCGATGTACACGATGCGGCCGTACTTCTGCTCCCTGAATTTTTCGAGCAATTCCTGGGTAAGCTTGACTTTCCAACGTAGGATCTTCTCGTAGGCGTTGTCCCAGTCTGTAATCTCCGTATGGATAAATGATTTTGCCGGAGGGCCGCCAGCATTGATGACAATGCCATGAAGCTTCCTGCCATGAACCATCCTTATAAGGTCTGAAATCACCGCATCAGTCGTGATATCGCCAGCCAGCACCGAAGTCTGTTCCGGAAATTTTTTATGCAGCTCCTCCAGTTTCTCCTCACCCCTTGCATTGATGATCACATCCGCCCCTTCGCTCAACAATTGCTCAGCTATGGCCCTTCCAAAGCCGCTGGACGAGCCTGTGACCACAAAACAGGAATTTTTAAGCCGCAGGTCCATGCTTTTACATCATTCGCTCTAAAAAATGAAGCAATTCCTTTTCCATGATATTAAAATCAGCATCAGCATAAAATAGATCCTTCATCTTCTCGACAATCGCATCTTTTTCAGCCTGGGTGGCAAAATATTTTTCCTTGTAAGACAGGATCTTCTCGTATGCCTTGTAATCACTCATCGAATCGAAAATTTCCACCATTTTCTGAAACGTACTTTCTCCGGCCATTTTTTTAATAAGCTGCTTTTCTTCATCAGAAAATTCCATATCCACATTGGCCACATAAATCAGAAGGAAGGTTATGAATTCATCATAACTCCAGTTTTGTGTTTCCATTATTACTCGGGTTTTTCAATATTGGTCAAATAACAAGGCGAAGCCATCCAGCGTTCATTGGGCCTAATCTCTTTAAGTACTACGGAAAATCTTACAACCATTCCATCGGTCAGGTATGTATCCGGCAAATTGCAGGGGCCATAACGTCCGTTGCCTTCCTGTGTCTCTATTACATACTTATCGGCTATTAATTTTATAACACCCTGAAGGTTTTCGGCAGTGCCGGCATCCTTGCGGTCAGGCATACAATCAACCGTATTCAGCACAGGCTTTTGGGCAGGACTGTTGTTTTTCGAGCAGCCCATCACAGCAAAAATAAAAATTAAAATAAAAATATTATATCTTATCATAATATGTAAATATATTATTAACAATTACTTAATGTATTCCTTGAGTTTAGAAATGGCCACATCCAGACCTTCTGGCCTGCTACCACCTGCTGTGGCATAGAAAGCCTGTCCACCACCCCCGCCTTCTATCTCCCGGGCAAGCTCCTTGATAATATTACCGGCATGCCATCCTTTTTCCCGTGTAAACTGCTCTGAAATACTAAGGCACAAGGTGGGTTTTTCCTGGTCCGCGAGCCCCAGCAATACAACCCCCGCCCCAAGTCCTGAAAGCAGAGATGATGAAAGTGTTTTTGCATTTTTGGCATCCAGATCACTGACTACAGAGGCAATGACCGGCACACCGGAGATTTCGGTCCTTTTGGCCATCAGACCGTCCTTAAGTGAGGCTGCCTGTGCTGCTCTAAGTTTTTCTATTTCCTTGAGAAGTGTCTTGTTTTCATCATGAAGGTCAGCCACATTCCTGACGAGGTTCTGGTTGTTTTTAAAAAATAACCTGATAGCTGCCAGTTCTTCCTCCCGTTCGCGGACATATTTTTCAGCTTCATCAGCCGTAATGGCCTCTATCCTGCGGACACCGGCAGCGATACCGCTTTCTGAGGTGATTTTAAAAAATCCTAGTTTGCCGGTAGCCCTGACGTGGCAGCCTCCGCACAACTCTCTGGAAAAAGAAGGGTCGAAGGTAATCATCCGAACGGTATCTCCGTATTTTTCGCCAAAGAGCATCATGGCTCCAGCCTTTTTGGCTTCTTCGATGGGTATGTATCTGTCTTCGAGCAGGGATATATTTTCGCGAATCTTGCGATTGACAATTTTTTCTACCTGGGAGAGTTCTTCATCCGTGATCTTCTGAAAGTGGGACACGTCAAATCTCAGGTAATCATGCCTTACAAGCGAACCCTTTTGCTGTACATGATCACCCAACACTTCGCGGAGAGCCGCATGAAGCAGGTGTGTGGCTGAATGATTGTTTTCGGTAAGCCGTCTCTTAACCTCATCGACCTCACCGAATACCTGGCCCTTGACATTGTCAGGTATCCTGTCTACCATATGAATGATAAGATCATTTTCCTTTTTTGTATCAATCACCCGTACTATCTCGCCGTCAAAAATCAGGATACCTGTATCACCGACCTGCCCGCCACCTTCAGGATAGAAAGTGGTTTTATCCAGCACGAGATGATATTGTTCCTGGTCCTTCTGTCTGATGACCCTATATTTGACCACACGGCTGTCCTGTACGATAAGGCTGTCATAGCCATTAAATTCTGTCCCGGCATGGTTATGCACCAACACCCAGTCACCGGTTTCCCTTTTGGCATCAGCCCGTGATCTTTCCTTTTGCTGCTGTAACGCTTTGGCAAAACCCTCCTCATCGACTTTCCAGCCTCGTTCTGAAGCTATGAGTCTGGTAAGGTCTACCGGAAAACCATAGGTGTCATACAGCTCAAAAACATCGTTTCCGTCCATTACCCCGTCCTTGACAGGAATATCCTCGATTCGGCGTAAGCCACCTTCCAGGGTTCTGAGAAATGACTTTTCCTCTTCGCGGATGACTTTTTCCACAAATGTTTTCTGCAGGTACAGTTCGGGAAAAACAAACTCAAACTGTTTGCCAAGTCCCTCAACAAGCTGACACAGTAAAGGCTGCTTGTAGTCCAGGTATGAATAATAGTACCTCACTGCACGGCGTAAAATTCGCCGTATGACGTATCCCGCACCATTGTTGGAAGGAATCTGCCCATCAGCTATAGTAAACGAAATGGCTCTTATATGGTCTGCCAGAACCCGGAAGGCTATGTCTGTCCTGGTGTCACCATAATGGTATTTTTTACCTGTGATTCGCTCTACCTCGGCGATCGTGCCCGTAAACACATCTGTGTCGTAATTGCTGTTTTTACGCTGGACTACCCTGACGAGCCGCTCAAAACCCATACCGGTATCCACGTGCATGGCAGGCAAAGGCTCCAGCGTACCGTCGGCTTTACGGTTATATTGTATAAAGACATTGTTCCATATCTCAATAACCTGGGGATGGTCCTTGTTGACGAGAAGATGCCCTGGCACGGCTTCTCTTTCGTCATCGGGTCTATTGTCAAAATGAATCTCACTGCAGGGGCCACAGGGTCCGGTATCCCCCATCTCCCAGAAATTGTCCTTTTTGTTGCCAAAAATGATGTGTTGCTGAGGCACTATCTTTGACCATTCCCTGAGAGCTATCTGTGACGGGGGCAGGTTTTCCTTTGGGTCGCCTTCAAATACTGTCACGTAAAGCCTGTCTTTAGGCAGCCTGTACACTTCAGTGAGCAATTCCCAGCTCCAGGCGATGGCCTCTGCTTTAAAGTAATCACCTATGCTCCAGTTGCCCAACATTTCAAACATGGTGTGGTGATAGGTATCGACACCTACCTCTTCGAGGTCGTTGTGTTTTCCGGAAACCCTAAGGCATTTTTGTGTATCTGCAATACGGGGATTGTCCGGCCTCCTGTTGCCAAGGAAAAAATCCTTAAACTGGTTCATACCGGCGTTGGTAAACATCAGTGTGGGATCGTCCTTGATGACAATTGGTGCTGACGCTACAATCTTATGGTTTTTTCCGGCGAAAAAATTTAAAAATTTCTGTCTTATCTCGTTGGATGTCATAGTGCTGCCCATCTTCTGCTACTGCTGTATATTTATTAAACCGCAAATATACATAATTCAACCGACCGACAAGGCGAGGGTATAAATTCAAGTCCACAGAACCCCGGTTTCGGCTTAAAAATTTCGGATGGAAGTAGCGGATTAACCTCTCCGTCTCATTGGCTACATCTTCACAAACTTCGCCTCACGGCCTGAAATTCTGATAAAATACATTCCCGGAAGAAGATTTGAGACTGCTATACCTGCATCAGCAGGGTACGTTCCTGAAAGTACGGGTTGTCCGCTCATACTAACAATATCGTACGGCTTTCCGGCCAATGGAAAATCTGCCTCTATATTCAGGTAATCATTTGCCGGGTTTGGCTTTACTTCGAGAGAACCGGGATTCTTTGCTGTGTCCACCACTTCAACACCGGTAGCCAATACTGCTTCTACTCTTAATTCTGCAAATCCGTAACATGGCCCTCCGTGATTGCTGATGGCGGTTATCAGCAAGTATCTGCCAGTAGCCTTATTGAAATCAGGACCTTGTACACCATTATAAAATCCAGAGGCACCAGCCCTGTCAAGACTGTAATTACCCGCATGTTGCCAGGTAATCCCATCATTTGACAAGTCAACTGCAAACTCCCTTACACCAGAATCCAGGTACTCAGGATGGTTAAGATTCCAGAAGGTCGACTTGCCAAGTTGCCTGACCATGCCCATATCGTACCTGATCCAATGGCTCACACCCCTCTGGGCATTGGGGTTTTGCCTGGGCGTACACGATACCCAGGCATCTTCCTTGTTGGTGCTCATCCTGTCAGGAGCATCCTGCGAAATGGCAGTCCCGGCAAACATTGTAAAAAACACCAAAAGGTGGAAAATATTTTTGCTATTAAATTGAAAATATGATTGTTGCATATGAGAATAATTTACAATATATCAATTAAGATCTAAAAACCCAATGGGGTTGTCTCCGGAACCGGTATCATAAAAATGGCCTATGTTGGGAAACAATGTACTTAGCTCAGATGCCGGCACACCAAACCACATAGCTATTTCTGCAAAATAGGCATCGGTAGACACTGTAGGTATCAGTACACCTCCTCCGATCTCCAGAGGATTGGCATTGCCCAAGACAAGAGATGGAAACTGGCCGTACAGCTGCGTACCGTTTACCGGCCCTCCCAAAACAAATACATTGGATCCCCATGCGTGGTCGGTGCCGTTACCATTACTGGTCAGGGTTCGGGCAAACTCTGAGAGACTAAAAGTGGTCACACAGTCGTTGACATTCAATTGTGAGAGGGCGGCATCAAATTCGTAGAGGGCATTATCCAGCACCGTAAACATTTCTATCTGGTTCTGCAGTAATTCATCGTGGTGATCCCACCCGCCAAATTCTACAAAAAATATCTGCCTGGTCACACCAAGCTGTTCTCTTCCGGCAATGGTGTTGGCGATCATACGGAAACTCTTTGACAGGTCATTGTCAGAAAACGGAACGTTGTACACCGGTGGATTGTCGAGAATAGGCGAAAGGATAGCCTTACCGTCAATGCCCTTTTTGACCTTTTCGACGTAGGTCTTTTTAAATACATCCTGGTAGGTGCCATTGACCATTCCATTTATAGCATTGGTTTTTAGTGTATTATATATCCAGTCGTTATTAAATCCGTTGATACCTAATGCACCATTTTCGGGATGCAGGGAAAACTCTACGGAATTATTACCGGTCTGAAAAACATTGCTGCCTGACAGCGAAATATTCATGGAGACGGTCTGATTCTGATTTGCGGATGACAAAAGGTCTGCAATCTTTCCAGCCCATCCGGTAGCCAGTCGCTGGTCCGGAATTCCGGTCTGCCAGTGCAGTACCTGATCCGAGTGTGAGTAAAGTCCCAGCGGCAGCGGTACAGAGCCATTGTAAAACTGGGTTTTGGTGGTAGGCTGGATGAGAGTGCCCACATTGGAAACAAAGGATAGTTTACCTGTATTAAACATGGTCCTCATCCTCGGTAATGCCGGATGAAGTCCGAAGGTTTTTCCATCAATGGTATAATTGATGTCAAGCAAGGAGGACCTGGCCAGAGCAAGGTTTGACCGTGTAGCGGCATATTCATTGTAGCCGCTTGTATCCTTTCTGACCAGCATGTTGAAGGAGTCAAGTCCACCAGCATTCAGGAGGCAAACCAGGGCTTTGTAGTCGCCTGTGGCCGTGGTTGACTGTCCCAGAAAACTCGAAATGGACTTAAGGTTAAATAAGGTATTAAAAATGGAAGTACTACCTACCGCTGCACAGGAAGCCTGGCCCAAAAACTGTCTTCTGCTGATATTATTTTTTGTACCCATGGCTGTTTATTTTACGATGTTATAATCCGGTGAAATAAGGAGGAGGTAAATGGCAAGCCTGACGCGGTGCTGAATCCATGTGTTATCCCATGACCATTTCATATCTTTGAGAGCGGTGCGGAGTATACCACGCGTCTCGTCGGTGAGCTGGCCGTGGGTAAACCTCATGTCCAGGTAATTTATCAGTCTTTCTTCATCGGTAGCGATGGCTTCCATCTCGTTTCTAAGTATCCTAACCAGATCAGGGTTGGCATCTGTGTGTTGCCAGCTGTACATAAGAGCCCACCAAACCCAGGTGTCGACCTCGTTGATATACCCGATGGAAGTGG
>JAGVTV010000117.1 GCA_019136675.1 Bacteroidota bacterium
TACGATCAGGATAAAAAAGATAACATTGTACGCCAGTGATCCCGGATTGTTAAGTGACAAAAGAAGGTCACTCTGCACTCCCTGGTTGCTTGTAGCCCACTGTGCGGCGGTCAATGGCAGGAACATAATGGCCTGAGCAAAGATGATAGGCATTACTCCTGCCGCACTCAATTTCAGGTTGATAAAGTCATTACCTGTGCCTGCTGCCATATTGGTGCCTCCTGTTCTTCCCACCATTCTTTTGGCTGCCTGGATTGGAATTTTCCTGACACCCTGCACCACGAGTATAGTGGCTATGATAATCAGGAAGAAGAGGATGAATTCAAGTATCAGGAAGATCAGCTTATTATCTGCAAATTTACCCAATACTTCCGCAGCGATGGCATTAGGGAGCCTGGCTATAATACCCACCATAATCAGGAGGGAAATACCGTTTCCAATGCCTCTGTCTGTGATCCTTTCACCGAGCCACATGGCAAAAATAGTACCCGTGGCAAGGATTATCATGTTACTGAACCAAAACACGGTAGGGTTAATGGAAGTATCAACAGCACCTGGTGTTGTCTTAAGCATAAGCAGGTAACCACTGCCCTGAACCAAGGTTATGAGCAGCGTTAAAAATCTTGTTATCTGATTTAGTCTCTTCCGGCCGGACTCTCCCTCCTTTTGCTGGAGTCTCTGGAAGTATGGCACAGCAAATCCAAGGAGCTGCACAATGATGGATGCCGTGATATATGGCATGATACCCAATGCAAAGATTGAGCCCTGGTTAAAGGCCCCTCCTGTGAAGGTATTGATGAGCTGCAAGAGGTCACTTGCTTTACTGGTGCTCGACGCTGCTTCTAACGCTGAAGCATTTACTCCAGGTAAAACTATATACGAACCAAATCTGAATACAGCAAGAATGAGGAGGGTGAAAAGGATTTTGTCCCTTAGTTCCTTGATGCTCCAAATATTCTTTAAGGTCTGAATAAACTTCTCCATATTGTGTTAATTAGGCATTGATGGTTCCTCCAGCCGCTTCAATCTTGCTTTTGGCAGTAGCTGAAAATGCATCAGCCTGAACGGTAATTTTTGAAGTAATTTCACCGTTGCCAAGCACTTTTACCTTTTGGCCCCTGTTAATGATCCCTTCGTTGTACAGTGCAACCTTCGTAATTTCAGACAATCCATAATTTTCATGGATCTCCTGAAGCCTCGAAACATTGAGGGTCACATATTCAGTCCTGGAAATATTCTTGAAGCCCCTTTTAGGCAATCTCATCTGAAGTGGCATCTGACCTCCTTCAAATGCTCTCTTTTTCTTGTCACCCGAACGAGCCTTGGATCCCTTATGTCCTTTGGAGGCTGTACCACCTGTGCCAGATCCCTCACCTCGTCCCAGTCTGCCTTTTTCCTTTTTCACTGATCCATTGGCAGGACTTAAATTGTGCAATTTCATTTTTAAAATTTTCTGTATTCCTAAAATGACTCAATCAACACTCTTCGACAGTAATAAGGTGCCTTACCTTATCTATCATACCCATGATCTGAGGGTTTACCTCCTTGACTACAGGATTGTGAAGCTTTTTGATTCCTAAAGCCTTGATGGTCGCCTTCTGCCTTTTGCTACGGTCAATTGTGCTTTTTACCTGTGTTAATTTGACGTTTGCCATGATCGTTTTTGTTTTTAGCGGTTATTAACCCTCAAATACTTTATTCAAATTGACATTTCTCTGTTTTGAGACCTCAGGAGCACTCCTCATTTTTGACAATGCATCAATGGTTGCCTTGACGACGTTGTGAGGGTTTGATGATCCCTGAGATTTTGCCAACACGTTGTGAATACCGGCCATCTCCAGCACAGCCCTCATGGCTCCGCCGGCGATAACACCTGTACCATCAGCGGCCGGTTTGATCAGAACCTTTCCGGCTCCGTACTTTCCCTTCTGCTCATGAGGTATGGTACCTTTGTTGAGCGGCACTTTTACAAGGTTCTTTTTGGCATCCTGTACTGCTTTCTGAATTGACTCAGAAACATCCAGTGCTTTGCCAAGGCCATGGCCCACTGTACCGTTACCGTCTCCTACCACCACTAAGGCTGAGAAGCTGAATGTCCGGCCTCCCTTGGTTACCTTGGCCACACGGGCAAGGTTTACAAGTTTTTCCTTGAATTCGGGATCGCCCTGATTAACTTTTACTGGTGCTGACATATTTATATCTTACGTGTTGATTAGAATATTAAACCTGCTTCCCGGGCACCTTCTGCCAGAGACTTAACCCTGCCGTGATACTGGTAACCTCCTCTGTCAAATACTATTTTTTCAATCCCTCGGGCTTTTGCCTTGCCGGCAAGCTCCTTACCTACTTCAGCGGCCACATTTATTTTGGTTCCGGCGGCTTTAATAGTCTTTGAAGAAGCACTGGCAAGAGTCACTCCATTTTCGTCATCTATCAACTGGCAATAAATATCCTTATTGCTTCTGAAAACTGACAATCTCGGTTTTGAACCTGTGCCCGCAACTTTTTTACGGATTCTGTATTTTACCCGCGTCCTGTTGTATAATTTACTATCCATTTCTGTAATGGTTTGGAATTTCTATCGATTATTTCTTACCTGATGTCTTACCTGCCTTCCTTCTGAGAATTTCACCACTGAACTTGATACCCTTACCTTTGTATGGTTCAGGCTTTCTATAACTTCTGATCTTGGCACAAACCTGGCCAAGCAGTTGTTTGTCAGCACCCTCAAGTATAATGGTAGGGTTTTCTCCTTTTTCCATCTTGGTGGTCAACTTGACCTCTGAAGGAATCATAAAATAGATCGGGTGTGAGTATCCAATGATAAGTTCTAAAAGATTGCCTGTATTCGTAACCCTGTAACCTACACCCACAAGCTCCAATTGCTTGGTAAAACCACTTGACACACCTGTCACCATATTATTAATCAGAGCCCTGGAAAGACCATGAGCCTCCCTGTGCCTCTTCTGGTCCGATGGTCTGCTTACTGTTAAAGTTCCATCTTCAATGGAAATACCCAGATCAGGGTTTATCTGCTCGCTGAGTGTGCCTTTGCTTCCCTTGACAGTCACCATATTTCCCTTGGAAATATCTATGGTCACACCCGCAGGAACATTGATTATCGATTTACCGACTCTTGACATGGCTGTTAACTTTAAAAAAAATTAATATACGTAACAAATCAATTCACCACCCAAATTCTCCTTCCTTGCCTGCTTATCTGTCATAAGTCCCCTGGATGTGGATACGATGGCTATACCCAGACCATTAATTATCTTGGGCATTTCCTTTGATCCGGAATACTGTCTGAGACCTGATGTTGACAACCTTCCCAACTCCCTGATCACAGGCTTTTTGGTGGCCGGATCGTACTTGAGGGCGATGCTTATCACACCCTGCTTGCCGGCTTCATCGTCAAACTTGTACTTCAGTATGTAACCGTGGTCGTACAGGATCTCAGTGATTGCCTTCTTCATTTTTGAGGAAGGTATATCCACAACCTTATGTCCTGCCATCTGAGCGTTTCTTATCCTGGTAAGATAATCAGCTATTGGATCTGTTACTATCATTATTAAAAAACTGTTGTCTGTTATAAATTTATTACCAACTTGCCTTTGTCACTCCAGGAATCAAACCTTCGTTGGCCATTTTTCTGAAAGTTACCCTGTTTATTCCAAACTTCCTCATGTAACCTTTGGGCCTTCCTGTAAGCTTGCACCTGTTATGCAATCTTACTCGGGAGGAGTTCCTTGGCAATTTATCAAGTGCCTCATAGTTGCCTTCTTCCTTAAGCTTTTTGCGAAGATCAGAATACTTGGCAACTAACCTTTCTCTTTTGATTTCTCTGGCAATGATTGATTTCTTGGCCATATGTATTAATTCTTAATGTTCTTAAATGGTAAACCAAGCTCCTTGAGGAGGGCATAAGCCTCCGCATCTGTTTTGGCTGTTGTTACAAAAGTGATATCCAGACCGGTAATTTTGTTTACCTTGTCAATATCGATCTCAGGGAAGATAATCTGTTCCTTGATGCCGAGAGAATAGTTGCCTCTGCCGTCAAAGCTCTTGTCATTTATTCCTTTAAAGTCCCTTACTCTGGGCAAAGCTACAGTTATGAGCCTGTCGAGAAATTCATACATCATTCTGTCCCTAAGTGTGACTCTGGCACCGATAGGCATGAACTCCCTTAGCTTAAAGTTAGAAATGGACTTGGTAGCCTTGGTTGGAACCGCTTTCTGGCCAGTATATGTTGTCATTTCATTGACCGCATTATCTACCAGTTTTTTGTCCTGAGTAGCTGAGCCAACACCCTGATTAACACAGATCTTTACTAATTTAGGCACCTGCATTACGGTTTTGTAGCCGAACTGCTCCTTGAGTTTGGACACAACCTCCTCCCTGTATTTGGTCTTAAGTCTGGGTATATAACTCATCACTTGATAATTTCACCTGATTTTTTAGAATATCTCACGAGCTCACCGTCTACCAGTTTTCGCCCTACTTTTGTCGGTTTACCTGTTTTAGGGTCAACAAGCATAAGATTTGAAATGTGCAGCGGTGCCTCCATTTCGTTAATGCCACCAGGATTATCCTGTGTAGCCTTGATATGCTTCTTAACCATATTCACTCCTTCGACAATGGCACGGTTTTCCTTTGGGATTACCAGCTTTACTTCTCCGGTAGCACCTTTATTGGCTCCTGAAATAACAATAACCTTGTCTCCCTTTTTTATTTTAAGTTTCGGTGCAAATCTGTTTGGACTGGACATCTTCGTTCGTTTATGAATTAAAGCACTTCCGGTGCTAATGATACTATCCTCATATAGTCACGATCCCTAAGCTCTCTGGCCACCGGGCCGAAAATACGGCTGCCCCTGGGTTCGTCTGCATTGTTTAACAATACCACTGCATTGTCGTCAAAACGGATGTAGGAACCATCCTTCCTGCGTACTTCCTTGGAAGTCCTGACAATAACAGCCTTGGTCACGGTGCCTTTTTTGATACCTGTCGGTGTGGCGGATTTGACCGCAACTACGATCTTGTCACCCAATGATGCGTACCTCCTTCTGGTACCACCCAGGACCCTGATACACAGTACCTCTTTGGCACCGCTGTTATCTGCAACCTTCAATCTTGACTCTTGTTGGATCATGGCTAAATTTTGTAAAAATGATTATTTCGCTTTCTCTACTATTTCCACAAGCCTCCAGCTTTTGTTTTTGCTGATGGGCCTGGTTTCTGTTATCTTGACTGTGTCCCCTTCGGTGCACTCATTTTTTTCGTCATGGGCAAAGAACTTCTTTGACTTCTTCACAAACTTACCGTAAATAGGGTGCTTAAGTTTCCTTTCAATAAGCACAGTGATAGTCTTGTCCATTTTGGCACTGGCCACCACACCTATCCTAACTTTGTTTAATGCTTTATCAGTCATCGCACTATTTTTTATTTATTAATTCTTCTGGTTAACCTGATTTTTGACCTTTTGGCCAATTGCTCAGTGGTCATCCCTTTTAACTCCCTTGCCCTGATCTCTGTTTTCAACCTGGCAATGTCCTTTCTTACTGCTTTCAGTTCCAATGGGTTCTGAAGGCCCTTGGCTCCATGGTCATAAACCATACGCTTAAGGTCAGTCTGTGCCTGCTTCAATTCCTGATTCATTGTTTCTACAGACATGTCCTGGAGTTCCAGATATTTTTTAGTCGCCATAATCAGCTTTGTTTATATTTATTCGCTATAATCTGCCCTTACAACCGTCTTCGAAAGCACGGAAAGTTTCTGTGCGGCCAGTCTCAATGCCTCGATTGCCACTGCTTCAGGAACTCCGTCTATTTCAAACATGATCCTTCCGGGCTTTATCACAGCCACCCAGTGGTCAAGAGCACCCTTACCCTTACCCATACGCACTTCCTGAGGCTTCTTTGTTATTGGCTTGTCCGGAAAAATCCTGATCCAGACTTTACCTTCCCTTTTCATATATCTGGTCATAGCAACCCTGGCTGACTCAAGCTGCCTGCTTGTCACTCTGCCTATTTCCAAAGACTTTAAGGCAAATGAACCAAAGGAAATACTGCTCCCCTTGACTGCGATGCCCTTGGGGTTCATCTTATGTTGCTTCCTGTATCTTGTTCTTTTTGGTTGTAACATATCTTGTTGCTATTTAATTACTTACCTTTTTGAAAAAGTGCCGCAAAGGTAATACAATTTTCTAATTTACTTTTATCTTTTTTTGCCTTCACCCCTTCTGTCACCACCACCTCTTCTGTCTCCGCCTCTGTCTCCTCCGCGGTCACGATCCCTGTCACGTCCTCCGCCTCCACGTCTGTCACCACCTCTTCTGTCTCCTCGGTCCCTGTTGTCGCCTGATGCTGAATGCTCACCGGCTGCCTTGGATGCTCCCACATTAGGAGAGAGGTCTCTTTTCTCAAGAACTTCTCCTTTAAAGATCCAGGTTTTTATACCAATCTTGCCGTAAACGGTCAAGGCTTCCTTAATACAATAGTCAATATCGGCTCTGTAGGTGTGAAGAGGAATCCTGCCGTCTTTAAACTCTTCGCTCCTGGCCATTTCCGCTCCGTTTAGCCTTCCGCTGACCCTGACCTTGATGCCTTCTGCACCGGCCCTGATAGCAGACTGGATTGCCATCTTGATGGCTCTTTTATAGTTGATCCTTGACTCGATCTGCTTGGCGATGGTTTCGCCAACAATCGCAGAGTCTGTCTCGGGCTTCCTTATCTCAATGATATTGATCTGAACATCCTTTCCGGTCAATTTCTTAAGCTCTTCCTTGATCCTGTCTACCTCCTGTCCTCCCTTACCGATTATGATACCGGGCCTGGATGTGTGCATAGTGACAGTTACTCTTTTGAGGGTTCTTTCGATCACAATCTTCGAAATGCCTCCCTTTTGGATACGGGCATTCAGGTAAAGTCGGATCCTCTCATCCTCGACTACTTTTTGACCAAATTCTTTTCCTCCAAACCAACTGGAGTCCCATCCCTTGATGATGCCCAGCCTGTTGCCGATTGGATTTGTCTTTTGACCCATGAAATTGATGTTTTATTAGATGATTATTCTTCTATGTTAACCTGATTCTCCACTACAATGGTCACATGGTTCATTCTTTTCCTGATCCTATTTGCCCTTCCGTGAGGAGCAGGTCTGAATCTTTTTATGGATGAACCTCCGTCTACAAAAGCTGTTTTGATTTTAAGCTTATAATCTTCCGGATTGACCACTTCGCTTTTATTGGCCCAGTTGGAAACCGCTGACAATACAACCTTCTCCAGCCATATAGCTGCCTCCTTATTGGTAAACTTGAGGATATTCAGGGCGTCATCCACCGATTTTCCTCTGATATTGTCTACCACCAGCCTCATTTTCCTGGCCGACATGGGACAATTTCTCAATCTTGCAAGTGCTTCCATCGTAATGATATTTTATTAGATTGCCTGATTTCTTTACTTATTGCCGCTATGGCCCTTGAATGTCCTGGTGAGCGAAAATTCTCCCAATTTGTGTCCGACCATGTTTTCTGTAACAAAGACCGGTATAAAGGTCTTGCCGTTATGAACTGCGATGGTATGACCAATCATTTCAGGTACTATCATGGATGCTCTTGACCATGTCTTAATGACTGATTTCTTAGTGGTGTCATTAGCTTTTACGACCTTTTCGTAAAGCTTATGATGTACATATGGTCCTTTTTTAACTGATCTAGGCATGAGCTGCTTTATTAGAAATTATTACTTACGTTTTGATATGATCAATTTTGATGATGCCTTCTTGACATTCCTTGTCTTTTCACCTTTGGCCATAATGCCTGTTCTTGACCTTGGATGTCCTCCAGAAGCCCTACCTTCACCACCACCCATCGGGTGATCCACAGGGTTCATGGCTACACCCCTTACCCGAGGTCTCTTACCCATCCACCTGTTTTTACCTGCCTTACCCATGACCTGCTGTCCGTGGTCAGGATTGGAAACCCTGCCCATAACAGCCTTACAGGTAAGAAGTACTTTCCTGACCTCACCGGAAGGAAGCTTGATGATGGCATATTTGCCTTCTCTTCCCATCATAGTGGCATAAGTGCCCGCACTTCTTGCCAGGGCTGCTCCCTTGCCGGGACTCATTTCAATGGCATGAATGTCGGCACCAAGAGGAATAGCTGAAAAGTAGAGTGCATTTCCATTGTCAGGCGTTGCCTGGCTTCCGGACATCAGCATATCACCTACCTTTACTTTATCAGGAGCAAGAATATATCTCTTCTCTCCGTCAGCATAGGCGATGAGGGCGATAAACGCTGATCGGTTCGGGTCGTATTCAATGGTGGCCACTTTACCGGGAATACCTTCCTTATCTCTTCTAAAGTCGATTACCCTGTATCTTCTTTTGGCACCGCCACCGAGCTGACGCATGGTCATTTTTCCTGTCCGGTTCCTTCCACCGCTTTTTCCAATCCCTACCGTGAGGCTCTTCTCAGGCTTTGATGCGGTAAGATCCGAAAAGTCGATGTTGACTTTCGTTCTTAAACCCGGCGTGGTGGGACTAAACTTCTTTATTGCCATTTTAATTCTTGCTTTAAAAAGTTAAGCTATTATTCTTCACTTCCGTATACATCTATCTCTTCACCCGGAGCAAGGGTAACAAATGCCTTCTTAAAGGCACTAACACTTCCCCTTACAATACCGGCCCTGGTGTTCCTGGACTTTAACCTAGCCGGAACGATAACCGTATTGACAGATAAAACATTGGTGGTAAACATCTCTTCGATGGCCTTTTTTATCTCCAGCTTGTTGGCATCTTTATGCACCACAAAGGAATACTGGTTAGACTTATTGGCCAACTTCTCTGATTTCTCAGATATGATCGGCTTGATGATTATATTCTTGTTTGACATCTTCTCTCTTTTTAATTGTTTTCAGCCATTGAAGAAGCCAGTTGCCTGACTGAATTTTCGCAAAGTACCAGCACGTCGGCATTGATGATATCGTATACATTAGCATCTGATACCATTCTTACTTCTGCAGCCGGAAGATTTCTGCTTGAAAGGTATACATTCTTATTAAGGTCTGAAGTAAGGAGCAGTGATTTGCCCTGGACTGACAGATTCTTAAGGATACCGATATATTCCTTTGTATTAGGTGTAGCCATGTTAAAGTCCTCGACCACAACGATGGATTTGTTTTGAAACTTGTCAGCGTAAGCAGAAAATCGTGCCAGTTCCTTCACTTTTTTGTTTAGTTTAAAAGAGTAGTCTCTTGGCTTAGGTCCGAAGACCCTTCCGCCACCACGAAACACAGGGCTCTTCATTGATCCTGCTCTTGCGGTACCGGTACCCTTTTGCCTCTTGAGCTTCTTGGTGGTACGTGCTATCTCATGCTTTTCCTTGGCCTTGTGAGTACCCTGACGCTGTGCTGCGTTGTACTGCTTTACAGCGAGGTATACAGCATGGGAGTTAGGCTCAATGCCAAATATTTCTTCCGGCAGTTCCACTGACCTTCCGGTATTGCTTCCGTTTATATTTAATACATCGAGTTTCATCTTCCTTACTTTTCAATGATTACAAATGCTCCTTTATGTCCCGGTACTGAACCCTGGATAAGGATAAGGTTCATTTCTGGCAAAAGCTTTACGATCTTGAGATTTTTTGTCTTCACTCTTTCGTTTCCGACTCTTCCTGCCATCCTAACGCCTTTAAATACCCTTGAAGGGAATGCTGAGGCACCAACGGATCCCGGAGCCCTGAGCCTGTTGTGCTGACCGTGGGTGGTCTGACCCACTCCATTGAAATTGTGCCTTTTGACAACACCCATAAAACCTTTACCCTTGGAGGTACCTATCGCACTCACCTTGTCACCCACATTAAATACCTCACCAATATTTATCTCCTCTCCTAATTTCTTGTCAAGCGAACAATCTCTGAATTCAACCACTTCTTTTTTGGGAGTAGTCCCGGCAGCCTCAAAATGCCCCTGAAGTGCCTTGGAGGTATTCTTGGCCTTTGCCTCGCCATATCCGACCTGAAGGGCGTCATACCCATCTGTCTCAATGGTTTTAACCTGAGTCACAACATTGGGTTGGGCTTCGATGACAGTACAGGCGATGTTTTTGCCGTTGTCATCGAAAATGCTGGTCATACCAATTTTCTTTCCGATTAATCCGTTCATTGATTAAATTTTTTAATAAGGTACAAGCTCTTCGCCTGCATCCGAATACCTTCCGAATCTAAAACCTATATTTCCTCCTGGATCAGGTAAGCTTCACCTGGATATCCACTCCGCTTGGAAGTTCGAGCTTTGATAAAGCGTCGACTGTCTTTTGTGTGGGAGTAAAAATCTCGATGATGCGTTTGTGGGTCCTCAACTGAAACTGCTCACGAGATTTTTTATTTACGTGCGGAGAACGCAAGACTGTAAATACTTCTTTCTCTGTTGGCAGCGGAATCGGACCAGAAATAACAGCACCGCTGTTTTTCACCGTTTTTACGATCTTCTCGGTGCTCTTATCCACCAGATTGTGATCGTAAGACCGGAGTTTTATCCTGATTTTTTGATTCATAACCTACTTTTAAAATATTCTCTGTTTGTTAAGAGGCCGCAAAGATAGAACTCTTTTGCAAAAGAGAAAAATTATAATTAAAAAATTGTTTCAAAATTGAATAAAAAATGCCGGAATTTCTTCCGGCATCTATCACTGTTATACTTTTGCTCCTTTGGCTTTTTCGATTACAGCATCTGCGATGCCTTTAGGTGCCGGAGCGTAATGACTGAATTCCATGCTGGAACTGGCCCTTCCGGAGGTAATGGTTCTAAGCTGTGTTACATAGCCAAACATCTCCGCCAGAGGCACTTCCGCTGATATGGCCACTGCTCCTCCTGACCTTCCTTCCTGACCCTTTGGCATACCCCTTCTCCTGTTGAGGTCACCTATTACAGATCCCACATATTCGTCAGGAGTCACGACTTCCAGTTTCATGATCGGCTCCAGAAGTACTGGTGCACAAAGTCTTGCAGCTTCCTTGAATCCTTCTTTGGCACAAAGCTCGAAGGCCAGAGGCTTGGAGTCCACTGCGTGGGTCTGTCCGTCAAAGATCCTCACCCTCATGCTGTCAATATTGTACCCTGCAAGGATACCATTGTCCATCATACTGGTAAATCCCTTGGTGATGGAAGCGAAATATTCCTTAGGGATAGAACCCCCGAAGATGTCATTGACAAATTCAAGTTTTAATTTTCCTGACTTGAAGTCTTCTGACTGAAGGAATTTTTCTGAGGCCGGACCCAGTTCAAATGACATCTGGGCAAAAAGTCCCGATCCACCTGACTGCTTCTTGAGTCTCTCCGTATGCTCCACACTGGCTGTAAGGGCTTCCTTATAATTTACCTGTGGTGCACCTTCATTTACCTCGACCTTAAACTCTCTTCTGAGCCTGTCTACAATGATCTCAAGGTGCAATTCTCCCATACCGCTTATGACGGTTTGGTTTGTATCTTCGTCGTATCTTACCCTAAATGTCGGGTCTTCTTCAGACAACTTGTTAAGGGCCATACCGAGTTTATCAAGGTCCTTTTGGGTCTTTGGTTCGATGGCCAGACCGATTACCGGATCGGGGAATACCATGCTTTCCAGCACGATCGGATGGTTTTCTTCGCAAAGTGTATCTCCTGTCCTGAGGTCCTTAAAACCTACGCCTGCTGCAATGTCACCGGCTTCCACCCTCTCAATGGGGTTTTGCTTATTGGCGTGCATCTGATACAGCCTGGAGATCCTCTCTTTGTTGCCGCTCCTAGTATTCAACACATACGAACCGGCATCAAGTGCTCCTGAGTATACCCTCATGAAAGCCAGCCTGCCCACATACGGGTCAGTGGCAATCTTAAATGCCAGGGCAGCAAACGGCTCTGATACGGATGGTTTCCTTAATTCTTCCTTATCTGTCTTGGGGTTGATACCTGTAATGGCATCCACATCAAGCGGACACGGCAAAAATGCACATACTGCGTCAAGTACCGCCTGTACACCCTTATTCTTAAAGGCAGATCCGCACATGACGGGGGTGAACTTGAGGTCAATTACCGCCTTTCGGATAGCAACCCTTACCTCGTCTTCGGAGATAGAGTCCGGATCTTCAAAGAACTTTTCCATAAGTTCCATGTCATATTCGGCGACAGCCTCGATCAGTTTTGCCCTGTATTCCTGTACAGTATCGGCTATATCTGCAGGGATGTCGATCACCTTGTAGGTCATACCCTGGTCTTCTTCGTTCCAGACCATGGCTACGTTGGTAATCAGGTCGACTACGCCCTTAAATTTCTCTTCTGCACCGATGGGAACCTGAAGGGGAACTGCATTAGCCCCCAGTTTTTCCTTGATGTCATTGACCACATTAAAGAAGTCTGCACCGGACCTGTCCATTTTGTTGACGAAAGCGATGCTCGGCACTTTATATCTCTCAGCCAGACGCCAGTTTGTCTCGGATTGAGGTTCTACACCATCCACCGCACTGAAGAGAAATACCAGACCGTCCAGTACCCTGAGTGACCTGTTTACCTCTACGGTAAAGTCCACGTGGCCCGGAGTGTCAATTATATTAAAATGGTATGACTTGGTGTCATTTGTATTTTTTCCCTGAACAGTTGGATAGTTCCAGTTGCAGGTGGTAGCGGCAGACGTAATGGTGATACCTCTCTCTTGCTCCTGCTCCATCCAGTCCATGGTTGCTGCACCGTCGTGTACTTCGCCGATCTTGTGGCTTATACCGGTGTAGTAAAGTATCCTTTCGGTAGTAGTGGTCTTGCCGGCATCAATGTGTGCGGCAATACCAATATTACGCGTATATCTGAGATCTTTTGCCATTGCTTAATGGTTGTAAGATTTTATTTAATGGAATTAATATAATATAAAGTCAGGATCAGGCCTTGAAGTGTGCAAACGCTCTGTTGGCTTCAGCCATCCTGTGCGTGTCTTCCCTCTTCTTGACTGCCGCACCTTCGCCTTTGCTTGCTGCCATTACCTCTGCAGCAAGTTTTTCGGCCATGCCCTTACCGCTTCTCGCCCTTGAAAACCTGATCAGCCATTTGATACCTATAGACAAACGT
>JAGVTV010000172.1 GCA_019136675.1 Bacteroidota bacterium
AAAGATATATTTAAGGGATCGGGGAGATACCCTGACTGTTGTCAATTTCTGGGCCACCTGGTGCAAACCTTGTATTGTTGAGTTGCCATACTTTGAGGAACTTTATGAAAAGTACCATGACAAAAAACTAAAAGTTGTGCTGGTTAGCCTTGATTTCAAAAGCCAGTTGAAGAGCCATCTTATGCCGTTCCTTGAAAAAAGGAAGATTAAAACAGAAGTGGTTTTGCTGGCAGATACCGTGTATGATGACTGGCTCGCATTGGTAGATGCGGACTGGTCAGGTGCCATACCTGGCACATTGCTTGTGCAAAACGGCAAACGAACTTTTGCAGAGCAGGAGTTTGATTCCTGTCATGATTTGGAACAATTTATTAATAATTTCACTGAAAAACATTAAAAGATGCAAACCTTTATCACACAACTATGTGCCATGTTGCTAGCTTTTGCACAGCCTGCAACCATTTCTGCCCCATCAGGACTCAATCCCGGTGACAAAGCTGCGGATTTCAGGTTAAAATCCGTGGATGGCAGTATGGTCAGTATGGCCGACTACAAAGATGCCAGGGGCTTTATTGTGGTATTTACCTGCAACCATTGCCCTTTTGCGGTCATGTATGAGGACAGGATTAATGACCTGGCAAAAAAGTACGTAGACAAAGGCTATGTGCTGATTGCCATCAATCCAAATGACCCTGCCGTGCAGCCTGCAGACAGTTACGAAAAAATGGTTGAAAGGGCTTCTGAGAAAGGATTTGTTTTTCCTTACCTGTTTGATGAAGGGCAAAAAGTATTTCCCCAATACGGTGCTACCCGGACCAAAAACCAAATTGTAAAATATATAGGAGCCATCGATGATAAAGCCGAGGACGCATCACTCGTAACACGCAGATATCTGGAAGATGCCATAGCATCACTGGAAGAAGGCAAAGACCCTCAACCTGCCACCACCAAAGCCATAGGCTGTTCCATCAAATTTAAAAAATAAGGCTGGCACCATAAAGTATCAGGAGGTTAAAATTTACTCAATCCCATTCTTCTGTGCCGGCACAATATCAAATTGAACTTTTATATATATTGGCTAATTTTATGTCGTGGAATTTGCTTAGACAATTAAAGTGGAGCAATATATTATACCGGACGTCAGGCGCCCAATCGGGATGTCCTTGACCATAACTAAACTTTTATTTAATTTTTGAAATCCAAATCAAATTGAAAGCAATTTTTTTTACTTTAGTTCTTATTGTGATTGGTCATGCACTACTTTCTCAGAATATAAAGAAGTCATGCGTAATCGATTCAGTTTTTCACCAAAAGTATGAATCGCTTTATGACTGGAATAATCCAAATGTATATGGTTCAGTAGATTCTGTAATGGCTCATGGTAGAATAAGAGAAAATTTTATTGATTTCTATAAAGATGGAAAGGTGGTTCGTCGCGTTTATAATTTTGACGACAGACCAATTAGTGCCAGCTTTGAATATACAAATGGTAAATTGACCAGAATAACTGATCATAAGATGACAGTGATAGAGCACGACTTTAAATATTATCCAAACGGAAACATAGATTATAATGTACATTTTCCTACATCAACAACCGCAATAAAAATTGTCAAAACACCTACCGGATTAAAATATGAGATAAATGGAGATTATGGCGGAGAAATCACTATGGATAAACAGTATAAAAGATTAGCCTATGAGTATGGTAATATTAATTTTTTAGATTTTGGTTTTAGTATGCAGGATAATTTGGACATGAGTTATGGCATACACTCAACCGAATTTGATGGGTGTGATAATCTTATTTTATACAGTTGGAAGGACGCAGAGACAGGGAAAATCCACGTGGTTGAGAAATTTAAATATTTTTATAAAAAGTTATAGATTCCTTTCCATAAACCATGCCTGTGCTATCAGGCGTGTCCGCAAGAGCATTAAAGCAGATAGAATAAATCCCTGGTCCAGTTTTACCGCTAATCCCGTTTCTCTTCCACTTTCAGGGCAGGGTCTTCTTCAGGTAAGGTATAAACCTTTTGCTTTTTGCCGAAGACGGAAAAATGGGCATACCTTTTGGGATTAAGCCGAAGGTCCTGCAGTAAAAGATTAAGGTTTTTAGTGGTTGCCTCGATATTAGAATAGAGTTTTTTATCGTTCATGAGCATGGCCAGCGACCCATCCCCTTTTTGGGCCTTGTTAAGTACCTCACTGAGGTCTTTCATGGTGGTATTGGCTGAAGTCAGCGTGGTTTTCAGCTCTGTGATGGCTGCCTTGGAAGCATCCAGAGTTTCATTGGTTTTGCCCATCGTTTTGTCCAGGTCCGATTTGGCTATGTCACCCGTGATCTTTTCAATATTAGTGATCATGGCTTCGATCTTTTGATTTGACCGGGCCAGAGCATTTGTGACTGCAGACATATTGTCGATGGTACGCTTGAGATTGGCGGAGGAATTGGACATCAGATTATTTGTCGTGGCTGTGACGGCAGCCAGATTTTTGGATATAATTTCCAATTGCCTCACGGTTTCGTTGATTGGTCCGGCTTCACCTTCCTTACCGATATTGGCAACGATGGTTTTGACCGCATTGGTCAGTTCTGAACTGTATTGAGACATGTCCTCCGTTCCAAGCATGGACCCAATCAAACCAACTGTTTTGCTTTGAAGTTCGTCACCATCTTTGGCACAATCGGGACCTGTACATTCCTTTTCAAATTCAAGAAAAATACCCTTGCCCTCTACAAAACCAAGGCTCTTCAGGTTTGCCACTGCATTTTTGGGTATCTTATAGTCACCGTCAATCAGATAAAAAACGTCCATTTTTTTGACATCCTTTGTATTGAGTTTGATCTTGGTGACTGTACCTATTTTATATCCGTTGACCAGTACCGGCGAAGAAACATTCAGGTCACTGACGTCAGGAAAAGTGGAGTAAAGAGTATTGGATGCAGACAAAAGGTTCCTTCCCTTCAGAAAGGTGTAACCCCAAATCATGGTAATCAACACTATAAATGTAAGGAGACCAATTTTTATTTCCCGGGACATAACAAAAGTATCATATTCATTTAACGCACAAACCCCCGGAGGGGTCAATGCAATATCCTATTTCATAACGGAAGATCATTAAAAATGTTTATGCCAAAGGCTTTATTCGCCCACCGCTACTATAAAGGCTCCCTTGTATCCTATATTTCTGAGCTTTTCGCGGGCCACCTCTGCGGACTCACGGGAAAGGAAATCGCCGACCATATACTTATTAAAGTCACCGTTTTTCAGGATCAACAATGTGCCTATGGCTGCCAGTTCGGGTGTGTTCATATCAGCCCGCTCACCCTTCAGAGCTGCAATCTGGACCTGAAACACCGGCCCGTTCCTGAGAGCGGGACTACCTCCTGCGACTTCCTGAACTTGTTTGGTAAGATTGTTTTCATAAAAGCCAGCAAAAGCCCGGGTCACGGACTCTGCCACCTGGCTCTGTCCCTCCTGGGAGACGAGAAATGCCTCATCGGTATCATTGCTAAGGAATCCTGATTCTACCAGTACAGCAGGCATACTTGCCCTACGCAACACTGCAAAACCAGCCTGCTTGACTCCCCGGGACTTACTCAGCATGTGTGAGCCAAACTCCCGCTCTACAGCAGCCGCAAACTCTATGCTCTTGTCAAGGTAATTATTCTGATACATAGACAACATAATATGTCCCTCAGGTGAATTTGGGTCGTACCCTTCATAATTGGCCTCATAATTCTGCTCCAGCAAAATGGAAGCATTTTCCCTTTTTGCCACCTCGAGATTGTCATCCGCCCTGTGCAGTCCCATGACAAATGTCTCTGTCCCACGGGTCCTGGTGTTGCTTATGAAATTGCAATGGACAGAAATGAAGAGGTCTGCATTCTGCTCATTGGCAAACTGAATCCTCCTGAACAGCGGTATAAAAACATCGGTGGTCCTGGTCTGAAACACCTCAACATCCGGAAATCTGGACCTGATCATATCTCCCAGTTTGAGGGCTATGCTAAGGGTGATTTCTTTTTCAACGGAGTTTTTACCCTTTGCCCCGGGATCAGACCCACCATGACCGGCATCAATCACGACCCTGGTCACTTTTTTACCGCCCCTGCCCGGACGACCGAGAATATCCATGATCTGCTGCCGGGAGGTGGATTTCATATGTTTATGATCGTGGATGCAAGCAGAATTATTTAATAAAACTTTAACGTCGCATGCTGATGCCTGTCGCGGCGTAAATACACAAACTGCCGTTATTATAAGGAACAAGCGGAAGAATGTTTGAGGTTTTTGGATGTAATCTGAGACCATTGGTGTATTTTTGCGGTTTAAACAAAAGACAAATATAACAAATTATAATATTTTATAAACAATAACCTACTTGAATTTAAAATATTACATACTACTTATTTTTTTAATATGTAAAATCGGATTTTCATTCGGGCAGGTCAGAAATTCTGATATTAAAAATAAATCTAATATATCTGATACAATAATCGTTCCAATTGACAGCAGCCTTTTGTTGCGGACACAGGCCGACCGTGATTCATTTTTTCGCAAAATGACGGAAGGGAGTGTCAAGGGTGCCGGGCCGGATTCTTTGCCTCAGTCCACACCTGATTACAAAACGGCAGATGATGCCCTGGAAGAAGAGGTCCGGTATGAAGCGGTTGATTCGTCATGGGTAGATGCAGAAAACGAACGGATCCACCTCTATGGCGGTGCCAAAGTCGAGTATCAAAAGTTGCAGATCAAGGCAGATTCCATTGTCCTTGATTTCAAAAACAACATTCTGGAAGGGTATTACCTGAAGCCGGCAAAAAAAGTAAAAGCTAAGGAAAAGGCTACTTTTACAGACGGTGAAAACAACTTTACCTTTGAAAATATACGGTACAACTTTAAATCCAAAAAAGGAATGGTCAATCAGGCCATCACCCAACAGGGGGAATTTAACCTCGTAGGATCCAAAACCAAATATATATCAGGTGGCACCGATACAACAGGTACAAGCCTGGACGACAGAATTTACAATGAGGATGCCATAATCACTACCTGCAACCACTACCCTCCGCATTTTGGCATCCGGACTAACAAGTTAAAGATGGTGCCTAACAAGCTTGCGGTACTGAGCGTAGCACAGATCGAAATTGCCAGTGTTCCTACCCCACTTTTTCTGCCCTTTGGCTTTTTTCCCCTAACCAAAGGTAAATCTTCAGGACTGATTTTCCCTTCGAGCTACGAGTATAACGCCCAGCTTGGCCTTGGTCTGCGGGAAATAGGATACTACTGGCCCATAAATAACTTTGTAGACCTCAGGGTGACAGGCGATATTTATACAAGAGGTTCACACGGCCTCCGCATCAATACCAACTACAAAAAAAGGTATGGATTTACCGGAAATATCCTATTGGGCTACAGCAACAATATTCAGGAAAGCGACAGAGACGGAAGCAAGCAGTCCAATAAGTCATTTAACATAAACATCAGCCACAGGCAGGATTCCAAGGCACACCCGTACAGAAATATAGGTGGTTCCATCAATATCCAGACCAACAGGTATGACCAACGGGTATATGAAAATCCAAATGCCGCACTCACCGGGACCTATTCGTCCAACTTCAGTTTTTCGCATGACATGCCGGGTACACCGTTCCGGTTTAATGCAGAGCTGAGGCACAGTCAAAATACACAGACGAGGGTTATGGACATCACCCTACCGAATATGACATTGAGAATGAATACCATTTTTCCCTTTAAACGTAAAAACATAACGAAGGAACGATGGACCGACAATATTGCCCTGTCCTATAGCTCGGAATTCAGAAATTTTGTAAAAACCACGGATACCACACTCTTTACCACCCAGACGCTTAACAACATCCAGACAGGCCTGCAACAAAAAGCCTCCGTCAGCACCAATTTCAGGATGGCAAAATACCTTAATGTAAGTCCGGCCATCAATTATGACGAAACCTGGCTTTTGAAAAAATACAAATTGACATTTGATCCGGACAGCGTCATCTATAAGGACACCATCACCTTTGACACGCTGAGGTTTAAGGCCCCGACAGAATCCTTTGTAAATGATTTTGGTGCTTTCCGCAATTTCAATGCTTCATTATCGGTAAACACACAGATATTCGGTACAAAAAAATGGTCCAAAGGGTGGCTCAGGGGTGTGCGTCACACTATGAAACCCAGCCTGAGTTTTATCTACAAGCCCGGAAACAAGGAAAACTATGAGGCTATGGTTGACACCGACACCAGGCCTGATTTTAATCTCCAAAAGATCTACAGCATCTACAGCAACAGCCCGTTTGGTACACTTACAGGTACGGAAGAGCAAATGGGCATCAGTTACAATATTACCAATATCTTTGAGGCTAAATACTGGTCAAAAAAAGATACTATTGAAAAAAACACCAAACTATTTAACAATATCAATGTCAATGGCTCCTACAACTTTGTGGCGGATTCGCTCAAGTGGAGCAATGTCAATATCACCGGAAACACAGTCGTACTGAAAGGTCTCACGAACTTCTATTTTCTGGCCACTTTATCGCCCTATGTGTATAACAACGGGCGTATTACAGCCAAACAAAGGTGGGATGACAAGAAGTTTCCCCTGGGATTCCGCAACTTTTCAGGGCAATTTTCCACTTCCGTTTCATTCAGAAAAATCGTAGAGATTTTTAAGGGTCCAAAAAAAGATCAGAACACAAAAGCCACCGACAATCAGCCCAGGACGTCGAGAGAGCCGGGTCTTCAGACCACTGAATCCGAAATTGAGGAAAAGGATAATACGGTCAGGGAGATTTCACTGGCTGATTGGTTTGAAAATTTTAATTTTTCACACGCTCTTAATTTTGAGGTCAGAAAGGTCAATGAAAGAGACACATTTGTTGTAAGCAGTCACACCCTTAACGTTTCCGGCAGTATTCCTCTCACAAAAAACTGGAACATAAACGTAGGAAATATTGCTTATGACATTAAAAACAAGTCGTTTGTTTACCCTTACTTAAGCTTTGCCCGGGACCTGCATTGCTGGCAAATGAACTTTACCTGGGCGCCTTCAAACGGGGTTTACAGCTTTTTTATAGGCGTCAAATCTACCGCTCTTTCCTTCCTCAAGTATGACTATGGCCAGAGAAACCCCAGTACACTGTTTACAGGAAGACGGAGATAATTGCAATAAAATATTTAATTTTTTGGAGCTGGTTGTATGTTCCGCATAGTCTCAATAGAGACGATTCACACAAATAGTAAAGTAAATTTAAAATGAATAAAGCTCGTCTTTACTGCAGAAGTTAGTTGGATTTGTCATACTCCTTTCGGTTGCGGTACCAAATGTATCCAAGTGTACCTACCAAAAGATATGGCATGGCAAACATATAGAGAATGCCCGTATTTAAGCCGCGTCCGGCGGTTCCACCGTCCCGAAGATTTGACTCAGCTGACAATTTGCACATAGGACACTGTGCGGCCAGGTCAGGAAGAAACAAGAGGCAAAGAATAAAAACTGCCGACAAAGACACGATCAGTTTTGCATTCATATATAACAGGGTTTTAGCATTAAATAACATAAAGGGCCGGAAACCGCCACATATAACCATATCGGAAACACCCACCGGGCCAGCCTGGTATGTGCCTTCACCTGGTATGTATAGCCGCGTACAAAGGTAAATAAAATAAACGGTAAAGAAATACCGGCAAGTATGATATGGGAGATAAGAAGTGCATAATACAGCCCCCTGGTCCAGTCTTGCCTGCAGTAGGTCGTCTCAGGGGTAGTGAAGTGGTACACCACGTAGCAAACCAGAAACAAGGCAGACAGTACCATTGCTACCAAAATGTACTTCCTGTGGTTTATAATATCCTTCCGCCTGACATGATAGACAGCCACAATAAGACTTACAGCTACGAGAGTATTGAGGACGGCAATTACAGGAGGCAGGAAATCAAAATCAACTCCTGTATCAAATTTAATGCGACGCATCAGGCCAACGGTAATGAAAACGACACCCGTGATCAGAGCCGCCATCCTGTCTAAAAAACGTGCCTTGTCCAGATCAGGCTTTGGGTAACTTTTGACTGGATTGGTTTGCATTATCGTTTACTTTTAATATCAGCTTCTTCCTTGCGTGGCAAAACCACAGCAATATGCTCTACAAGTTTTTTTATATCCTCCTTGCCGTCCATGTAGACATTACGTATCATGCCGGCGGTATCCACCAAAATGAATTTATTATCCCTGTACCTCACTGCCAGGGCCTCGAAATAACCTGTGGGAATTTCTTTATCCTCCACCCTGCCACCGGATGAAAGTATCTGAAACCTGGGAACCTCTTTAAACTGCTCATACAAGCCGCTGATAATACTATTGGCTTCGATACCCCCTGCCAAAGAAATGACAGATGTTTTACCTTTGAGGAGTTTTAGCGTGTCTTCGGAAATTCTGACTGAATCCTTGACAACAACTTCCCTGACTAGTGCTTTGCGGTACTCCAGCCCTTTCCTGAGATAAAACCAGGATACAAAGGGAACCACAAGAAGCAAAAGGACCAGTGCGATCCTTGAGATCAATTTTTCCATTCAGGAATTTTATTGCAGAACACCCTGACCAGTAAATGGTTCTTTTTCCGGGTGTCTTATTTTAGTGGCCTCCGTTGTGGTTTTCGACCTTGAGTGATTCAACCTTTACCGGATTTGTAACCTTTATCCTTGAATTATTCCAGTAGTTGCCCTCATACAGAAAAGCAATTACTGCCCACACTAAAAGCAAAGTCGGAAGCAGGACTGTTTTTACCAGGCCGGGGACTTCATACTTCATGTGCATAAATTCATAAATGATAAGGTAAGCCTTGACTACACTCATCACAATCATCAGTGCACCCATTAAAGCATGGGGTAAATGAAATCCCGATACAATATATCCTTTACCCAGCAGGGCCATAAATACTTCAAAAATGGTTATCACTGCCAGGATGAGGATGGTCTTGGTAGCTATTTTTTTTGCTTCACTATATCCCAGTTGACTCATTATTTATTTTTTTTAGCTTTTATAACGATCTGTTGCAAAATGATTTTTATGACTACAGCAGGTAGAAACAAAGGAAAACAAATACCCACACGAGGTCCACAAAGTGCCAGTACAGTCCGATTTTTTCAACCATTTCGTAACCGTTCTTTCTCTTTTCATAAAGCCCGGTGGCTGCATTGAGGCAGATTATCAGCAGGAATGCTACTCCGGAAAGGACGTGAAATCCGTGGAACCCGGTAATAAAAAAGAACAAAGCCCCAAAGGCTCTTGGGCCCAATTTCTGCTCCTTAACTACACCGGCATCGGGCCCTTCGGTCACCTTATACTTCAGAGGAGCCCATTCTCCATTATGCTTGTGGACCAGATAGGATTCACCAGCCTTAAAGGTATCCCCTTCCTTGATATCATGTCCGTCACCCATAAGGTAGACTCCTGACTCGGTATGGGTGCCAAACGGATTTTTAGTAATGGTCATGTGCTCTGTTCCCATCAGGGTCGTCCATTCCCATGCCTGACAGCCAAGGAAAGCAAGACCACCTATAATGGTCCACAGCATCCAAACCACGACACCTCTTTTATTTTCACGATGGCCTTCCTGGACTGCCCGTACCATAGTAAAGGAGCTTGCCAGCAGGATAAACGTCATCAAGGTAACAAACAATAGTGGCTTATGATGAATACCACCCGGGAAAGAACTGAATACAAAATCCGGTACCGGCCAGGTAGGTACACTAAACCTCAGTGCCCCATAGGCAATAAGAAACCCTGAAAATGTAAAGGCATCCGAAAGCAGAAAATACCACATCATCAACTTGCCATAGGAAGCCTTAAAAGGAGAACCTCCTCCTTTCCAGGTTGCTTCTTCATGGGTATGTGCATGATCATGTTCTTGTGCTACTGATACTGAAGCCATGCTATATTGTTTTTATTTTTTTATTAATAAGAATATAAAGAGGTAAATCCATAAAAAGTCAACAAAATGCCAGTAATTGACCACCAGGTCAAACCTGTTTATTCGCTTCTGAGTGACATTAAACTTTAACGACCAGGCGTGAATCACCGCAACTGTCATGGCAGCAATTCCTCCCAGCACATGCAGGGCATGAATACCTGAAAGCAGGTAAAAAAACGAGCCTGACACATTTCCCTTAAGATCGACTCCTATTTTAAAGAGTTCTGTCCAGCCCATATACTGCATAACCACGAACATTATGCCTAAGCCCAGCGAAGCCACCAGTAATGTCTTGTACTTTTGTTCTCCACCACTTTTAAAAGCAGCAAAAGAAGAATGCAGGGTAAAACTTGACAGCAATAATACAATCGTGCTGAGATAGAATACCGGAGGCAGTGAATATTCAAGCCAGTTGCCGGCAGCCTGTTTGACAATGTAGGCACTTGTAAATGCCCCAAACATCATTGTTACACTCGCCATGGCAGCCCAAAGGGCAAACTTATGCGGATGAATCCGGTTTCTCTTGTTGGTCAGTGTGTTCTCCATCTGCATTACATTAACCAAAAAGTAATCAGAACAAGGGGCAGATACAAAAACGACCAGAACATCAGTTTTCTGGCAGACGACCGGTCAAAATCCCGCTGTAATTTATAGCCGAAATAAACATAAACCACGGTACACAAGCTGATCAAGGCTGATGCTCCCGCAGTCACATCCAACCGGAAACAAGCAAACCATACAACGGGTATAATCAATGCTGCATAAAACATAGATGATAGTCCCAGGTTCCGATCTATTTCGCCATAAGCTTCCGGGAGCAATCTGTATCCGGCTTTTTTGTAATCATCAAATCCCAAAAAGCCAATTGACCAGAAATGAGGGAATTGCCACAGAAACTGAACCGTAAAAAGGCATAAAGCCATCAATGTAATCCTGCCGTCCACAGCAGCAGAGCCGATCATAACAGGCAAGGCTCCGGGAACCGCACCTACAGCTACTGCCACAGTTGAATACCTTTTGAGCGGAGTGTACACAAATGCATACAAGACCATTGAAATCATACCCAGCAAGGCAGCCAGCGGGTTTATCGCACCCAGCATAACTATACCTGCCAGACAGGAGAGACCTGCAAACAGTACAGCTTCTGATGATTTCATCCTGCCCGTAGCCACCGGTCTGTTAGCAGTACGGCTCATCAATATATCAAAATCTTTTTCAAGGACCTGATTGAGTGAATTGGCAGCGAATGTCACAAAGAGGCCTCCAGCCACCAACAGGCCCATATGGGCATAATTGATAAAACCATCAGCACTTATAAGATAGCCGAGGACAGATGAAATTACTACCACAAGACTCAGCCTCATCTTAACAAGCATGGCATAGTCACCCACCTTCCCAACCAGGAAGTTGCTTTGCGTAACTGTTACTGCAGAATATGTCCTTTTATGATCCAAAGTTAATTACTATCGTACCTAAAGATGATCAATGGTCTCCTACTTCACCTTCTGCCAGTGGAATATGCTGCTGCACAAACTCCCTCTCGTCCTTGTTGTAATCATATGCCCATCTGTGCACTACCGGAAGGTTGCCCGGCCAGTTACCGTGTATAGGCTCGATAGGAGTAGTCCACTCAAGGGTGTTGGCATCGTATGGGTTTTTGGTCTTCATCTTCTTTCCATACCAAATGCTGTAGAAGAAATTGATGACAAAGACCAGTTGTATGAAGAACGAGATTATAGCGAAGACAGTGATGAACTTATTCATTTCTGTGAAATGCCTGAAAGCGTCAAACGTATCAAACGAGTAATACCTTCTCGGCACTCCTGCCATACCCTGGTAATGCATCGGCCAAAAGATGGCATAGGCTGCTATGATTGTACCCCAGAAATGAATCTTGCCGAGGGTTTCGTTCATGAATCTTCCATACATCTTTGGATACCAGTGATAAACTCCTGCAAACATGCCGAAGAATGCTGCCACACCCATCACTATGTGGAAGTGAGCCACCACAAAGTATGTGTCGTGCATCTGGATATCTATGGCAGAGTTACCCAAAAAGATACCTGTCAATCCGCCGGAAATGAAGAGGGATACAAATCCTATGCTGAACAGCATGGCACTATTTAGCCTCAGGTTTCCGCCGTACAGCGTCGTGATCCAGTTAAATACCTTAACAGCAGACGGAACGGCTATGATAAGGGTGAATATAACAAAGAAATTGGAAATAAACGGATTTACACCGGCCATAAACATATGGTGAGCCCAAACAATGAATGAAAGGAATCCGATAGCCATAATAGAATATACCATGGCTCTGTAGCCGAAAATAGGTTTTCTGGCATGTACTGACATAACCTCTGAAACAATACCCATGGCAGGCAGTATAATGATATATACCTCCGGATGACCCAGGAACCAGAAAAGGTGCTGATACAGGATAGGGCTACCCCCTACTCTGTCCAGTGCCTGGCCCCCTATGAAGATATCGCTCAGGAAGAAACTGGTACCAAGGCTCCTGTCAAAGATCAGCATAAAAAATCCTGATGCAAGGACCGGAAAAGATAAAAGTCCGAGGATGGCGGTGACAAAAAATGCCCAGATTGGCAAAGGCATACGCCACAGGCTCATACCCTTGGTTCTCAGGTTTAATATGGTGGTGATGTAATTAATACCTCCCAGAAGCACCGAAACCACAAACAGCGTAAGGCTAACCAACCAGAGTGTCATCCCGGTACCTGAACCCGATGATGCCTGCGGCAATGCACTAAGAGGCGGATAAGCCACCCAGCCACCCGAAAACGGGCCCGTACTGAGGAAAAGTGAATAAAACATGACGACTCCTGCCAAAAAGAAAAACCAATAGGATAGCATATTCAGGAACGGTGAAGCCATGTCCCTTGCACCAACCTGCAATGGAATGAGCAGGTTACTGAATGTACCACTCAATCCTGCTGTCAATACAAAAAATACTATGATGGTACCGTGCATTGTAACCAAAGCGTAGTAAAACTCCGGAGCCAGCTTACCCACACCTGTTGAAGGGTCTACAACGATCCATTTGCCCAGGAATGGTTTGATCCATGCCAGACTTTCCTCAGGAAATCCCAGCTGGAGCCTGAATACCACAGACATGGCGGCTCCAATAATTGCCCAGATAATTCCTGTAATGAGAAACTGTCTTGCAATTATCTTATGGTCCATTGAGAACACATAATGGAAAAGAAAATTGGTCTGATACTTATCACCATGATGGTGCTCGTGAAAATGGTCATCGAAACCGTTTTCCCTTATCAGCACATCCTCTTCAGCATAATTTACATGAGCCATAAATACTGATTTTTATTTGTTTAATATTTTGAGTTCAGTCCTTCTGTTCTTGCTTCGGCCTTCAGGTGTATCGTTTGGTGCAACGGGCTGCTCCTGGCCATATCCCCTTGCGATAAGTCTGTCGCCGGAAATTCCTTTGGAAGACAAATAATCCCGAACTTTGTTTGCTCTGGCTATTGATAATTCGAGATTGCTGGCCGCATCACCCACATTATCCGTATGGCCTGCCAATTCAACCCTCATATTCGGATACCTTTCCTTCATCAGTGTCACAAGGTTGTCGAGCTCGTACTTTGACAGGTCACTGTTCAGGTCAGATGCACCAGTATTGTAAAATACATGGCTGAGATTAATCACATTGCTGACACTACCGGTGGTATCTGCCAGATATTGAGCAAC
>JAGVTV010000104.1 GCA_019136675.1 Bacteroidota bacterium
TTCTTTGCAAAACTCAGCAGCGTGGGTAGTGGTACAGCCACCTTCAGGTTGTCAGATATCAGTGGCAAACTTTTAGAGACAGGAGAAATAAAGGCAGTCAACAGTTTCTTTCAAAAAGAATTTAACATAGATCAAAATGTACCTGCCGTCCTCATTCTCATGATTAGAGAAGACGACACAATGTACAGAAAGCTTGTAATCTCCGGGTTAAGATAAAATCAGATAAGGGAAGCCAATTCTTGAGAGAGATTGGTTTCCCTTGTTTATAAATCGTGGTAAAGCTTTTCTGAATAGGAAGCCCAGTTGCGTATGTCTTTGGCAAACGCTGAAAATGACTCATATACTTTTTTAGTGAATGGATCTGCTTCCGCCAGTTCGGCAAGAATTTCCTGAGTGTACTTTTTTAATTGTTCCAAGATCTCAGGCTTAAATTTCCTGACATCAATTTTTTCCTCGTTTACCAATTTTTGGAGGTACAGGTTGTTTTTTGCCTCAAATTCAGAAATCACCCAAACATTCATCCTGGCAGAAGCGGTTTCCAGTATCACTTTCAGGTGTTCGGGCAACTCGTTAAAGGCCTTGAGGTTAAACATATTTTCAAGCACAGAACCGGGTTCATGCCATCCCGGAGAATAATAATACCTGGCTATTTTATGAAACCCCATGACATAGTCATGATACGGACCTATCCATTCAGTGGCATCGATGACCCCTCTCTCCAGGTTGGTGTATATCTCACTTCCAGATGAAAGGACCGCTGTTCCTCCTGCTTTTGTCAGTACTTTTCCACCTAATCCCGGAATCCTCATTTTCAGCCCCTTGAAATCCGAAATGTCATTAATCTCCTTGTTAAACCATCCTGCCATTTGCATGGTAGTGTTTCCTGCCGGAAATGAAATCAGCCCGAATTTTTGGTAAAGTTCCTTCCAGAGCTCGAGGCCTCCTCCGCAATAAATCCATGCATTCATTTGCTGGGCATTCATACCAAAGGGAACTGCCGTAAAAAACTGTGCGGCCGGAGATTTTCCCGCCCAATAATACGAGGCACCGTTTCCCATCTCTGCGGCTCCGCTGCTGACTGCATCAAAAACCTCCAGCCCGGGAATCAACTCGCCGGCTCCGTATACCTTTATTGACATCTGTCCGGCTGACATCTGGTGTACCCAGTCAGCAAATTTTTGGCATCCTTCGCCCAGAACAGGAAAATTTGGCGGCCACGTGGTGACCATTTTCCATTTGTACTCTGTTTTTCTTAATACTGAAGCCCCAGCTGCCTTATCCTGCTTACGGCACGAGTTGAGCAATGTGGCACTACCCGCTGCAGCCAAAGTGATATCCCTGATGAATTTTTTACGGTTCACGGTCCAATGCTTTCCACAAACCTACTAAAAATTGACAATAATGCAACCGGCAAACAATATGAACGGATAAATTTTAATTTTGCAGTTAAATAGGATGTTAAATGGCCCGCAAGCTTAGGATTTACGACGAACCCCATGCCCTCACAGCAGTGGCAGCTTTTCATGATGTGTTTAATATGCCAGTTTTGCCGGTACCGCAAATTCCTGACGAAAAACGCTGCAATCTCAGGGTAGCCCTGCTGCAGGAAGAGCTCGACGAGCTGAGGACAGCGATTATTGAAAACGATATCGTCGGTGTAGCCGATGCTTTGTGTGACCTTCAGTATGTATTGTCGGGAGCAGTACTTGAGTTTGGTCTTGCCGGCCGGTTTAAGGCCCTGTTTGACGAAGTCCAGAGATCAAATATGAGTAAACCCTGCAAGTCACTGGAACAGGCCCGGGAGACCCAAAAGTATTATCTGGATAATAAAAATACTGAATCTTACATCCAGGAAAGGGAAGGGGAGTACCTTGTCTACAGGGCTGCAGACAACAAGGTGCTAAAGTCAGTTTACTATTCTGAGGCTGACCTGCAAGCCATTGTGATGGCTGGTAACTCAACTTTTTCCACTGAATGACGCACCTTTACTTTTGCTGAAAAAATGATCAGGACAAGCAATGAATGCAATTGAAATAATCGATCAGCTGAAAGCCAACCTCAGAACTTTCACTTGTCTGCTGGAGAACTGTACGGAACAACAAATAAAATACAAGCCGGACCCGTTACAATGGTGCCTGCTGGAAGTTGTGTGCCATTTGGCCGATGAGGAGGTTCTTGATTTCCGTACACGTTGTTTGCAGACGTTGCAGGACCCTAAAGTAAAATGGCCTGCCATCGATCCACAAGGATGGGTGGCCTCAAGGAAATACATGGATCAGAATTTCAGTACCAAAGTAGCTGAGTTTCTACTGGAACGAAAAAACTCCATCGGGCTGCTCGAAACACTTGAAAACCCGGATTGGACCAATACCTATCAACATCCCAAAATAGGACCCGTATCTGCCAGGATGATGCTCCACAATTGGTTGATGCATGATTATCTGCACATCAGACAGATCCACAGACTTAAAACAGAGTATTTCAGGTCTGTATCCGGCGAAAACCTCCAGTATGCAGGCAATTGGTAATTAACAAACACATTAAAAACACTATTTATGGCACGCAATAAAGATCTGGCCGACAGGGTACGGGAAGTTTTAATCAGCGGACACTGGATAGCCAATGTAAACTTCAGGGAGATCATCGAAAGCCTGGACAAAGAACAGGCCACGACAAGGATAGCCGACCTCAATACCATAGCTCTGCTGACATTTCATTTAAATTATTATTTGGCCGGGCTTATCAATGTTTTCAAAGGTGGTAGTCTGGATATCAGGGACAAATACAGTTTCGACTTACCGGAGGTCCGGTCTGAGGACCAATGGAAAGCACTTGTCAGTGAATTTATTTCCAATGCCGGGATATTTGCAGACTGGGTGGAGAATATGGATGAAACCATTCTTGACCAGCCATTTGTTGACCCGAAATACGGTACTTACCAGCGAAATATAGAAGGGATAATCGAGCACAGCTATTACCACCTTGGCCAGGCCACTCTGATCAGGAAAATGATTTTGGCCAATTAATAATTCCGAATCAACGCCGGAAAAAAAATTTCAGTAGCTAAACGAAAATCAAAATGACATGGCAGTGCTAAACCCTAAGGTAGACCATTATCTGACAGACGGATGCGGCCGATGCGAATATTATGCCACCTCCCGGTGCAAGGTCCATACCTGGAGAAAAGAACTTGAGGTATTAAGATCGATAGTGATGGAAACAGGGCTGACTGAGGAATTAAAATGGAGCATGCCAGTATATACTTCCGAAGGTAAAAATATAGTAATGATCTCTGCTTTCAGGGACTTTTGTTCCGTGAACTTCTTTAAAGGGTCGCTGCTATCTGACCCGGCAGGTAAGCTCATCAAACCCGGAGAAAACAGCCAGGCCGGCAGGTATTTTAAATTTACCGATTTGGCAGCAATTGCTGAAATGAGAAATACCATTCTGCAATACATAAGGGAAGCTGTACAAATTGAAAAAAGCGGAGCAAGGGTGGAATTCAAAAAAGATCCCGAACCTGCACCGGAAGAATTGCTGCAAAAATTTGCCGAAGACCCGGTTTTTGAAAATGCATTTTATACCCTTACACCCGGACGCCGCAGAGGGTATATTCTACATTTTTCACAGCCCAAACAATCTGCGACACGCATTTCACGAATAGAAAAATGTATGGAAAAAATATTTTCAGGCAAAGGGATGCAAGATTATTGATGAGAGGTTTACGCTTATGTAACAGCAGTTACACTAAATTGAAATTTTATGGACATATAAATTTTTTTGTGGCAGTTTTGGAAAACAAACTCTGCCCTGTTTACATTTAATCTTTGCATTTTGCTAGATGCTTCTTTGGTGTTTAAAAGGAGATAACTGCAGCAAAATCATAATCCGGCCTAAGGTAGATATAAAGTAAGGCTGAAATTGATCACAGTTAAATTGATAATAAAATGGATAATAACAATGGTAGCGGGGCCAAATGTCCGGTCAATCACGGAGCATTGAGGCAGGCAGGTGGGACAGGCACATCTGTAAAGGATTGGTGGCCGGAAAAGCTTAATTTGAACATATTAAGACAGCATTCGTCACTGTCGGATCCTATGGGAAAGGATTTTGATTATGCGGAAGAATTCAATAAGCTGGACTACTATGGGCTTAAGAAAGACCTTGAAGCATTAATGACTGATTCGCAGGATTGGTGGCCTGCAGACTTTGGACACTATGGACCGTTTTTTATACGGATGGCGTGGCACAGTGCCGGTACTTACCGCGTTAGTGACGGTCGTGGAGGTGGCGGATCCGGCAACCAGCGTTTTGCTCCACTGAATAGCTGGCCTGACAACGTCAATCTCGATAAAGCCAGGAGGTTGCTTTGGCCTGTAAAACAAAAGTATGGCAAGAAAATTTCTTGGGCCGACCTCTTTATACTTACAGGTAATGTAGCCCTGGAGTCTATGGGATTCAAGACTTTCGGATTCGCCGGAGGCAGGGAAGATATCTGGGAGCCTGAACAGGACATATACTGGGGTTCTGAAAAGGAATGGTTGGGAGACAAAAGGTACTCCGGAGAGCGAGACCTTGAAAACCCATTGGCAGCGGTTCAGATGGGACTTATTTACGTAAATCCCGAAGGTCCCAATGGCAATCCTGATCCTCTGGCTGCCGCCAAAGATATCAGAGAGACATTTGCACGTATGGCCATGAACGACGAAGAGACAGTAGCCCTGATTGCAGGCGGACATACATTCGGTAAAGCTCACGGAGCATCCTTGGCCAATAACCTTGGTCCGGATCCGGAGGCAGCCTCCATCGAAGAGCAAGGCCTGGGATGGCAAAATAAATATGGTTCCGGACACGGTGCCGATACCATTACTTCAGGACTTGAAGTGACCTGGACTACTACACCTACAAAGTGGGGCAACAACTTCTTTCAAAATCTATTTGCTTACGAATGGGAGTTGTTTAAAAGTCCTGCAGGAGCACATCAGTGGAGGCCTAAAAATGGTGCAGGTGCCGGAATGATACCTGATGCACATGATCCGACTAAAAGGCACGTGCCCACCATGCTTACAACAGACCTCTCACTGAGATTTGATCCGTCATATGAGAAGATCTCCCGCAGATTTTTGGAAAATCCCGATGAATTTGCAGATGCATTTGCAAGAGCCTGGTTTAAGTTGACGCATAGAGATATGGGACCGATACAAAGATACCTGGGACCGGAAATACCCGGTGAAGTACTTTTATGGCAAGATCCTTTGCCGGCAGCCCACCATCCATTGATAGATAAAAATGACGAAGCCTCCCTTAAAAAGGAAATCCTGGATTCCGGACTATCGGTGTCCCAGCTTGTTGCTACGGCATGGGCCTCTGCCTCTACCTTCAGGGGATCTGACAAGCGAGGGGGAGCTAATGGAGCAAGGGTGAGACTGGCACCGCAAAAAGACTGGGAAGTGAACAATTCCGCCCAGCTTTCCAAAGTTATTTCAAAACTGGAAAGTATTCAGACCAGATTCAACAGCGAGCAGTCAGGTGGCAAAAAGGTTTCTCTGGCAGACCTCATAGTATTGGGTGGTGTTGCTGCTGTAGAGGAAGCCGCCGACAAGGCAGGTTTCAGCATTTCTGTCTCTTTTACTCCGGGTCGCACAGATGCCAGCCAGGACCAAACCGACATCGAATCGTTTTCATATCTTGAGCCGGAAGCCGACGGTTTCAGAAATTACCTCAGGAAAAAATACACGGTCAAGCCAGAGGAGATGCTCGTGGACAAGGCCCAGTTATTGACACTAACTGCCCCCGAAATGACTGTTCTCGTCGGAGGTCTCAGAGCATTGAATGCCAATTATGACCATTCTGATCTTGGAGTATTTACTGATAAGCCGGGAGTTCTGACCAATGACTTTTTTGTCAACCTGCTTGACATGGATACTGTATGGGGTGCTTCTCAGACAGATGGAGTGTACGAAGGCAGAGACAGGAAAACAGGCAGTAAAAAATGGAGAGGAACGAGGGTGGACCTCATTTTTGGATCCAACTCTGAACTAAGGGCACTGGCTGAAGTATATGCCTGTGATGACAGCAAGCAAAAGTTTGTCAGTGATTTTGCCTCAGCATGGGCAAAAGTCATGAACCTGGACAGGTTTGACCTAAGGTAAAACCAACAATTTTGTGTAAAATAATTAAAGGGCAGGCTGCATCATAGCAGTCTGCCCTTTAATATTTACAACGGGATTGATTGTAATCTTTAGTATTTTTGGCTGATATATAAAATATCTCACCGTGCCATGAAGTATCTAACCCGTACAGTCTGGATTCTGTCTTTGGTAAGCCTCTTTACCGATGCGGCCAGTGAGATGCTTTATCCGGTTATGCCCCTGTACCTGAAATCCATCGGTTTTTCTGTTTTTCTTATAGGCGTACTGGAAGGGATGGCTGAGGCAGTGGCCGGATTAAGTAAAGGATACTTCGGCAGGCTGTCTGACCAAAACGGGATAAGAGTACCTTTTGTACGATGGGGATACGCACTGAGTGCCGTTTCAAAACCCATGATGGCAATGTTTGTTTGGCCGGTCTGGGTATTTGCCGCCAGAACTGTTGACAGACTTGGTAAGGGATTGCGTACAGGAGCAAGGGATGCTATGCTCTCCGATGAAGCGACCCGGGAGACCAAAGGGAAGATCTTTGGATTCCACAGATCGATGGATACGCTGGGGGCAGTAGTCGGCCCTTCGGTAGCCCTGATTTATCTGTTTTACATGCCCGAAGATTACAAAAACCTGTTTTTTCTGGCCTTAATTCCGGGGCTGTTTGCTGTATTCGCTACCTTTCTATTAAAGGATACGGATGATCGCCGGACAGTGACATTTACCAATACTTCATTTTTTACGTCGCTAAGGTATTTGAGGGAAGGGCCGATGATGTACCGGAGAGTGATTTACGGTCTGCTCATTTTTACCCTGGTCAACAGTTCTGATGTTTTTCTTCTCCTTAAAGCACGTGAGACAGGTCTTGATGATACTGCTGTCATCGGGGTTTATATTTTTTACAATCTAATCTATGCTCTGTTTGCTTTTCCGGCCGGAATTCTGGGCGATAAACTGGGTATCAGGCTTGTTCTCAGTTGCGGACTGGTGGTGTATGCAATGGTATATTTTGGTATGAGTATGGCAGGAAGCAGCCTTGCAGTAGTTGTTTTGTTTTTTTTGTATGGAGTGTACGGAGCTGCTACTGAAGGATTATCCAAAGCATGGATTTCCAATATAACTCCAAGGGAGGAAACAGCAACTGCCATTGGTACCTATTCAGGATTACAGAGTATCTGTGCGTTTCTGGCAAGTTCGCTGACCGGGGCAATATGGATGGTGGCAGGAGCAAACGCGGCATTTATGACTACCGCATTGGTGGCATTGGGCGTAGCGATTTACCTTTTCTTCTTGACAGAGGATCCTGTCGAAAAATAAACCGGATAATTTACTCCAACTTTTTTAAGTCTTGTGTGTTTAAAATTTAAGCTAACTTAAATTATATTTTAGGCATGGATAACCTGATTTCGGTTGCGACTGAAAATTTTTTAAAAACCGTCTATACTTTGGGCAACAGCATCGGCAAAAATACCAGACCCGGCACAGTGGCACGGGAGTTGGGTATTACCAATGCTGCGGCTACGGATATGGCCCGCAAACTTTCTGCCAAAAACCTCCTTGACTATACCAAATACAGGGAGCTGAAACTAACCAGCGAGGGCGAAAAAATGGCACTAGGAGTCATACGTAAGCACCGATTATGGGAGACCTTTCTACACAGGGTCTTTGGCCTTTCCATGCATGAGATACACAGAGAGGCTGAGCAACTTGAGCATTTTACGTCAGACTTTCTTACAGAAAGACTCAGTCTATTTCTGGGACACCCCACTACTGACCCGCACGGTGACCCGATACCGGATGCCAGCGGAGTTTTTAACAATGGCAATACCGAAGTGTTGCCACTGTCCCAGGCCACAGAAGGGGAAAAATATACGGTTTCCCGACTGCAGGGTTCTGACAAGGAATACTTTGATTTTTGCCAGCAAAACGACCTGAAAGTCAACAGTGTCATCCGTATTATCAACCGATATCCTAATAACAGGATGACAGAGGTCGAGGTCAAAAAAAGAAAACTTCTCCTTCACGAAGATCTCACTTCCACCATCACTGTAAGCAAGATGCCATCATCCCTGGAGTTTCATAATCGTAAAAGGCAAAATCCATGATATCCCAGAGTATACTGCTAAAGATGAATGATCCTCTTCAAAACCTGCTATTTGGTCTGTTGTTTCTTGCGTTTTTAATATGGCTATTTTGGCCGGGAAAAGGAGGTCTGGCCTTATTTTCGTCGGCCCGTACCAACCGGAAAAAGGCCAGAATGGAAGATGCCCTGAAATACCTCTTTGACTGTGAATACAAAAGCCATCCGTGTGATGCTGAAAAACTGGCAGACAACCTTGATACTACTACGGATAAGGCAGACGAAATAATCGGTAAACTAATCGGAATGGGACTGGTCACCTCAGACAATCAATCGTTATTTTTAACGGATACCGGTCGGTCCTATGCACTCAAGGTCATACGCATGCACAGGGTTTGGGAAAAATTTCTGGCTGATGAAACCAGTTTTACACATACTGACTGGCACAAGGAAGCCGATAAGATGGAACACGTCTTATCTGAGGAATCCATCGAGCAGCTGGCTGCCAGAATGGGAAACCCAGTCTTTGATCCGCACGGTGACCCGATACCTACTTCAGGAGGCGACATTCCGGAGCATAAAGGCACTCCGCTGAGCAACCTCAGCGAAGGAGATGTGGGCGTCATCACACACCTTGAGGATGAACCCAAAAGCATTTACGAACAGCTGGTAGTCGATGGCCTTTATGCTGGAATGCAGATCTACGTAACAGATGTAACCGGTCAAAAGATCACCTTTGTGGCAGATGGCGATGAGATAAGCCTGACACCCCTTTTTGCCTCTCAGGTGACCGTGGTTACCTTTGAACAAGAGAATATTGGCCGTGAAAAATTTGAAACCCTCTCAACCCTGCGAATAGGCGAATCGGCTGAAATCGCCGGCATTTCTCCTAATTGCCGCGGACAACAAAGACGCAGGCTTATGGATCTGGGGATGGTTCCGGGGACCAGGGTCACGGCAATAATAAAGAGTGCCTCCGGTGACCCCGTAGGTTATCGTATCATGGGCACTACCATTGGTATAAGGAAAAACCAGTCCGAAAAGATCTTTATTAAAAACAAAATACTCAATGAGCCAAAATAACCAGAATAATCAGAACCCGTGTGAGAACTGCCCTATGCATAATAAGGCAAACCTTATAAGACTGGGCATCAATCCAACCAACATCGATTATGTGATAGCCCTGGCAGGAAATCCCAATACCGGTAAAAGCACTGTGTTCAATAATTTTACGGGCTTGAGACAGCATACCGGCAATTGGCCTGGAAAAACAGTCAGCAGGGCAGAGGGAGGTTACATTTTTAACGATAAAAAGTATAAAGTCGTGGACCTTCCTGGGACATATTCCCTTCTGTCTACAAGTACTGACGAAGAGGTGGCCCGTAACTTCATCCTGTTCGGGCAGCCTGATGTGACCGTGATTGTGGCAGATGCCACACGGCTTGAACGAAATCTCAACCTGGCACTGCAGATTCTGGAGATAACCGGCAGGGCTGTCCTTTGTCTCAACCTGATGGATGAAGCACGCCGAAACCATATCGAAGTTGATGTACGTGCCCTTTCCAGAGAATTGGGGATACCAGTTATACCCACTTCTGCTCGCAGCAAGGAGGGCATGAATGAGTTGCTCATAGCCATAGAGGATGTGATCACAGGAAAATTTGTGTGTAAGCCCTATAAGATCAAGAGCCGCTCTGCTGCTTTCAACCATGCAATTGGAAAAATATCAAAGAGTCTGCTGGAGCAATTTCCGGGTTTGCCCAATGTCACCTGGGTGGCAATGAGGTTGCTGGAGGGGGACAGAAGTATTACTGATGCACTTAAATCCGGGCACCTGGGTAGTCTGAGCACACAGCAGGAACTTATTGAACAACACTAAATGATACAGATGGAGCATAATAACGAAAATAAGATCAGAGAGGATATCATCGCTGAAGCCAACAGGCTAAGGTGGGACCTTGGGGTAAATTTCCATGATACAGTTATTCAGTCTATTTATGAGGATGCTTCAAGGATTGCCCATAAGACAGTAAGACAGCAAGGAGAAAAACCGGCCTACAGCCTTGACCTGGCGATTGACAGGATTGTGACAAGCCGATGGCTGGGTTTTCCTATTATGTTTTTACTTCTGGCCCTTGTTTTCTGGCTTACGGTGTCAGGTGCCAATTATCCTTCTGGTCTTCTGGCTAATATTCTGATTGATAACTTCCACCCTGTGCTCAAAAATCTGGGGAACTACCTCAACATGCCATGGTGGCTGTCGGGCCTATTGTTTGACGGTGCTTATATGGCTCTTGCATGGGTAATATCGGTCATGCTGCCGCCAATGGCTATATTTTTTCCGTTGTTTACTCTTCTTGAGGATTTTGGTTATCTGCCCAGGGTAGCTTTTAATATGGATAACCTTTTCCGAAGAGCAGGTGCTCACGGCAAGCAGGCACTTACCATGAGCATGGGTTTTGGGTGCAATGCAGCCGGAGTGGTTGCTGCCAGAGTCATTGACAGCCCCCGAGAAAGGCTTTTGGCCATTATTACTAACAATTTTTCACTGTGCAATGGCAGGTGGCCTACACAAATCCTCATAGCCACTATTTTTATTGGCAGCATGGCACCTGCGGGCCTGACAGGTCTTGTGTCAGCCGGTGCAGTGGTGTCAGTTGCCGTTTTGGGTATTTTTTTTAGTCTGGTGGTCTCCTGGGGGCTCAGCAAGACCATGCTAAAAGGCGAGGCTTCTGCATTCAGCCTGGAACTGCCCCCATACAGGCCTCCTCAGGTCCTTCAGACACTGTACACTTCGCTCATAGACAGGACGATTCTGGTACTTTGGAGGGCGATTGTTTTTGCAGTTCCTGCCGGTTGTGTTATTTGGCTTGTCGCCAACGTCAGGATCGACGGGATCAGCCTGGCTGAGATTTTTATCCATTGGGCAGATCCGGCTGCTGTTTTTATCGGGCTTAATGGCGTCATTGTGCTTGCCTATATCATAGCCATTCCAGCCAATGAGATCGTCATTCCCACCATCCTGATGCTGACAGTATTGAGTACAAACTTGACCGGTGTAGGAGCCGGGTCCGGGGTTATGTTTGAGTTGGATTCTATCGAAGACACGGCCAGAGTGCTCCAGGCTGGGGGATGGACTTTGCTTACAGGCATAAACCTTATGCTTTTCAGCTTGCTACATAATCCATGCAGTACCACCATATACACAATTTTTAAGGAGACGAAGAGTGTCAAGTGGACTTTGCTGGCTACTCTGCTGCCAATATTTATGGGAATAGTTGTTTGCTTTTTTACCACCCAGATCTACCACCTGATACAGGGATAACCTATATTTGTACTTAATAAAAGTAAATCAGAACTTATGGCTAAGGACATGGTAATAGAAAATTCTGTGGTCATCAACAAGCCGGTATCACAGGTATATGAATATCTGCGATTGATGAGAAACCAGGAATACTTTTCGGTTTGGAATATGGCTGACCCGGACAAAAAAACCACGACCAGTGGCATCGATGGTACAGAAGGGTTTGTTTATAGTTGGGACAGTCAGTCAAAAAATGTGGGTGCTGGAAGCCAGGAGCTCAAAAAACTCATAAGGGATCAGAAAATCGAGTATGTAATCCGGTTTGAAAGGCCAATGAAAAATATTGCCTCCTCCGGCTTTACCCTTGTACCTGCCGGTGAAGGACAGACGAGGGTTACCTGGGATTTTCGCAGTCCCACCAGCTTTCCGATGAGTCTCTTTTCCTGGATTTTCAAACGTATGTTGTCCGGGAATATGTCAGATAGCCTTACTAATTTAAAGACGATACTGGAGAAACAGAGTGCCTGAAGCCAGGCTCCTCCCGAAATAATGCGGGTGGAAGGACGTGTTTTAGTTAAATTCATTAAAAATGTATCTGGTTTAAAGATATATTAAGACAATACATTATATTTTTGCCGGACGAATGGCAATATAACAACCTATGCAATTTATTTACCCAGCCTTTTTGTGGGCCATGCTGGCACTTGCCATCCCTGTGATTATTCACCTTTTTTACTTCAGGAGATTTAAAAAGGTTTATTTTACCAATGTCAAGTACCTGAAGGAGATCAAAGAAGAAACTTCAAATCGCAATAAGCTTAAAAACCTCCTGATCCTATTAGCCCGCTGCCTGGCTGTCGCCTCTCTGGTGTTTGCTTTTGCCCAACCATTTATACCTAAGGGTGACGGAGTCAAATCAGGACTCAACCATGTATCAGTATTTGTGGACAACTCCTTTTCAATGACAGCCACCAGACAGGATGTGCCTTTGATTGACTATGCAAAAGAAAAGGCCCGTTCCATTATCAATTCGTATACAGAAGATGATCGTTTTCAGGTTCTGACGCACGATTTTGAAGGCAGGCATCAGCGGTTTGTAAGCAAGGAAGACGCTCTTGCCTATGTTGAAGAGATAGCCGTGAGCCCTTCCGTGCAGCCTCTTGATAATGTACTGAAGAGACAGGAGCAGCTTATGCAGACAGGCACAGGCAATAGGATATCTTATCTTATTTCAGATTTTCAAAAAAGCATTTCTGATTTTTCGGATTACCGGGATACATTGATGGAAGTCAATTTATTGCCGGTTCAGACCACAATCCAAAAAAATATCTC
>JAGVTV010000216.1 GCA_019136675.1 Bacteroidota bacterium
CTCAGATGCCAGGTAATGCATGACATTGTTGCAGACGGAGGTGTGGCTGCCGCCAAAATCATTGAGCTTGAGGTTTTCATCCAGAAGAGCTACTGCCTGCTGAGAAATGTCCACAGACTCCACACTACGGGCTCCGGCCATAAGGCTGTACAACGAAAATCCTCCTGTGTAGCTAAAGCAATTGCATACAGTTTTTCCGGATGAATAGCTGCCAAGCAATTTTCTGTTTTCCCTTTGATCGAGAAAAAAACCTGTCTTCTGGCCTTTTACCACATTGATGAGAAATTTTATCCCGTTTTCCACAATAGTGGTCTCCTCTCTATTGCCTTTAATAAACTTGTCACCCGATAGTTCCTCACCTGTGTGTTCAGGCATCGTGTCGCGGCACCTAAGGTAAATGCTGTCCAGAGTTTTGCCCGTAACTTGTGCCAATGCCGCAGCTATGTCTTCAGAAGCCCTGTAAATACCCAGGGAGTGGCACTGCACTACAGCGACGTCATTATATATATCAATGACGAGTCCGGGTAGCCCGTCACCTTCGCCGTGTATAAGTCTGTATGCATTGGTCTCTGATGACGGCAGGCCGACCGAGCGGCGGAATTCAATGGCATTTTTGAGTTTCGCTTTCCAAAAATCGGTGTTTATCTCATTTTCGGTAAAACTAAGGATTCTGACAGCTATGGAACTGCCTCCCTGATAATGTCCGGTAGCCAGGAAAATACCATCGGCCGATTGGATTTCGACCACCTGTCCGTCTTCGATTTGTTTTGGTACCTTAAAAATGGCACCTGAGAAGATCCAGGGGTGCTTCCTGAGAACAGAAACTTCCTTGCCTTTCCTGAGAATAACCTGTGGGTAACCCATTATCTCCTTTTTTGGGTAAAAGTAAGTTTTTGCAGGCAATGTGTAAAATGATAATTACTAATATATGATAATTTTTTTTAATTTTTTATAATTCAATGTATACAACATATTACAACTTATTTATATATTTGCTCCATCGTTTGGATTATCGGTAACACGGTGTATTTATTCCGGGCGTATTCCCACATAAAACAGTAAAGATCCTGGAGGTCTGGTTATTGCTAATTCGGTAATGCAATAATTTGATTTTCAAAATTTTATACCTTACAGTTTTGGATTCCAAAGTCTGTTGGGTTTGTTCAGTTTTTATTTAACTAAGGTCAAGAAATGAAAAACAGTATTAAAAACCTATGCCTCAGAAGGGCATTGTGCTATCTGGTCATGATGGCATTTCAACTTGCAATTTACTCCCCCCTGCAATTAAATGCACAATGCGTCGCTTCAAAAGGGACGGTCGAGGGCTTTGTTTTCAGGGACACCGACAACAATGGGTCCAGAGGAGTTTCCGAAATCGGAATGCCGGACGTGATGGTCCTGGCTCATGACGCCACCGGGGCTCAGGTAGCTTCAACCACAACAAATTCATCGGGTAATTTTTCCTTTACGGGACTTACCGACGGGACGATGCTACGGTTGACCTACAGTTACCCTTCAGAATTTTCTTCCTCACTTATGGGACAGTCCAATGGTACGTCCATACAGTTTGTCCAGGTGCCTGCATGTGGCAATGGATTAGGCCTTGTCCAGGCGACTGATATGTGCAATGTCAGGACAGAGATCATTACCACATGTTTTGTGCAGGGTACGGTGGCCGAGAGGACACAGGAGCCTACCATTGTGGGTATCGAATACGGATTTAACAGTACAACATCGGCCAGGAAATTTGCCATGCACGGCGAAACGGGCTCTATCTGGGGACTCGCCTGGAAAAACAGCACCAAGGAGATCTTCTCATCTGCTTTCATTAAACAAAACACAGGACTTAAATACGGCCATGACGCCATTATGAGGACCGTATTTAACGGCTCCATGTATACTACCTCACTTTTTGCCAGGCTTTCTGATCTTGGCCAGGAAAGCGGTACCCTGACTGTTAATGATCCAAAAAACTGCAGTTATGGCACCCAGGTCGGAAAAATCGGGTTGGGCGGTCTTGCCATCTCGCCTGACGGCAAATATCTGTACGTAATTAATATATATAACAATACACTGGTTAGGATACAGACAACAAATCCTACAGCCGGCAATACCGTCTCCTTTAAGATACCAGGTACAGGTTCCTATGCCTTTGCCCTTAAATATTACGGAGACAAAATCTATGTAGGAACGACTATTCCGGGTGATGTGGCGTCTGTTTTCAGTTTTGATCCGGTTACTTCTGTTTTTTCTGATACAGGCCTCGAGATCGATGCCGGTGCAGACTGGGTGACCCAAACGCCAGGTGGTCCGGCAGCTTTCTGGCTGACCGACCTTGACTTTACGGATAACGGTGATATGCTTATATCACTGGCAGACAGGTTGGGACATACATACTGCAATGCGACGACCAGCCGTCTTGACGAACAAAGAGGAGACCTCATGATCGCGTGGAAAAACGGGTCTTCCTGGACACTGGAAGACAGGACTGGCGGTAAGGAGTTTTTTAGTTACGACTATTGGGTGCCAAATCCGGCTTACCATGCCGAAATTACCACTGGCAGCATTTTTGCCATGCCGGGACAGGGTAGTGTTGTAGCTACTGTATTTGACCCTGAGCTTAATTCCTATTCAGGTGGCTTGCACAGATACAGTACTGAAGATGGCAGTAAGGAAGGAACCAAGGAACTCTATACAAGAGAAACGGTAAACCTGTTTGGCAAAGCCTCCGGATTTGGAGACATTACAGCCATTTGCGGAGCACCTGACATTGAGATAGGTAACCTCGTGTGGATTGATAAAAATAAAAACGGATACCAGGATGCAGATGAGAGTGGTATTTCAGGCGTCAGTATGAAACTGTATGACGAAAACTGTAATCTTATCGGAACCACAGTGACCGACTCAAAAGGTAACTACCTGTTTAATGGCTCAAACATCACAGGAGGTTTATTACCTGGTACCCAGTATTATGTGGGCATTGACCCTGCCAGCTTTGACACAGAATCCAACTCATACCATTTCGGCGGAAACCTCTATGGGCTGACCACCAATATTCCGGGTTCCGAACTGATAAACAGCGATGTGAACGGGACGGCCTTGTCATGTAAGGAAGCCCTGGTATCAGTGAAAACCAGCCGTACAAGCCACAGTTTTGATATTGGTCTAGCCCCTGCGGGACAGTGCAGCGTAAAAATCTTTAAAAAGGTACTAAACGAAAAGGCAGTCCAGCGAGGTGATGTAATACTATTTGAGATAGGAGTCTCCAACAGAGGACAAAATGTAATCTCCGAAGTAAAGGTTGAGGATAAATTGCCAGCCGGTTATGAGTTTATCCCGGAGATGAATCCCAAATGGACCAATGACAACGGAATCCTAAGAGCCACTTTGGATAACAGGCTGCTGCCGGGAAGCCGGGCCAGTCTTGTATTGAGCCTTAAATTCCAAAGCGGAGCCAAGGTCATCAGTTTCCTCAATACAGCGAGGATAACCTCTGCCAAAGATGGATTCGGAAACAATATCGCTGACCTCAATACCTGCTTTGACCTGGTAGAGGACGGATTTGCCTCTGACCTGCCGCAGGTCTGTGACCTTGCTTTGGTACATAAAGTAGATGTGGAGAGGGTTTATACACCTGACAGTGAAGTTATACTTACCACCACAGTGTGCAACCAAGGGACCATTGAGGCAGCTACATACCAGATCACAAACTATCTGAATCCTGAATTTGATTTTGATCCGCTTGACAACCCGGGATGGAATATATCCCAGGATTTAAAGACCCTGACATATGATGAGGGCAAGTCCCTTCCATCGGGTGTTTGCAGGGACTACAAGATCAAATTTACGATTCTGGAAGATGTAGTAGTATCAGAGATAGTTAACTATGCTGAAATTTCCAGGGGATCATGTCGTGGACTGACTGAAGATTATGATTTTGATTCAACTCCTGACAATACCAAAACAAATGACAAGGGAGGCCAGCCCAATGGTATAACCGATAATATGATGGATGATGATGGCAGCAATGATGAGGACGACCAGGACCCGGCTGTTGTAACATTAAATTTAATAGATCTATCCATAAAAAAGGGTGCAAATGTCAGGAGAGTTGATATTGGCACGGTTATGGACTTCTGGTTTGACATAACTAATGAAGGAGACGTTCCGGTATCCAGGGTTACCATAGTAGATTACATACCTGTGGAAGTAACACCGATTGATACGACCTGGTCTATTCAGGGTCAAAAAGCTTATAAAGAAATTATATTCCCAGGCAATCTTCAAAAGGGTCAAAAAATCCGCACTAACTTCAGATGTGTGGTCAATAATAATGCTCAACATCCCCAGGTTATCCGGAATGCAGCCGAAATTTTTAAAATGTACGACCAATTTAACAGGGATATTTCAGCATTTGACACGGATTCTACCCCTGATGACGAAAGGTTAAATGATGTCGATGAGAACCAAAAGGATCTGAAGGAAGATGATATATCCTACTACGACTTTTCTTTGATTTGTCCTCCGGAAACTGTCGCATGTGGTAAATGTGCCAAAGCAACTACTCCTACAAATGGTCTGTTTGAGACTTATATTAAATTTGCGGGCATCAAAGGTGATGAATGGAGAGTTTTGGAGTCAGTTGGTCTTTATGATTTGTCAAGCACTCCTGAAGATCCCATAAAGCTGGCTGATGGTACATATATGGTTACAGAATATCACACTGATGACTATGATTATTATAAATTATTTGCTTATCACAAAGATAGAGCCGGTTATTCTGTAAGATTGGTTAACAAATATGGCGAAATAGAAGAATTAAGGCTTGGGCCTGCATTCTGCAATTTTGCAGAAACTTCACTTATAGGACCTACTGCGGTTTGTATTGCTTCAAGTCTGCCTTCAGTTTATACAGCCAACATAGTGGATGATGACCCTGTTGAGTATATTTGGGTGGTTGAGAATGGAACACCAGAAGCATCTGATACACTACGACATATCACTGGTCCGGTATTTGACACACTCTGGACCGAAGAAGGAACACATACTGTCAAGGTATTTTCAAATGTTCCATGTTCTGCTCCAGCGTTCGTAAATGTTGTTGTGGGGAGCAGTGCCTCATATTCAATATCTTGCATAGGGGATATTCAGGTCTCACTTGATCAGGATTGTGCTATTGAGGTCACCCCTCAAATGTTGGTTGCTGGTTTGTTAATACCTGGCACTCCTTACAGTATCATGCTGACCGATGCACATGGAAACCTAATTCCTAATGCTACACTTACAAGGGAACATATTGGCACCAAGGTAATGGCAAAATTGTTTGAAGCTTGTTCTGGCAATAGCTGTTGGTCATTTATAACGGTAGAGGATAAGACGCCTCCAATATCTATTTGCAGAGAGATTTCCTTGCCATGTTATGCATTGAGTCAATACAAAGGACCTTTTGAAGTTGATAATTGTGGTGGAGATGTCACCAATAAATTAATCAATGAAACAATTACTCCAGTCTGCTCTGAAACGGTATTTAAGTTTCTTGACAGAACATACCAGGCAGAAGACAAGTATGGTAATAAATCTGCCATATGCCAGATGAGGATATCTCTTCTCAGGCCTGATCTGAGCGAAGCCACCGGTTTTCTTGTATTTCCGCCAAACCATATGAAGGACGAGGCCTTGACTTGTTCTGATTTTGAAATGGATAATTACGGCAGACCTGATCCATCAGTTACTGGTGTTCCGCAATATGCGGGAAGAGCAATTTATCCTGGCTTTGAAGAGTCATGCAACATGTCCGTGTGGTACACTGATGATGAGATAAAAGCGGGATGTGTATGGAAGATTTTAAGAACCTGGCATGTTTATGAACAATGCGGGCAACATTTTCAACACCGAACACATCTTCAAACCATTGAAATCAAAGATAATAAAGCTCCATACATTAAACCAATCCAAAACATTGTGGTTAGCACGAACGGACATCACTGTTCGGCAAAAGTGCTTCTTCCGCAACCTGTAGTTAATGACACCTGTAGCGGTGTACTTAGAGTTACTGCAAAATATCCGGGCGGAATTATTACAGATCTTACCGCCCCAGCTGAGATCGAACTTCCTTCCTCAGTTATGGCACATGCCATCACATACACTGTATATGATGCGTGCCTTAATTCCAGTCAGGTAACCTTCACTATAAAAGTGGAAGACAAGACACCTCCTACTGTCATCTGCAAGGGGGAACTTGTGGTGGGACTCAACTCAAATGGCGAAGCCTATCTTTACCCGACCCATATAAACGATGGCAGTTTTGACGGATGCGGCATTGACAGCATGAAAGTGGCGTTTATGGTGCCGGGAGGTCTTATCCCTGATGCGGCTTTCCACGATCTTGTTGAATTTGGGTGTGCAGATGCCGGAAAGAGCCGCATGGTTGCACTCAGGGTTTGGGATACAAATGGCAACAGTAACTCCTGCATGATGAATGTCACTGTCCAGGATAAAAAACGGCCTGTTATCACTTGCCCGCCTCATGTGACCATAGATTGTTCTGATGTATTTACAGGAATGAATCTGGCACAATACGGTAATGCGACGGCCTTTGACGCATGTGGTGCAACGGTTACGGAACTGGCACCGAAATTCAGTCTTAATTCCTGCAGGGTAGGTTAGATAGAGAGGACCTTTGTAGCCAGTGATGGCCTGGGTACCGATACATGTCGCCAAAGGATAACCGTAGAAAACGAAAACGACTCTGATCTGGCAGATCGCGTCAAAAAACCAAAGGAATATGAAGTAAACGACAAATGTTCTGCGGATGACCTCAAGCCTGAAAACCTGCCTGCTGAGTTTGGCTATCCGGTGATCACCCAAACAGCGTGTGGCATGGCTTCATCAACCTACAAGGACGAGACCTACAATTTTGTAACGGGAGCTTGCTTCAAAATACTAAGGAGATGGACTGTTATCGACTGGTGCGAAATGGACAGGCTGGGAGCCGCCTATGAGCCTTTTAGATTTACACAGACGATAAAGGTCAATAATACCGTACCTCCTTTCTTTATTGGAACTATTCCGCCAAGGGATACATTCCTTACGGATAAAGGCAACTGTACTGATGGGCCTGTGTTCCTTACTGTAAGAGCAGGTGACCTTTGTACTCCTGATGTAAAATTAAAATGGAGATACGATATTGATTATAACAATGATGGTATTGACCTGATAACAAATAGTGGATTCGGGCCGGTTGCTACAATCAGCACCACTTTCCCGGTCGGACTACACAAGGTTAAATGGTCGTTTGAAGACCAGTGCGGCAATGTAAGTACAAGGGAACAGCTGATTCTGGTGAGAAACGACGACAGGCCGCAGGCCGGATGCCTCGAAAGCATCAGTATTTCCATCAACCCGATGGATACGGACGGAAATGGCAAGGCAGATATTGAAATGGGATGCATCAGGGCGTCTACTCTGAATGCTAGCAGCAGCAGCCTTTGTTGTACTGACCCGCTGAAGTTCAGTTTTTCAGCTGATGTCCTGGACACCATCGCATGTTTTGACTGTTTTGATGTAGGATTTCCCACTACTATTGATCTCTGGGTAACAGACTGCAATGGTAACACGGATATTTGTACAGTCAATGTTACAGTACTTGACAACAATGATTCGGATGTCTGCGAGAGAATCTGTGAAGAGCATCCGGCATCAGTTACGATTGCTCCTGTAGCACCAATTTGTGCAGGTAGCAGCACTACTGTGGTAGCTACTGCACCAGGTACAAATACTTACCTGTGGAGCAACGGAGCGACCACCTCCAGTATCACGGTGACGCCTGCAGTGACAACGACATATACCGTCACTGTTACCAATGAATTCAGGTGCACGGCTACTGCTACACGAATCGTAACGGTAAACCCAACACCAAATGCTGCAATTACCGGAAACAACATTTGCAACGGAGGGTCCACTACCCTGACGGCTTCGGGAGGTACCTCCTACATCTGGAACACAGGTGCCACCACTGCCGCCATCACTGTAGCCCCCGTGGTAAATACAACCTATACAGTCACAGTGACCAATGCCAATGGCTGTTCTGCAACCGCCACAAGACTTGTTGTGGTTAGTTCTAACCCGACGGCCGTTATCCAGCCGGCACAAGTTCAGGTCTGCCGAAATGCCCCTGCGACTCTTACAGCCAGTGGAGGTACGTCATATCTCTGGAGCACGGGTGCGACTACGGCTGCCGTTACAGTAAACCCTGCTGTGACTACCACTTATACGGTCACGGTGACCAATGCAAGTGGATGTACTGCGACAGCTTCCAGGCTTGTTACTGTCCTTTCGGGACCGACTCCGGCGATCACAGGAGCAAACAGCATCTGTGTGGGATCCAACACCACTCTTACCGCAACCGGTGGAGTTTCATATGTCTGGAGCACCGGAGCTTCTACTACTTCAATCAATGTAGCACCAACTACAACTGCTACCTATACGGTTACAGCCACTGATGCAAATGGTTGCACAGGTACAGCTACTAAGGTCCTGACAGTAAATCCGCTGCCTCAGGTAGGTTTCAGTGGTGATACTAACCTATGTATCGGAGAATCCACAACCATAACTGCTTCAGGAGGAACGGCTTATGTATGGAATACAGGTGCAACAACTGCAGCCATCACAGTAGCACCATTGGTCACTACTACCTACACTGTTACAGTTACCAATGCTAATACCTGTACCAATACCGGTCAGGTAATCGTCAATGTCAATCCTCAGGTAGTGCCGGTGCTTACGGGCAATAACGTGATATGCCAGGGCGGTTCCACCTCACTTACAGCATCAGGAGCTACCTCCTATGTTTGGAGTACTGGTGCCACCACACCTACCATCAATGTAACGCCTGCATCTACAACAACCTATACAGTTACGGCTACCAATTCCAATGGATGTACAGGTACAGGTACCAGGACCGTCACAGTTAACAGCATTCCGGCAGCTGCCATCAGCGGCGACCTCGAAATTTGTCTTGGAGAATCCACGACGCTGACTGCTTCCGGTGGAACCTCTTACGTATGGAATACCGGAGCGTCTACTGCCGCTATCACAGTAACACCCACTGTTACGACGACCTATACCGTGACTGTCACCAATGCAAACAATTGTACAGCAACAGCCAATGCCACTGTCATGGTAGATCCCGGTACATTGACCTGCACTACACAAAACATTTCAGTCTATCTGAATGCAAATGGTATGGTTAGTATCACTCCGGCAGATATCAGCACAGGGACAATCGGTGCGTGTACCAATATTCAGGCCACTGTCACTCCTAATACATTCTTCTGTAATGACGCACAGAACAATCCTGTGATTGTGACTCTGAAAGTTAAGAATCTGAACACAAATGATTCGTTGACATGTACAGCTCAGGTGACTGTGCTTGATACCATAACACCGACACTTGTATGTCCGTCAAACCTTACCCTGCATTGTGATACATACAATCCGAATACTCCTTTGAGTACCTACGGATCTGCCACATTCTCTGATAATTGTAACGTAGGCCTCACAATAGTCGAATTGCCTATTATCAACCTGAATGATTGTAATGTGGGACAAATCACACGCACATTTACGGTGACAGATGCCAGCGGAAATTCGACCCAGTGCGTTCAGATCATCAGTGTAATCAACGAAAATCCCGTTACACTGGCAGATATAACTTTCCCTGCGGATGTTACATTGTCAAATTGCATTAACCCAACACCTGCAAATGCAGGTAGTACAGTAGTAAATGTCAACAATGCATCCTGCAGTAAAATCGGCATCTCCTTCGTTGACGATGCACCGCCATCTTCGCCTTTATGCAGAGATACTATTGTAAGAACATGGACTGTCAGAGATACATGTCAGTTTGTCACAGGCACTGCCAATGGTATTTTTACACATATCCAGCGTATTTATGTAGCTGTGCAGCAGCCTGTTGTTACAGGTCTTGCAGATACGACATTGCTGGTGGATGTAAATACATGTGAAGCTATGCTTACAGGTACATTCCATACTGCTACCGGATGTAATTTGACACTAAACAACGGATATAATGGATTGTCTTCGTTTGCATTCAACAATGTTTTTCCGGTTGGTGTGACAAATGTTACATTAAAAGCAACTGAATCATGTAATGGGCTGATGGGTACATTCAACTTTAGAATAACAGTTGTGGATACAACAGTAACTAAACTTAGGTGCGTAAAACAGTTCCCGATAATTCAGGACTTGGATCCACCTTCGGTTAAAGATTTTGTGCGAAACCATGCTGTTATAACAACTTCATGTTCAAGCCCGCTGTTGATCAGGACTTCATATAGCCGCACTAATATCAATGATACAGTACGAACATATTTTTGTTCTGACATCTTACTTGATTATCCTATCAGGGTGTATTTCTGGTCAAATGGACAGGTAATAGACTCATGTAACTCTCTTGCAACTCCAATAGACCCCAATGGTATTTGCTCACCAGGACGAGTGACTTTGGCAGGTTACATTAACACAGAAGAAGGTCAAATTGTACCAGATGTTGAAGTTAAATTAATGGGAAGTTCAATGGCTCCAAATATGTCTGATGACATAGGGTTATACAAATTTGCTGAAATGGAAACAGGAGGTATCTATGATGTCAAACCTGTAAGGGACAATAAGCCTCTGGAAGGGGTCAGTACGCTGGACCTTATATTGATGCAAAGGCATATACTGGGCATTTCAAAACTTACCTCTCCGTATGATATGATCGCTGCCGACATAAACCATGATGAGCGTGTGACAGCTTCCGATATAGTCCAGCTCAGGAAACTGATCCTGGGTATAAACAGCAGGTTCCCGGATAATACCAGCTGGCGTATGATAGACAAAGGGTACATATTCCCGGATCCGTCAGACCCGTTTGTGGAACCTGTCAGGGAAATATACCACATCGACAATCTTGCAACAAGCATGAGAATTGACTGGATTGGTGTCAAGATCGGAGATGTAAACGGAAGTTATTCACCCAATGTACAGCACAATGCCCTGGGCAGGTCTGCAGGATTCCAGTTCGTTGTCACGGATAAGGTCCTTACCAGAGGTCTCAACGTGATCCCTGTCACTGCCGGCCAGGATGTCTCAGTAGCAGGCTTCCAGGCGGAAATTGAGGTTGGAGATCTTAAAAACATTTCCCTCAGGTCCGGCGTACTTGATCTGGATGACAGTCACTATTCCTTTGAAAACGGGGTGCTCACTGTTTCATGGCATAAGCCAGCTGCCGTAAAAGTGGACCAAAACGATGTCCTTTTTGAGATTATAGCAGATAACCATTTTGAAACCAGGCTGTCAGATGGCCTTTCAATCCGTGAAAGCAGGATAAACGCTGAATACTACGGAAATGATCTCACTGCCGGTAAACTCGGACTGAGGATCGTCACTCCACAACCGGAAGCGTTTGAATTGGCGGGCAACAAGCCAAACCCATGGGAAAATCAGACTTCCATCCAGTTTAGTATACCTGCTGCCGGGGAGGTCATCCTCACTGTCAGGGATATCACAGGAAGGAACCTGTTTACCACCCAAGAGTGGTTCCAGGCAGGGGCCAATGTCTTTAACCTTACACGGGATAAGGTCGGACATGCCGGTATTCTGATCTACGAATTGAAATATCAGGATGAGGTCAAGGCTGGTAAAATGATCAATGTCAGATAATTACAGTTTTTAACTGTTCAATAAAAAATGCCCTTGCAGGTTTTTCCGCAAGGGCATTTTTTATTTTTCAGCATTATGATTGTCGGTTAAAATATATATTTTGACAGGTCATCGGCTATTTTGCGGTCATTGCTGAGACGAGGTACTTTGTTCTGACCTCCCAGTTTGCCCTGAGACCTCATATACTCCCTGAATGCATCTTTTTGCAGCGACGTTATTTTTAGATTTTGTAAAATGTTTCCTTTTCTGAGGTCTTCATAATAAATATTTTCCTCCCTGAGTTTTTCATCCAGCAGAGAGCAGAATTTTAATACATCGGAAGGCATAGTGTCAAATTCAATAAACCACTCGTGGTATGGTGCCTGGCCGTCAGGAGGGAGTACCTGGGGGGCCACGGTAAATTCCACAATTTTAGCACCTGTTTTTTCTGTTGCATAAAGCATGGCCTCTTCCACTTCCTTGCCTATGACATGCTCACCGAATGCTGATATAAAATGTTTTACTCTGCCGGTGACCAGCAATCTGTATGGGTCAAGGCTGACAAACCGCACACAGTCACCGATGTTGTACCCCCATAGGCCGGCATTGCTATTGATGATGACCACATAGTCCCGGTTGAGTTCGACCTGCGAGAGCATCAATCTGGGAGGATCCTTTTCAAAAGCCTGATCAGCAGGGATGAATTCAAAAAATATTCCCGAGCGGGTATTGATCAGCAGTCCCGGCTCATTTTTGTCATCCTGGAATGCAATGAACCCCTCCGATGCAGGATAGGTTTCAATACTGTCAATAGGGCCGCCAGTCAGCTCTTCAAGTTTGCCCCTGTAGGGTTCGAAATTGACTCCCCCATATATAAACAGGCTGTAACCGGGAAATACTTCTCTTACGGTTTTTTTTCCGGTTCTTTCGAGCAGTCTTTCGTAATACATCTGTACCCAGGGAGGTATGCCACTTATAAGTGACATAGGCTGCCCCAGGGTTTCGGATACAATACGGTCCAGCTTTTGCTCCCAATCCTCTATACAGTTTGTCTCATAGCCGGGCAATTGGTTTTTTTTGGCCCAGGCAGGAATCTCATGATTGACAATGCCGGAGAGCCTTCCTGTGGGAATACCTCCTTT
>JAGVTV010000235.1 GCA_019136675.1 Bacteroidota bacterium
CCCAAACTCCACAACGACCTTAATATTGTCCTCTCAGACTATCCCGATATTTGGAAGGATGACTCCGGTCGTCAGTTTGCACTGAGGTTGGCTGCCAATACAGATTCCATAAAGGAGCTGTTCCATGAAATTTACGGTCATCGTGACGACAGTGGGGTTTGGTTCCGTAAAATGTTACATGTTATTTGCAAAGCACATAATGACAGGCCTGCCCATCTTCGGGACCTGGATGCCAGCAAGATGTCGCGGGACGGATGGTTTCTGTCTTCGGGTATCACGGGCATGAGCCTTTATGTGGACCGGTTTTGCGGAAGCCTTAAAAATCTGGAAGGAAAACTCGATTACTTTGAAGAGCTTGGGGTCAATTTTCTGCACCTTATGCCTCTCATGATGAGCCCAGAAGGCGAGAGCGACGGTGGCTATGCTGTCTCTGATTTCAGAAATGTGGACCCGAGGTTTGGCACTATTGACGACTTGCGAAGTCTTGACGACAGGATGAAGGAACGCGGCATGTATCTCATGCTCGACATTGTGCTTAACCACACTTCCCACCACCATGATTGGGCCAGAAGGGCATCTGAAGGCGATGAAACCTTTCAAGGCTATTACTATATGTACGATGACCGGCAGATTCCTGACCTGATGGAGGAGACAATGCCGGATGTTTTTCCGCACAGTTCGCCGGGAAGTTTTACCTATGACAGGAAGTCAGGCAAATGGGTAATGACGGTTTTTAACTACTACCAGTGGGATCTAAATTTTACTAATCCGGCCGTGTTTGCTGAGATGCTTGATACCATATTTTTTTATGCCAACCTCGGTGTGGATCTGCTTCGTATTGACGCACCAGCCTTTATCTGGAAGCAAGCTGGGACCACGTGCCAGAATCTCCCCCAGGCCCATACATTGCTACGGCTTATAAAACACTGTGTGCAAGCCTCCACGCCGGGCATGGCTCTGCTCGGGGAGGCGATTGTTGCCCCTGAGGAGATCATGAAATACTTTGGCTCAGGTCGGTATTCTGCCAGAGAATGCGATGTAGCTTATAATGCCACACACATGGCACTTCAATGGGATGCCCTGGCAACTGGCGATACACGTATCATGATGGAAGCCCAGCCCGATATCCTCAGGAAGCCTATAGGCACTACCTGGATTACCTACACCCGGTGCCATGATGACATAGGACTCGGATATAGTGACGAGATGATCGCTGCTGCCGGCTATGATCCTGGCCTGCACAGGAATTTTATTAAAGACTATTATTCCGGTATCTATCAGGGATCACCTGCTGTGGGGGCACTTTTTGGATTCAATCCAAAAACCAACGATGCCCGGATAAGCGGATCACTTGCTTCACTATGCGGACTGGAATACGGACAAAAAGAAAAAAATAAACATGCCATTAAAGAGGCATTGGAAAAGATCCTGCTTATGCAGGCCCACAGTCTGTTGCTCGGAGGTATTCCGATGCTTTTTTATGGGGATGAGGCTGGGTATACCAATGACTACAGCTACCTGGAAGAAGAAGGTAAAAGCTATGACAACAGGTGGATGCACAGGCCGGTGATAGACTGGAAAAAAAACGCAAAAAGGAAGAAACAGGGTACACCGGAACAGATCATTTTTTCGGGCACTCAAAAATTGATAGGTATCAGGAGCAAATCCAGGGTCTTTGATGACCAAAACAACCTCTTCTGGATAAAGCCCTACAATATTCACGTAGCTGGTTATGTGAGATACACGGACGAAGAGAGGGTTTACTGCCTTTTCAATTTTTCAGGTCAGACTTCCTATCTGGACTGGAATGCACTGCTGGAAACCGGGCTTACTCCCGGAACGGAACTGAAGGACCTCTGGTCCGACTGCAGTATTATTGCAGGAAAACCAGAGGAATTTTTAATCATGCATCCATACAGCTATATGATTATACTAGAAAAAATTATTACCTAATGATGTGAAAGTAAATTAGTTCAGCAACCTGCATATTTCCAAGTTCATTGAGATGAACACCATCGGTTGTTAGGATGCCACTTGATTGATTTAACTTATTTTGCGTTTCATTGAAGTTTAAAAATTCCTGGCGGATGTCTATGAGAAATGCTCCTGTATCATCCGACACTTTTCTGATAATATTGGAATATTTATCAATCTCGGAGTCCAGGGGATTGGAACCGTCGTTTTTTTCACCAATGCAGGCAGGGGTGCAGCAAAAGACTGTGATTCCCTTACTTTGCATTTTCCTGACCAGGCCTTCATACATTTTTTCAAACTTATCGGCATCTGTTCCTGTACCCAGGGTTGACTTGTGCCATACATCATTGACCCCGATCCAAACCACCACTAAGTCCGGCTTTTTATCCAGGACATCAGTTTCCAGACGGAAAAGTAAATCGTATATTTTATTACCACCTATACCAGAGCCAATGAGATCATATTTCTCTTCCATTCCACATATTTGCAGCATTTTTTTTAATCGCCAAATGTAGCCATTTTCCTGTACCCCCATTTCAGTAATGGAGTCACCAAAAAAAATGAC
>JAGVTV010000074.1 GCA_019136675.1 Bacteroidota bacterium
AGCATAGAGTGTGTCAGGACATTTGATCTCCGGTGGAGTATTGTCAAAAACCGTAACATTCATACAGCAGGAAGCCGTATTTCCACTCAGGTCTGTAGCTGTCCAGCAAACTACCGTGGTACCCAGGGGATACTGGTCGCTTGCATCATCACTACCATTGTAATCGTTGGTTATGAAGATTTGACCATCCGGAGTACAATTGTCTGTTGCCGTAGGCTGGCCCACTTCCACATTGGTGAGATTCATACGGTCACCTGCCGGCGAAAGCCTGCGTCCATCCTCGTTGTTTCCGACAGAAACGTCATCCGGGCACATGATGACTGGTGGCTGTGTATCAATTTTAACGTCTTGCCTGCAGATTGCCTGTGTAGGCAAAGGCGGGCAATCATCCGATACATTCCATATGATGGAGTATAAACCATACGACCACATACCGAGATTAATGGTAGCCGGATAGGGCGGGCGGGCAATTGATGGTCAGAGGCGATGCGAGGTTCACGTTTTTGGGATGGGTCCCCTCTTCAAGTGTCTGTTTACTGTTAAAATGAAAGTACCCTGTAACAGGATACACTACTGCTCCCAATGTCACCGAAAGTGCCATCAACAGGAGTAAGACCGGTTTTTGCTTCATGACAATTTGTTTATTCTATTAAAAAAGGTCGTGTTTTTGGAATGGGACCCTGAATAAATCAAATCTTCAATTATTTATAAAACAAACATTATGCCAAGTTTATAAATTATGAAAAAAATTAATATGTTATCTGAAATTTGATTAAAAAAACCAGCGGCATACCTATACCAGTCAAACCCTGCTCAAAAACCCTGGCATTTTTTATCTTTGCCCCACTATGCTGCAGCGATTATTCGACATATTTAAATCAAAACCTTCTGAACCAGACGCGATGAAATATCTTGTAGCCGGATTGGGCAACATTGGCTCCGAATACGAGGGCACCCGACACAATATAGGATTTGACGTAGCCGATCTGCTGGCTCGTCAGGAAGGGGTTAAGTTTTCCGGTGACAAGCTGGGAGATATAGCTGAATTTAAGCACAAGGGTCGCACCATCGTTTTGCTCAAACCGTCCACCTTCATGAATCTGAGCGGCAAGGCCGTCAAATACTGGCTGGATAAACTCAGGATCCAACCGGAAAACCTGCTCGTCATAGTGGATGACATCCACCTGGATCTGGGCAAAATGAGACTCCGGGACAGAGGTACTGACGGTGGCCACAACGGGCTCAGGGACATCCAGGAAAAACTCGGGCACACCCATTATTTCAGGCTGCGGATTGGTATAGGTAAAAACTTCCACCCCGGCCAGCAGTCCAATTATGTATTGGGCAAGTGGAAACCCGCCGAGGAAGCTGCCGTGTCCGAAATGACATCCAATGCTGCAAATGCCATCAGGAATTTTGTCACACTTGGCTTTAAGCAGACAGTGGATGCTCTGAATAAATAAACACTTCCTTCCAAATTGTCGGGTAGAATTTATCATTCATTTCAATAAAGGTGATATTGATTATATCAACCCAGTCCTGGGATCATTGACAACCACAGGAAAGATGATTTACATTTGTTTTGGGTCATTCCCGAGTCAAATATTTTAAATTCTGACCCATACATAAAAAATGAGTCAAGGCTTGGAATATTAAGTTTATCAATTTCCATGATTATCAAATTATTCAAAGATGAAAACGTTTTTGATTAGAGTACTCACTGTGCCAAGGTTGTTTTTTGGTTTTATTTCATTCCTGAAAGCAAATGGCGTTGATGCTATGTATTTAAGGCTATTTATAAGAATAAATTTTATAAGAGCATTCCTTCTTTTTATTGGAATGACTTCTTTTACCAATTCGTACGGACAGCAGCAAGGTGAATATAAAGTATGGATGAAAACCAGTCCTTGTTCGGGCAGGTATGATTGGATTTCTGTAGCTAAGGAAAACCCGACTCCATATGGTTTGTCGTTTCATTCTTTGGCCGGTACTACTTGCGATAATGGTTGTACCTTTGAAGAAGCAATGAGAGTGGCAGATACCAGGAGATTGGCAAATGATTTTTATAACTATTGCTGCAGGGACTACTCAGTATGGTACAAAACATTGCAGGATGGGACAAGAGCATATACCATCATATTGGGAAGATTTTTTACCGGTGAAGGTTATTTTTTCTTACAAGGTGATTTATGCTGTGAAGAAGCTGAAGCCTTGGCAGGCATTCCGGGAGCCTGTAGCGGACGAGCCCCAATAACTTGCCCAGCTGGAAGTTATTCTGCCTGGAACCCCCAGACAAAACAATCCGAGTGTTTCTGCTATCCGGGATATATGTGGAATAATACAAAAACCTCTTGTATATCTTTTGCTCCTGATTGCGAAAAATCTTACCCTAATTCCGTCGCAATTTGGGACAATGCGACCAGTCGTTATTTATGTAATTGTAAACAAGGCTTTGTCTGGAACGATACGAAAACCGCATGTGTACCTGCCATCCCAGACTGCAATGCATATTATAAAAATTCTGTAGCCGTCTGGGATGATGCTAAAAAACAATATTTATGCAATTGTCCTCAGGGTTATGTCTGGAATACTTCCAAAACAGAATGTATTTTTAACATCCCGGATTGCAATGCATATTATAAGAATTCTGTAGCCGTTTGGGATGGGGCTACAAAACAATATTTATGCAATTGTCCTCAGGGTTATGTCTGGAATGCTACCAGAACAGAATGTATTCTTGCCATCCCGGATTGCAAT
>JAGVTV010000017.1 GCA_019136675.1 Bacteroidota bacterium
TGTGTGCCTGCCACCGGCTTTGAAACTGCGGGTGCTGTAATAAATCCGGAGGATGTGGACAAACTGCTTGCGTCAGAAGATATATGGTATCTCTCAGAGATGATGAACTATCCCGGCGTCCTGCACGAAGACAATGAGGTCCTTGCCAAGATCAGCTCTGCAAAAAAGTATAATAAGCCGGTAGACGGACATGCCCCCGGCCTGAGGGGAGAAGATGCACGAAAGTATATTTCACACGGCATCACGACTGATCATGAATGTTTTACACTTCAGGAAGCACTTGACAAGTTGAGATACGGCATGAAGATTATTATACGTGAAGGATCAGCGGCCAAAAACTTTGAAGCCCTGCATCCTCTTATAGCCGAATATCCGGAATTTGTTATGTTTTGCAGTGATGACAAACATCCTGACGACCTGATGGAAGGGCATATAAACGATCTTGTAAAAAGGGCACTGGCCCTAGGGTATGACCTGTTTGATGTACTAAGGATTGCCTGCCTCAATCCCCTGCTTCATTATGGATTGCCTGTCGGCCAATTGAGGGAAGGTGACCGAGCTGACTTCATTGTCATAGAGGACACCCGGGATTGGAAGGTCAAAATGACTGTGGTGGATGGCGTCCCCGTGTATTCAAACGGAAAGTGTCACCTTGAGGCCAAAAAGGCTGAGCACATCAACCGTTTTAATGCCCGGGAGCTACAAGCATCATCACTTAAGGTCATAGCCACCGGACAACCTCATGACATAATCCGGGCCGTAGATGGTTCGCTTATCACTGAAAAATTGCGGTATATGTTGCCGGAAGCAGAGGGTTATTCACTCCCCGACCCAGCCCTTGACATCCTTAAAATATGTGTCATCAACCGCTACAGCGTAGCCAAACCTGCTGTGGGTTTTATTAGCCACTTCGGACTTAGGGGGTGTGCCATAGCCTCAACCGTAGCACATGACTCTCACAATATTATCGCTGTCGGTGATGAAGATGAATTGATAGCACGGGCTGTGAATCTGCTTATGGAATCGAGAGGAGGTCTTTCTTTTGTTTCCGGAGCCGGGGAGACACACCTTCCCTTACCAGTCGCCGGGCTCATGAGCGACCACAGCGTCAGGGAGGCCGGAGAGCTTTACGCAAAAATGACCATGCTTGCCAAAGAAAACGGCAGTAAACTTCATGCTCCTTACATGACGCTTTCCTTTATGGCTCTGTTGGTTATCCCAAAAATCAAAATCAGTGATCTGGGCATGTTTGATGCGGAAGCCTGGCAATTCTATCAATAAAACAAAGGTCAGAATTTTCTTTTAAAGTGGTCAGTGACGATAACTTTCTTTTTGAAAGGCATAATAGGGGATTTGAATTTTTTCCAAAAATAAATTGAACTCACAATTCCACTCAAAATAGCACCGTATACTAATGTGAATGAACTCACAGAACTTATAAATGAGTAAATGGTGTAAAAAAGTCCGATAAAGAAAATGAAAATTGAAAAAACAAAATAAATCCTGTAAACAGAACGCTTATTCTTTTCGATTTCATAATATGCAATCATAGGACTTAAATTGCTAATTACCTCTCCCACCATTAATTTATCGGTACAGCTATTATTAAGCACATTGACAATTTTGTCAAAATCAGTATCTTGTTGAACCAATTTTTCTGCAATTTGGACTAATTTGTCTTTATCCATTTGAAAATTAGCATTATAAGTTAAAGGTTAAAATCTGACTGGAAAATTGAGACCGCCCCCCATAACATAAATATGTCGAACATCATATTTTTTTTCAAAAGATAAGATTTTTGGCCTCTTAAAAACAATGGAAACCCAATAGTATTAAACAAACCCCAAGTATTGGGGCTGCATCTCCCGTACAAACAAGCAGTTTTTACTTGCATCAGTGTTGCTGCACTACCTATATTAAAAATTACAGGTCCTGAATCATAATCTTCGGCACCTTTAAGAGGAAACTCTCTCACAAGCTCAATACCTGCTATTTCATGTACAAAATCTCTTCTGAATTTCTCGTAAATATGTACAGTTTTAAAATTCATTGCACCGAGAAAATATAAAATTAAAGCCTGTGAAGCTCCGCGAACTTCGCAATTAGATTCATAATAATGGCAAATCATTTCACTGTCCACTGCTTTAGGTAGTTTATTAAACCAATTTATTGCAAGATATCTATAACCTGGATCTAAAATAGACATACATACCACATTATCTGCTGGCCAGACCTGACCGCCATACGATTCTAAAAGCTTGATACTGTCACATTGAACATCCAATATTTGATTTTGTACATTTTTGAATTCCAAAATCACTTTATTTCTAATCATGCTTGTTTCAAACAATCCTGACCTTATATATTTATTAAGAACATAACCTGTCCAACCATTATAAAATGCCCCATATTTAGGGTCCAATCCGCCATTAAATCGTGCTTTGCAATCATTAGACAAAAGCTTTACAATACATTTGTCCACCATTAAATTTGACTGATTAAATACTAAACCTTTTTCGTGCGATTCAATTACGGATAAAGCAAAAATAGCGTTGGCAAAAACATATCCTTCAGGATAACGTGCTTGTAAACCAATGTCTTCATTACTTTCCAATCTATCAGAAATTCCTGATATCTGGCCTTCAATACTTTTTTTAAGAAGAAAATCACTGTGAGGGACCGAAAGTTGTAGGATGCAAAAAATGGATACTGTTGATATCAAAATTATTATACCATTTAATACAAATTTCCTGATTCTTGTGGCCACGATACCTATTGTTTTATCGCATTCTGATTTTTTACAGTCAAAGTGCCATTATTCTGAATGGACGATCCCGTCCCGAGCACCCCAGCTTCTTCAATGATATTGGTATTATCCAGTGTCAATGAACCATTGTTGAGGATGGCTCTGCCCCACAGCCCGGCAGCCGGATACAGGTCCGTGTATTTTAATGAGAGGCTACTGCCACTGTTTATTGTAAAAATCGGATAGAAATCTGTCGCTTTTACTTTGACGACCGTGGAGGAAGTCTGTATTATATTGACATTCTTGCTGATGTCAATCGTATTGGTATTAAGGTTAATTAACTGGCCAGGAATACTGGAATGGAAAGTGATGGTATCATTGCTCATGATACAGTCTATGGCATATCGCAGGGAGCCGCTGCCTGCGTTGTTTGTATTGGTCACCAGAGGGTCCTTTCGGATACAGGAAACATTGGCAGCCCAACCAGAAAGGTTTAAAGATTCGTCAGACAGAAACCTCATAGTCAGACATCCGGAAGTGTGTGTGCTGGTAAACGGACCGGGAATAGCAGTACCGTAGTATCCTCCTGCCGGAAAGCCTGCCTGGGTACTTCCGTTGCCGCTCGACAGCAATGGTGCAGTGATGTCATTTCCGTCATGTATATACAGTGCATCCCATGCTGACTCCACATTAAAAGCTGTGAAAGTGAGTTTGACCTTATAGCAATCGGATGGTCCGCAAATGGTCCAGCGGTTGTCCTCTCCATTCCTGTAATTGGCACCGCTGCCTCCTGAATCATAGGCTGTTCCTCCGCAGGCAGGCGATGCATAGAAGGGCCCGACAGACACCCATCCGGAAAAATCCGAAGCACTGCATTTGCTTCTTACATAGACGAAATAAACCGACCCCGGGCTGCCAGCTGTCATGGTTGCGGTCAGAGATGTGGTCAGTGTACCAGATACAGGGGCATTATAACCCTGGACCAGGGCGTATTCATAACCCAGGGCAGGTAGCACTGCCGGACTATCCCAGGTTACTGTGATGTCATCATTGGTCAAAGATGTAATTGTCAGATTCCGGGGCACCTGGCAAACAATGAGGCTTTCGTGCAGGTCGCTTACCCACAGACTTCTGCCGTATGTGGCAGCATAAAGTTTGTTTTCTGAATAGTCCACCTCCAACTCCGTAATCTCCACGTTTGGCAGGTTTTGGTTAAACAGAACCCAGTTGCCTGTACCAGTGTCGTACCTGTAAATACCTACATCCATTCCCACGTACAGAGCATCTGTGAAACCCCTAACAGCGGATATGCAATTGGCCGGAATATTGGGCAGATTACTGCTGATATTGGTCCAGGATGCACCTGCATTGGTGGATTTGTAGACCTTCTGGCCTGCAGAATAATTCTGGGCAGTCAGGTACATGATACTGGCGTCAGCCGGGTCAAAAACTATCATGGATACACTGGTAGCTGGCGGAGTAATGGTTGACCAGGAAGTTCCCCCGTTGGTGGTCAGTCTGATATTAGACCCGTTGCCGGCTGAGATTACTTGGGGATTTGAGGGAGCTACGGCCAGATGTGTCAGATTGCCTATGCCAAGGGTGCTGATCTTGGACCATGTATCTCCTCTGTTGAGCGACCTGTATACGTCCCCGAAGCCAATATACATGGTATTGTTATTGGAAGGATCAAGGAGGTACGGTGTCACCCATGCTCCTGTAGGACTACCTGTGATATGTTCATTTATTGATCCAAACAAAGAGCCTCCGTTCATGGATCTGTATATGCTTCCATTATAAAACTCACCGTACATCACCTTTGAGGTATTCTGATGTATGGTGCAATCCATGCCATCACCACCTAACACATCATTCCATGTTGGCCCGGTCAGGAGTTTGGTGCCATTGTCCTGAAGGCCGGTGATAACTTTATCATCTGATTGGGAAACTCCAATCCTGTACTGAAGTGAGTGTGTTATACCATCCGTTTTGTTGGTCCAGTTGTTTCCGCCGTTAAAGGATACATACAAACCTCCGTCGTTGCCTTCCCATAAATTTGATCCCTGAAATGTCAGTACATGTTTATCTGCATGAACAGTCTGTACTCCACTGGCTCCGGACCAGTGGGTCTTGAGTGACCAGTTAGTCCCCCCATTGGTTGATTTCCATGTATTCACTCCTCCCACAAAAACAATTGAAGCATTTGCCGGATCAGCTGCCAGGGCAAGGTCATACCACCCCTGTCCTCCGGTATCGCCACCATTGGCATTCCAGCCAAGAAGATTGGGCGTTGTGGACATACTGGTGTAACTTCCCCCCGAATTGGCAGAACGGAAAAGTCCGTTAAAGCCGTTGTTTGAAGACTTTGAGGACAACGCATAAACCACTGTATTGTCAGCCGCAGTGACTGCAAGAGCTATCCTGTTGCTTCCGTTTATGGTCTGTACGGATGTCCATGTGTCACCTTTATCCACGGACCTGAAGATCGAATTGGCAGTACTGGCATAATAATAATCAGTGGTTGCATCCGGCCTGGCCTCAACGTCGTAAAAGCTTCCTGTCTGCTCCTGCGTCCAGGTGGCTCCGGCATCCGTAGTCCTGTATATTCCGTCGCTGGTTGTTGCGACCAGGGTATTGTTGTCATTAGGGTCCATGACCATGCCGCGGATGAGACGGTTTGGGAAGACTGACCAGTTGAGCCCGGTGGTGTTAAATGTTGTGCCACCATCAGTTGATTTGAGCACTCCAACAGAATAATTATCACCACCGTCGCAGTCTCCCGTTGCTATATAGACGATATTGGGATTTACGGGATCCACAACTATCGCTGATATGCCGAGAGATGCCAGGTTATCCGTATTTGTGGACCAGGTGGAACCTCCGTTGGTAGTCTTCCAAAGCCCTCCGCCAGAGGCACCTGCATAAATGATCTGACTATTGGAAGGATGGAAGCCAATAGCATTTATACGACCATGGCCCGCATATCCGCCGGCACTTACAGTTGGCCCAAGGCTAACCCAGTTTGAGGGCAATCTGACACCCGATCTGTTTTGTCGAAGGAATTTATTGAATTCATCCAGATTTTTGCCGGCAGGTGGGAAATTGCCCTGAGCATCCACCCTTGGCTCCCAAAACCACTCCCATCTCTTGAATTGTTTCCAGCCTTTGGTTGTCTTAAGATCCTTGTCTTTCCACTGATTGTTATATGCATCACGAATCTGAAAAAAATTGAGACTGTCTGTTTTAATATCCAAACCCCAATTTTGGGCAGTAAGGTTTCCTTGGACAAGGATGACTATTATTACCGAAAAAAGAATAAAATTCCTGATCATTTACGAATTTGGGTAAAATATATAAAAAATTTTGGGAATACAGAGAGGAATTACTGCCACTTAAAGAGAAGACAAAATTAATACAATTTTTATATTAATTAAACATGCGGAGCTAAAATTCAATTCTCCAACGCAAGTTTAAGCGTCTGCCTGTGAGGTTGTTTGGCAAGGCATATTCTTCATTGGTTAGGGTTTTGATCCAATTGACCGATGCCTGGTTAGCGATCTGAAGCAGATTAAAAGCTTCGATACTTATCCAACTGTTTCTGCAAAAACGGAGTGGATGGTGGGGTTTTCGTTTCAGCCAGGATTCTTCCCAAAGCTGGAAAGAAAATCCTATATCCACGCGATGATAGGGCCTCAGACGGAAAAAATTCCTGAAAACATCGTTGTTTATCCGTGGTCCGTAAGGAAGTCCCGTACCCAAAGAAAAATTCAGGTTCACCTTGACATTTTTGTTTTTTGGCAGGTAATCCTGGAAAAACATATTGAGTGTCATAAGCTGATCCGTAGGCCTTGGCACATTATTTACCACTACCGGCACTCTCACAGAGTCACGGATTTCATACCTGAGATGCTCGACCCCATTGAGTTTTTCCCTGGCTGACAGAATAGACAGATTAATCCATGACTCAGCTCCTGGTACAAATTCTCCATTGATCCTGAAATCCCAACCCAAAACGTACCCGGAACTGTTGTTTTCGCCGGCATATCTGATTCTGACATTATCCACCTCATAGGATACAAGATCCCACAAATCCTTGTAATACACTTCAGAGATAATCCTGAACGGTCTGTTGCTCACTGATTCCCAGGTAAAATCATATGTAAGGCCAGCGACGAGGTGGAGCGATTTTTGTGACTTCAGGCTGGTATTGAGTGTCCCGTCAGGACGCCGCATCTCTCTGTACAGAGGTACCTGATTGTATATCCCTCCGGCCAGTTTAAAGGATATATCCTTTTTCCACGCAAGTGGTTTATATAGCAATTGCACCCTGGGGCTGAAGAACCATTCTCCATTAAGTGACCTGTACGTGGCACGTACACCTCCTGTGACCCTGATTTCAGACCGGTCCGAAATGATAGAGTAACCGTCCTGCACATACAGTTGTATACGGTCATTGGATACCTGGTTTTTAGATTTGAGTACCCTGTTTAAAATCAGTGAATTTTCGTCGTTAGGCAGTGAATATCCCGCAGAATCTATCCTCTCCCATTCATTCAGCTGGTCGTCAAATCTTTCGTTTTGGTATTTGATGGCCCACTGCAGGAAGTGGATTTTCTGAAACTTTGACCCCGGAAAACTACCGAGTTCGAGTCCTCCCTTGTACTCCAGGTTATGGATTGTATTGTACAGGAAATTTCTTGTGTAGGTATGCTGCGTGCCGGTACCCAGGACGGCAATCTCCTGGCCCGTGTTTTCTCCCAGGGCAGTTTCTATCTGAGAAAGCCGGTAATTGCCCAGGATATCAAACTTTTCTTCCTCTGAAGCCCGGTAGGCCGATGCCATAAACTTCATATATAGGGGATTATGGTCCCTTTCGGGAACGTAGGTCATCGTGACACCGGACATTCCATACTTAAACCTGTCATTTTCCTGACCTTCAAACTGTGTATTCAGCTCGAGCTGAAAGTCGATCGTACCCTTTTTGCTCTTGCCGGATGAAGGCTTAAAATTATAGTTGCTGCCGTTGTAATTGCCGATCAGCGACAACTGCAGCGTTTTGCTTATGTCATAACTCAGATAAGCCTGGATATCGGTAAAATTTGGCACATACTCGCCCTTGATGTCTGCACTACCGAGCAGATAGGCATTGGTTTTGTATCTGGCCCCTATGAGGTAGCGGAATTTATTGTATGCATTGGGGCCGAGTCTTCTGCTTCCTTCCAGGTGGGCGGAAGCCCCCAAAAGACTTGCCGTTATGCTGGCTCTCGTATCCTCCGGCCGTTTATAGCGGATGTCAAGTACTGAAGCCATCTTGTCACCAAACTTTGACTCAAACCCTCCTGAAGAAAAAGAAAGGTCACGGATCAGGTCAATATTAGGAAAACTAAGTCCCTCCTGCTGGCCGCTCCTGATCAGTTGGGGTCTGAATATCTCAAAATCATTGACATAGATCAGATTTTCGTCATAATTGCCTCCCCTGACATTATATTGTGAAGTTAGTTCGCCCCCCGACCCAGCATTTACGCCCATGGCAATATGAGGGAGTACGCTTTCAAAGTTGCCGGATGCCGTAGGCAGGATCTTGAGCTCGGTCACCTCCTCCCGGACCATACCCACGTCTTCGATTTTACCCGCACTGACCACGACCTCAATATCAGAGGTTTTGGGCACCATTTTAACGTTTATGTTTCGTTTCTGGCCTGGCTTCATGCTCTCCACATTAACGGATATTTCTGAGTAACCTATCCTGGAGAATTTGAGTTGAATTTTCTTACCTGCCTCCACCTGGATGCGGTAAAGGCCATTCTGGTCAGTCTCGACCGCATTTTGAGTGCCTTCGACATACACCGTCACATAATCTATTCCGGCATTGTTGTCTATATCCCTGACCATGCCAAAGACGGTTCCTGTCTGCCCGTAAAGACCAGCACAAAACAAACAAAGGGCAAAAAGCCAAATAAATCTTATCAACATAGAAAGCCAAAGGTAAGGATTATTAAACGGATGCCTTACATAATTTAGTATTGCAGAAGCTTCTTGTCAATACTCAAAACCACCGAGGTTCTTAAAGGCAATTACAACAGCAGCCGGGTCATCGGATTTGAATACACTGGTACCGGCTATGAGTATGTCTGCACCGGCCTGAAGTATGGCTTCTGCATTTTGCAACCCCACACCGCCATCGATAGAAATTTGGGTACTTAGGTTACGGACAGTGATCATCTCCCGGAGTTGCCTGATCTTCGGCAGCGTTTGGTAAATAAATTTCTGGCCGCCAAATCCCGGATTTACGCTCATAAGAATCACCAGATCTGAGATTTCGAGAATATCTTCCAACTGGCTAACAGAGGTGTGAGGATTGACTGCCACACCGGCCTTGATTCCCATTTCCCTGATTTGCTGAAGTACTCTGTGCAGGTGAGGACAAGCCTCAATGTGCACGGAAATATGGGCAGCTCCTGCTTCTGCAAAATGGTCAAGATATCTTTCCGGCTTTTCGACCATGAGATGTACATCAAGAGGCTTATGGCAATACTTTTTCATAACCCTCACAATATCAGGACCAAATGAAATATTAGGCACAAACATACCATCCATGATGTCTACGTGGAGCCAATCTGCCTCGGTGCGGTTGATCATTTCCAGTTCACCGGCAAGGTTACCAAAATCAGCTGCCAGCACGGAAGGGGCTATCAGATGCCTGGTCATGCCTGGTCTTTTGATTCTGCTGCTTCGGCGGCTATTACCTGCATGTTTATCTTATCTACTTCCTTGTCTATGTAGTAAAGACTTTGGCCTCCCTCACCTATAACCTTAATCCTGTCCAGGATCATTCTTATTACAGCTTCTTCTTCACGCTGCTCATCCACATACCACTGCAGGAAGTGCTGGGTATTGTAGTCTCCCTCAGAGATAGCCAGCTTCAGGAGTTCATGGATGGCCATGGTAACTTTACGTTCCTGTTCAAATACTCTCTGGAAGGCATCCTTAATACTGTCATAAGAAAATGGAGGCCTGGCTATCTCGGGCGTTACCGGCTGCACCCCGGATTCACTCATGTATTCATAGATTTTTAGCATGTGCATGCGTTCTTCATCAGATTGTCTGAGAAAAAACTTCTTGCATCCTTCAAGGGCCTGATCATCACACCAGTAAGCCAGGGCGAGGTAAAAACTGGATGCATAGGCTTCATATCCTATTTGCCTGTTAAGGGCTTCCTGGATTTTTTCGGTCAGGTCTATCATAATGGTTTTATTAGGTAATGGTAACACTACTTTTGATGCAAAGTTAGGCCTTAAACCATAAAAAACAAAAAAGGTTGCCAGGCATGACACCCGACAACCCTATTTTTTCAAGTTACAGCATAATAATGCTGCTTTCAGATTCTAATTCATTCTGGCTTTTTCCGTATTTTCAAAACGGGCATTTTCTGCTTTCTTCTTCAGTTCTACAGCCATTTTATTAGCTTCTTCTTTGAGAACCTCCATTTTCTTATTCACAGTCTCAACGACATCCGTAAACTTGGCATTCAGGTCTTCGCCAAATTCATTGGTTTTTCGTGTAAGTTTGGCTCTGGTAACACTACCTTTGTCCGGAGCAAATAAAACACCAAGTATTGCACCAGCTCCAATAGCACCCAGAATTCCGAAAATAATTCTACCGATTCTCATTTTATAAATACTTTAAAACAAATTAAAAATATTCAAGAAATAAGGTTTGCCGCAGTTGTTAACCCTGTATTGATTATCTGTTGCTCCCAAGATAACCCCACATTGGAACTCCGGAGACTTTAATTTCTTTGTCGAAACAAAAGTGCATCTAAAACTACCATCCGGTCAATGACCTGAATCATCACCGCCTATGAGATAAATACGTCAGGCTGTAATCTCTCCGCCACAACTGCTGCCTGCACCAGCCGTGCAACCGTAACAGTGCTGATTGACTACGATCCTACGTGCCATCAGACTCTCCAGATCAAATGTATCTATATGTCCCGAAGGTGAATCTACACCAAGATTAAGCATCTGATTGAAGTCGCAGTCGTACAACCTGCCATCCCAACCCACCGAGAGGGTGTACCGGCACATCAGTCCGTTTATGGTAGCAGGATTAAACGCTTCGACCAGGGCGGCCATGTACTCTTTGTAATTTCCCGATTCGATCAGGTAGTCAAGAAACCTGCTTATAGGTAGATTGGTGATTACATACAGCCTATTGAAAAGGATGCTGTACCTTCTGAGCATTTGGGTTTTAAACTCGTGTTCCAGTGAGGATTGGTTACCGGGAAGGAAAGCCCCTGATGGGTTGTACACAAGGTCAAGGTTCAATCCAGACCCTTCCTTTCCATAACCAACCTCATTAAGCAATTTCAAAGCCTCAATGCTATCTTCAAATACGCCTTCGCCCCTCTGGCTGTCGGTACGCAACCTGGTAAAGTAAGGCAATGAGGATACTACATGCACATCATGCTGTGCAAAAAAAACAGGCAAATCCCTGTATTTGGGATGGGAGACAATTATAGTAAGATTGCACCGGTTCGTGACTTTTTTGCCCAGCTTACGGCATTCCTCCACAAACCACCGGAAATTCGGATTCATCTCGGGAGCACCCCCTGTAATGTCTACCGCTGGTATAGGATGGACAGCCAGGACCTGAAGTATTTTCTCCATAGTGGACCGGGACATTACTTCATCCTTGCGGTCAGGTCCTGCGTCCACATGACAATGGGCACAGGATTGGTTGCAGAGTTTACCCAAGTTAACCTGCAAGACTTCCGGATAAACCGGAACAAGCGGTTCGGTCAGCCGACCAAAAAAAGGCTCAAAGGTGTTTCCGACCATTTCTTCCCCATTGAGCACCCGGAGCTGGTAAAAGCTATCGGCAAATGGGTTGTGGGACCTTTTCAGGGTCTGACTTCTTTGTTTGACGCTCATGTGTACAGTGTGTGTTTTTTCGGGTCCGTGACAAGTCACATTAACTTGGCCTTCAGGGTATTCATCATCGGCACGGCATTGACCAGGGTAGCACCTCCCCGGATAGCTGCCGCCACATGGACTGCCTCCATCATTTGCTCCTCATCCGCCCCTTCTGAGATGCAACCCTGTGTGTAAGCATCCATACAATAGGGACATTGCAAAGCATGGGCGACCGCCAATGCAATAAGGTTTTTTTCCCTTACGGAAAGGGCACCTTCCTTAAACACCTCTCCATACCACTCAAAAAACTTTTTGCCCATCTCAGGCTGAAGATCTGTTATGTTACCAAATTTTTTCAGGTCATCCTGATTAAAATAACTCATAAACGGTTAGCAATTTGTTTTTAATTAAAAATGTTAGAGTACTTAATTATGTTTTGACAATTAAAGTTTTATCCAAAGCCATAATTGTTAAAACGAAATAATTTTTGGCCAGAAATGGAACCTTTCGGATAAAAAACTAAAATTGCCAACACTGAAGCTTGAAATGACAAGATCACATCAGATAGGTGAGCAACTTTTACCTGACTATTTGTACTGAGCGGGTGCGGATTCCTTCCCTTCCGGAAATTCTGATAAAGTAGGTACCACTTCGCAGGGCACGCACATCCAAAACACGATCACCTCCCTCGTGTAAGAAAGTTGAAATCTGCCTGCCGTCACTTCCCAGGAGGGCTACATCAGACCTGGTTCCTTCTTCAGTGCTTACCGTAAGAAAATCACTCACCGGATTGGGATAAAGACTGATCGAAGTTTGTTGTTGTTCCTCAGTAGCTGAGACCTGAGTCATGGAGACCTTGGTAACACCAGAATTTGCATTATCACCTGAAGTTTTGCCATTTCCGTTGGCCTGTAGCATAGCATAATAGAAAAAGGCCGAATCCCCGCTGATAGCTGCAGGTGAGGTCCACTTAAATGAATAGGAACCCTTACCCCCGGACATGGTCAC
>JAGVTV010000132.1 GCA_019136675.1 Bacteroidota bacterium
ACAATGGCAATAAAAAGGCTGCCATCGTCCTGGCCACCAACGATTACTACACAAACAACAAGGGTGAAAAAGTCAAGCAGACAGAGTGGCACAATCTTGTAGCTTGGGGCAAGACCGCAGAGCTCATGTCCTCCACCCTAACCAAAGGCAATGAAGTGGCCATCCAGGGCAAGCTGACCTCCCGGTCATACACAGACAAGGAAGGCGTCACCAGGTACGTCACGGAGGTGGTCGTCAATGAGTTTTACAGGATCTCAAGGGCTGAACAGAGCTAACCAGGTTTGAATATGGACGGGCTGGAAATAAGCATTCCGGCCCGCCACCTCTCCGGCAGCTGTCATGACAAATAAAGAGTACAAATTGCCATTTAAAACCAAATATCCTTAGCTTTACAGAAGAACAAAACAATCTGCAAATAATAGCCGAACAGTTTGAGCTGATAAAAAACAATCAGGTGCTGAATGATTACCAAAAAGGCAAGCACCTCTTTGAATTATTTAACCTTATTCTGGAAGAGGCTTCATCAGAGGAAAAGATCAGTTTTACCACTCTGTTTTCCAGGCTTGCCTTTATTGGCACCAAATATAAGATCAGCCCGTCCAATCTGCACCTGGCACATGTGTTTCGCAAGGCCCATGAGACAGGTATCATCAGACATGAAACGGAAACCGATTATGTAAAGTTGGGGGTGGCTATATGTGGCATCTTGCTGAGGGATATTTTCATGATTGCCACAGCGGGCCCTTCCCAGGAAGAATGGCAGTATGTTAAATCCAGGTTTGATTTTGAGAAAAGAAAGACAATAGGTTTCAGACCGGTGGTAGAAGCTGTACTTTTTCGTGTCGATCCCTCAAAAAAGGAACTGCGGTTTTTTGACGACCAGGAACCGACCACTGAAAAAACAGCTTTATATGACATACATGACAAAAATGAGATCTTTAACCAAAACATCGAATCTCTGATAAAGACTTTTACCCTGCCTATCCACGTAAACTTCATAGATACCGAGATAAGGGAGGACGGAGTTTACCTGCCGGCAGGGCTGATCATCCATCCTGACCACCTTGTAGATGTGACGGCTATAGCCGAATGTTTCAAAGAATTTGGATCCAATCCGTTTTTATACCTGATCTCAAGGTTTAAACAATCTGAACCCACCACACCACTGCTCACGGGAAACCTTGTCAACACCTTGCTGGATGAACTCATCTCAGATCCGGACACCAATCTTGCCAGTCTCCTGCCGGTGCTCTTCAGATCAAATCCGCTTGGATTCTCGATCCTGGGTGATGATGAACTCAGGGACCTTGTCGACAAACTCAAAATGCATTTTAACAACCTGCAAGACACCATTAAAAACAAGTTTACTGAGATGAAGATCAGGAGGGAAAACATATTTCTGGAGCCTTCTTTTTTTTCAAGGGACTATGGTATTCAGGGACGTCTTGACGTGCTTCACCAAAGGGAGGACCAAAAAACTTTTGACATCATAGAGCTAAAAAGCGGCTCTACCTTCCGGACCAACACCTATGGCATTAACGCCGGACACTACATCCAGACTTTGCTGTACGAACTGATGATACAGTCTTCCTTTTCCAGAAGGTCAAAATCATTTAATTATATCTTGTACTCAAAGGAAGTCGAAAAACCCCTTCGGTTTGCACCACCTGTCAAGGCACAGCAATTTGAAGCTATGAAACTCCGCAATGAACTGATGGCTATAGAACAAAAGCTAAAAAATGCGGATACCGATGATGCAATACTGAGGTATTTAAAGCCCCAGAATTTTCCAAAATTTAAAGGATTTAACCTGAAGGATGTAGAGAATTTTCACAACATATACACCACTCTTGATTCCGTGTGCAGGTTATATTTCAGATGCTTTACGGCTTTTGTGGCCCGCGAGCAATCCATGACCAAAACCGGAGAACATGGTGTGAGCAGGTCCAATGGCCATGCTGCCTTGTGGCTTGAGAGTAACGAAGAAAAAAGGGACAGGTTTTCCATACTTTCAGGCCTGTCGATTCTCGAAAATCACACTTCAAATGAGGATGCATTTATTACATTCTTAAGAAAGCCAAATGACCAAAACCTCGTCAATTTCCGTATTGGCGACATTGGGGTGCTTTACCCTGCAAAAGACGATCAGTCACAGGCTGTACTGCGAAACCAGATCTTTAAATGCACCATCACAGGCCTGGATTCCGAAAAGGTGACTGTCAGGCTGAGGAACAAGCAATATAACCAGAGACTTTTTACGGAAAACAATAGCTGGAACATTGAACCTGACAACCTGGACAGCAGTTTCGGGCAGATGTACAGAAGTCTTTTTGCGTGGGCTACTGCCCCGGAAGAATACAGGGACCTCTATCTGGGCAGGAAGAGGCCTGGCATTAAAAAACAGGTTACGGAAGTTTCAGTCTCCGGCGAAAACCTCACCCGTGACCAGCAGGAAATGCTGGAAAAAATGGCAAACTGCAGAGATTACTTCCTGCTTTGGGGCCCACCGGGAACAGGCAAAACAAGTGTGGTAATTAAAAACCTGGTCCGTCACCTGCATGACAACACTGCTGAAAATGTGCTTTTGCTGGCATATACCAACCGGGCGGTGGATGAAATTTGTGATGCTCTTACAAGCCTTGGTGTAGAATTCCATGACTCTTATCTGCGTATTGGCAGCAGATTTGCGGCAGATGGCAGATTTCACGACAGGCTGCTGGAGCAGTTTATACGCAATGCCAGGACACGAGCGGAGATTGTCGCCTTACTCACGTCCAAGAGGATATTTGTGTCCACAGTCTCAAGTATTCTGGGCAGGCCGGAATTGTTCAGTCTTAAGGAATTTGACACCGTAATCATAGATGAGGCCTCACA
>JAGVTV010000248.1 GCA_019136675.1 Bacteroidota bacterium
ATACTGCGAAAACCCCAGCCACCAAACTCCCACCAGTAAAAATCCTATCCTTGCTCCTGTCTGGCCACCGGACAGCCCAAACCATTCAGGCTTCTGGATCATAAACAATATAAATAAAAGCAGGATGACACTTCCTATGTATCCGAATGTGTAGCCCTTGGCGCTTACCTTGTTGTACCTGTCTTCTGTGACGATGAGGGGGAGATAGGAGTCATAAAACACCAGACTTCCGGCAAAACTTATGGTGGCAAGCACAAAAGCAGAGGTTCCCAACCACAGCTGCGGCTCACCTTTAAAAAAATACAGTGCTGAGCAGGCAAGGGAGCCGACAAGGGTAAAAGTCTTAAGGAAAAACTTCCTTCTGCCGCTGTAGTCCGCTATCCCTGAAAGCAGGGGAGAAAGCATGGCAATGATGATATATGAAAAGGATACGGCAAATGAATACAGTGAACTGTTTGAAAATTCAAACGGACCCAGGAATATTATTTTTGGTGTGTATTCTTCAAAATACCCCGGAAATATAGCCGTTGAAATCACAAGTGCATAGGCCGAGTTTGCCCAGTCAAAAAACGCCCACGCATTAATGGTCTTTTTATTATTGAGTTCGGTCAGTGCCATGTTTTGATCTTTTAAGAACCCGAATGTAATTACAATTTGCTCTATGAGGGCCACTTTTATTATAATTATTTTTAAACATTATCTTTACTCCTTAATAATACCTGCCCGATGAATATTGTCATACTTTCGAGAAATGCATCGCTTTACAGCACGCAAAGCATAGTGGATGCAGCCAGAAGGCGTAATCATTACGTAAGGGTGATCGACCACATGGCCTGCGACCTGGTCATAGAATCGGGTAAGTCCAAGGTATTATTTAACAATCAACCCATAGAAAAGACCGATGCTGTGATTCCCCGCATAGGCAGTACTGCCACCATCTACGGAGCAGCCGTCATAAGGCAGTTTGAAAGCCAGGGCATCTTTTCCACCCTTCATGCCGAACCCCTGCTCAAAGCCCGCGACAAGCTCAGTTGCCTTCAGATACTCGGGAGCCAGGGTATAGGAGTACCCAAAACCGTTTATGTCAGCAACCCCCTTACCATGTCATATCTTCTGGACGATATGGAGCCCTACCCTATCATCATCAAGCTCGTGTCCGGAACCCAGGGCATGGGAGTCATTCTTGCTGAAAACAAAAGCAATGCCGAGTCCATCCTGGAAGCTTTTTACACGACCAGGGAAAAGGTCATCCTTCAGAAATTTATCAGGGAAGCCAAGGGTGCTGACATTCGTGCCTTTGTGGTGGACGGTGAGATCGTCGGTGCCATGAAAAGGCAGGCAAGGCCCGGAGACTTCAGGTCTAATCTGCACAGGGGAGGTACCGCAGAAAAAATCACACTTTCCAGCCAGGAGGAAGAGACAGCTCTCCGCTCCGTGGAAATTCTTGGCCTTAAAATAGCCGGAGTAGACATGCTGAAAACACATTCCGGACCTATGGTGCTCGAGGTCAACGCCTCTCCCGGATTGGAGGGTATCGAAGGCACTACCGGTGAAGATATAGCTGGTAAGATCATCCAGTTTGTAGAAAGAAACCGAAAATAAAAAAGTATGCTCAGCAAACTAATCACTCCAAAACTTCACAATATTGAAGAGCTTATTATAGACAATGAGATCGTTACCGAAGGAAAAATGCACACCATACGCATTAATGCTGGTATGCTGCCGTCCGGCAACCGAATAAATGTCTTTGCCCATGTGCTGCACACCGGAATACCGGGCCCTTCTCTACTGGTTTTGGGCGGTGTCCATGGCAATGAGATCAATGGCATTGAAATTGTCCGCCGCAGCTTTGAACAGGGAATTTACAACTCCATAACCTGCGGCACGGTCATAGTTATACCCTTGCTTAATGTCTACGGATTTATAAACTTTACCAGAGATGTTTCTGATGGCAAGGATGTAAACCGTTCTTTTCCGGGACATCTGAACGGATCTCTGGCATCCCGTGTAGCCAGAATCCTTACCAAAAAAATATTGCCACAGGCAGATGTTGCCATTGATTTCCATACGGGCGGCAGTGCCAGATACAATTATCCCCAGATACGCTACAGCAAAAAGGACCCGGTAGCCGCTCAAATGGCGTTTAATACAAACCTGAGATACCTTATCGAACAACCTCTTATCAGGAGTTCATTCAGGAGGGCGGCCTCCGACATGAAGGTGCCGGCCATAGTATACGAAGGCGGCGAATCCATACGGCTGGACAGGCTTTCCATTGAGTCAGGTATTGAGACCATCAAATCACAACTGTCTGCTCTAGGCATGGCCGATGGCTTTAATGTTACCCCTCCTGCGGAGCAATGGATCATCCACAAGACGAGCTGGATACGGGCCAGTGTACCGGGCCTTTTCATCTGGTCAAAAAAAGCCGGCGAGGTGGTGTCCAAAGGCGAAAAACTGGGGGAAATCAAGGAAGCCTTCGGCACTAAAAGTACGGACATCATTGCCAAAATCGATGGACACATCATTTGTCACAACAATGCCAGTGTCGTCTCACTGGGTGATGCACTTTTTCACATAGGTGATGAATATTCAAAAGTGAGGGGTTAAAATAAAACCTCCGGTAACTTCCCTACAGGATGTCTTTGGGCACTATCCTTCTGGCTCTGGTCTTAATCCTCTTACTTAGGCTCACCTTATGGTCAGGATTAAAATGGGCCGTGGTTTCCCATGCGTTTTCGGGCAAAATTTCATTTTTCATGATAGCTTCCAGCCGTTTGGCCATAACCAGATCCCTGACCACCGTGATGCATTCAGTATTGAGGTTTGCACTTCTGGGATCCAGGTTAAAAGAGCCAACTACAGCAATTTTACCATCGATGACCATGGACTTGGCATGCAGGCCAAAGACAGGTTTGTGTGCCAGGGTCTTCTGCAGCGATCCTGTCATGAGCTTGTTTCTGCAGGCAGCGTCAGGCCTGAATTCGTAGACTCTCACTCCGCTTTCCAGAAGCCTGGCCCTGTCCCGCTGGTAACCGCTGAAGGCTTCCAGATTGTCAGTGGAAGCTAGGCTGTTTGTGAGGATATGGATCTTCACGCCACTTTTTGTGAGTTTTGAAAATATCCCCCTCGACAGGTCTGTGGTGACCAGGTACGGAGACTGGATGAAGACACTTTCCTTTGCTTCTTCCAGCAGTGTAATCAGGGCCGAAGTTGTATTGCCCCCTCCACCCAGGCCTTCTTTCCCGTCATTTTTGCCCGGTAAATCCGATACAAAAAGTATGCTATCTGTCAATATCAGTTCTCCGGACTCTGCTATCTTTTCGATGGCACGGGGTATGTCCGCGACCCTTTTTCTAACCTGTGGCCAGTAATTAGCGGTGTCACATGCGTAAGCGTGCAGGTCGTCGTACATATCAGGAGGATACAGCCTGTCTTCAAGGTCTTTGAGCAGTGTGCCGACAGGGATTGCCAGTCCATCGTTCCAAAACAGGTCAAAGGAGGCCTGCACATCCTGGCAGCTTTTACCCAGCAGGAGGATGTCCCTGTCTCTGAAGTTGTACTCGTGGTCATAGTCAAAATACTCACCGGCTATATTACGCCCTCCGGTAATGGCCGCCAAACCATCCACTATAAATGTTTTGTTGTGCATCCGCTGATTAATGCCCCTGAAATCCGTAGCAAGTGACATGGCTTTGCCGGTTATGTTTTTGCCGATATTGGTTCCGGGATTGTAGATGCGGATCTCGATATTGGGATGATGATCCATAGCCAGAATATCCTCGGGCTCTGCCTCGACCATAACATCATCCACCAGAATTCTGACCTTTACCCCTCGGTCAGCTGCCCTTACCAGGTAGTCACACGCTATTAGTCCGACATTGTCGAGCGAAAAAATAAAATATTGTATGTCAATGGTTTTTCTGGCGTGTCCGGTCATCCAGGCTCTGGCAATCATGGCAGCGTCTCCTTCTTCGAGTATATAGGCGGCACTTTTCGGCCCGGTCTGCGGGACATACATGTCGACGTAATGCCTGATAGACAAAGTATCGGGTTTATCGTATCCGGCACAGGGTATTGAAGATACGGCGGGCTGTGGTTTCTCTCCCTGCCTGCAGCCTGCCAGACAAAGGGATATTATAATCATGTTCCTGAAAAATGACATGGCAATGATGCTTTTTACAAAAGTATGAATTTTACCTGTTTATGCAGGAAAATGAAATAAACACAGGCATTATTCGTTATACAATCTCAGCGGTGAAGAGTGTATTGACTGTGTTCATATTTTGAAAATATCAGATATATGGCTCGAAATGTGCCGGAAAGCCTTAATTTTGTGCGAAACTTATAATAAAAACCTTAAGATGAAACCCATTTACTGGCTGACGGCAATGATGGCATTATGGATGGTTCAGGCTTGTAAAAAGGAACAACTGGCAACTTTTGAGGTGCCTTCCAGCTATCGGTACAACAGTCCGCACCTGGATTCAAAACAGGTATTTGCTATTGGTCCCTCCGGAAATATAAGGTCACTGGCTGACACAATCGGCTCTTTTAACAGGCCAAATCAGGAGATTTCCGACAGTATCAATTTTTATATTCAAAGAGAATACCTGACCGAGTCTCTCAGAAAGATCAGCTTTGAAGCAAATAATTCAGCCGTCCTCGAATTTGCCAGACTCGACACCACCGGAGGCAAGGAAAAATTTGTCGATTCGAGGCTTGTAACAACCCAATTCAGCCTTAACGGCAACGATGTGGTACTGAATGCATATCCCGATTACAGGATTGTCATCAATAATTCATTTCTCGAACTTCACTTTTGTCAGGAGTACACCTTCAGGAGCTTCCGACAGGATACTTCACACATACGTAGGTATTTCAAGCAGCGATGCTCTGACAATACCAGAAATGCCAATGACGTGGTCCGGCGGATAATCAACGAACAACCAGGAGCAAAATATGACACTATTTCGGTGGAGTTTGTGTCCTATATTTTCAGCAAGTATTGATAGAAGAAGGACGGCTTATTCCGGCATGCGGACGGAGATATAGATTTCCATTTCAGAGTCTATCCCGTTTTGACTACCAGCCCCGTATACTTCAAAATCATAGGAATACTTCCTGTTTAACTCATTGTTTCTTAACCAGATATCTTTCCAGGCATCTATGACGGCCTCGGGCATTTCACCTTTTACAGTTACTTTTTCAAAGGTGTCGGCCGAAAATTGTCTTCCGATTAACCCCTGCGGAATATTTTCAAGTGAAGATACCTGAACGCCCAGGATGGTTGTATATTCATCGGTGTAATCACTTTTATAATCCGTATAGGCTGAAATCAGGTCGTCTGTAACCCTGTTAGGTATTTTGTTAATAATTTGTTCGGAATAAAACCTACCCCAGAGGTCTCCCAAATCCTTGACAGATTTGTTGTCCTGATTGGTGGTACGAACCGATATTCCTACAAGCATAAATCCGTTTGTCCTGTCCATTTAAAAATTTGTAACCTGTTTAAAGCTGAAAGATAACCTTTTCCGAGAAAAAATTAAAAAAGCCGGCTCCCCTTTGGGAATACCGGCCTATTGAAGTGCTAACGGAATCTCTTACATGGTAAAGTTATAGAGGTAACCTGCGGAAATATTGAATCCCTGGTTTTTAATCCTTACATCGACTATTGGGTTGTTAAGCATATTGGTAAGTCCGAGGTTGTAGCGTACATCTGCAAACAAGGTGCCATTGCCTGCCGTGGTCTGAGCTCCGGCTCCCATTGTGCCTGATACTTCCCATCTCTGGTAAATATTGTCGCTAAGGTTTATATTTGTTCTTGGCAGATTTATGTCAATAATGACTGAGGCCACAGGCCGTAGATGTGCATTTGCTGCGTAGGCCACAGTAGGCCCTCCCATGACATAAAAACCTGAACTGGCTGTACCGAAATTGTATTTAAGCATAAGAGGAGCCTCAACATAGTTGACCCTTGTCTTAGCCTTTGCACCTACCGGCACATCAATGCCCAGAACGTTTACATCCACTGCTTCAGAGATGATAAATCCCTTTTGGATATAGTTGAGTTCGGGCCTGAAGGACAATCTGCCTGAGACAGGAACTTCTGCCACAATCCCTGCTGTAAAGCCCGTGTAGGTCTGCTGTGTCGGCACCAGGTTGTTTAACAGTCCTTCGACGCGGGTATCGGCAAAATTTATACCGGCCTTACCCCCTATCGAGATCTGACTTACACCTTGTCCTGCGAGGAGAACAATCATCATACATGCGGCAAAAAAGCTAAGGTTTTTCATGACATTTTGTTTTACTGGTTAATGATGCTGATACAAACTTTTTATGTATCAATTACACCGGTAAAACGGAAGAAGAGGCCCTGGTTCCGTTAAGGCAATTATAAAATCCCGGACTATTTGGTTAAAATATTTTAAAGGGCATCAAAAGGCCTCCCTTGTTCCATGCTATATCATAGTCCGCAACCACACCTTGGACCCATAAAACTGTTGGTTTCCTGATAAAAAGGATACCCGTTACCGCTGCCATCCAGTTCCCAGAAGAATCTGGTTCTCTTTTTATCTGCTGAATACACCTCATTCATGGACGCAGTCTCGTAGAGTCTTCCATTGACCATAGTATAAACGACGTTTTCTGATTTTCTGAGGTCATCCATGGGATTGCCGTCTATGATGATCAGGTCAGCCAGCTTGCCCGGGGTAAGGGTGCCCAGTTGTTTGTCCATTCCGAGCAGTTTGGCTCCGTTGACGGTGGCACAGCGGAGTGCCTCATAATTGGTCATGCCTCCCTGGCCAAGCATCCAGAGTTCCCAGTGGGCTCCCAGTCCCTGCAGCTGGCCATGTGCTCCCAGGTTTATTCTGACACCAGCGTCATTGAGCTTCTTGAGGGATTCGGATGTGAGAATGTGGCCATTGCGGTATTCTTCCTCGGGAATCATGGTCCTGTGCCTGGCCCTGGAATCAATGATGGCCCTGGGTGTGTATTTCAGTAACTTTTCCTTTTTCCAGACATCTGTGTGCTGATACCAGTAATATTCACCGTTGACAGAGCCGTAGTTTACAATCAAGGTTGGAGTATTGCTGGTACCTGATTTTGACCAGAACTGTATCACGTCATTATACAGTGGTGCTACGGGTATATTGTGCTCCACACTGGTATGTCCATCAGCAACCATGCTGAGATTGTGGTAAAAAAACGATCCGCCCTCGGGTACCACTCTGATACTTTGTTTCCTTGCCGCTTCTATGACCTGCTGGCGTTGCTCTCGTCTTGGCTGATTGTAGGATTTAACTGAAAAGGCACCCAGGGCTTTCGTCCTCCTGAGTGACGACTCAGCATCTGCCAGGCTGTTGATCTCAGCTTTAAAGTCGCCCTCTGCACCATAGAGTATGGTTCCGGTGGAAAAGATTCTCGGACCGGTCATGGCCCCTGATTTGACCATTTCTGACTGTGCAAAGGTAATTTCACTATTGACCGACGGATCGTGGGTCGTGGTGACGCCGTATGCAAGATTGGCAAAGTACTCCCAGTGCTTTTGCGGACTTACTCCGTCACGGAAAGCACCCAGGTGGGCATGCACATCTATCAATCCGGGCATGATTGTTTTGCCTTTCAGGTCTATCACTTTTGTACCCGAACCTATTTTTGCACCTGCTGCAGGGCCGGCATATTTTATGAGGTTGCCTTCCACGATGACCACTCCGTTTTTGATGACCCTGTCGTTTTCCATGGTGAGGATTGTGGCATTTTTAAAGGCAATCTTACCTGATGGCTTGTCTGCCCTGAACCTGAGGATTATTTTTTTACCAGTCGTATCCATGGGTGGAATGCTGTCCGGAGCATTTTCGAGAAAGAGGAATCTCCTGTCAAGTCTGTCGGTAAAGTATTCATTGCCCAGGGTCCAGTGCAGTTGTTTGCTGTCTGATGACCAATGAAGGTTGTACCCTGCATCCCTGCCAAGCTGTGCTACCGGAATGGCTTTTGTATTGGCCGAAAGGCCCACTCCCTGGCCTATCAGCGGCATCGGCGAGACATATACCTTGTACAAGTCGGTAAATGCCACCCATTTCTGATCAGGGCTTGCTACAAAATTGGTCGCATATTTTGTATTAAACACCGTTTCGGTCTTTCTGGTGGTGAGGTCAAATCTCTTGTATGCTTTGCTCAGCGATCCGAACAGAAATCCGCCTGTGGTAAAATATATTTCATTGCCTGTCGGCGAATAAACAGGTTTTTCTCCTTCGGCAGTGATAAACTGTGGTTTACCCCCTGCAGTGGGAATATTGTAAATACCGGAGTTTAGGTTGTATATAAATCCCTGGTGGCCATTGCCTCCTTCCTTGCGATAGACTATGGTCTTTCCGTCCGGTGAGAAGGAGGGCGTTCTGTAAATGGCAGGTTCGTCGGTCACCCCAGTGGATGTACTTGTGCCAAAATCCCAGACCTTTATCTGCCCGAGTTTTTCATCGTTCCAGGTTACATACACCAGCCTATTGCCTGATGCGTCAAATGATGGTTCTGCCTCAAAGTCTTCTCCACTTGTGATCCTTTGCGGTACACTTCCGTTTGATGTCATGTACAGGTAGCCCAGAGCACTAAAGACGATTCTTGACCCGTCAGGAGAGGTGACTAGGTTACGCAGCACTTTAGCCTCGTATTCTTCCTCAAAGGCCTTGTTTTCAAACTGTACCGTTTCCATCATACGGTGTTTTGCGTTGACTCTGAATGGGATATCAGTGGCAGTCCTTTTTTCCACATCGACTTTTTTAATCTTACCACCGGCCCAGATGATAATCTCCTTGTCGCCGGGCAACCAGTCGAATCCCGGATACACACCAAAAGTCGTCCATGCCTCCTGCTGATCCTTACTGAGTCCATCGTAAACAGGCCATTCTCTGCCGGTAGAAAGCTCCTGAACAAACAGAACGGACTTCTCCCGGATCCTTCTCACAAATGCCAACTTATCACCCTTGCCAGAAACCTGTGGCCGACAAGCTCCTCCCGGGCCTCCGGCCACCCTTTTGATTTCACCAGTGGCCATATCGTAACTCTGGATCACAAAGATCTCACTGTTCGGGTCTTTGTTGTACTGAAAATATCCTCCAGGGTATACATCCTCACTATAGTACAGCAACTTGCCGTCAGGTGACACACTGGGTTCATTGACGTCCTGCTGGTCATTTTTCCTTTTTGTAAGCTGTAAACCCTCACCACCGGAAATATGATACATCCACATCTCACCGGCTCCCAATGATCGGGTGGATGTAAAATGCTTGCGGGCTATGATATACATCCCGTCGGGTGTCCATTCGGCATTGTTGAGCAACCTGAAGCTTTCCTTCGTGATTTGGGTAACCTCTGATCCATCAGGTTTCATCCGGAAAATATTGTCTCCACCTCCGCTGTCGCTCGTAAACAGAATCATTTGGCCGTCGGGACTCCATCGTGGCTGCACCTCCCACGCCAGGCCACTGCGGATACAGGTAGCCTCCCCCCCTGATACCGGCATCGTATAGATGTCTCCAAGCAGATCAAAGGCTATGGTCTTTCCATCCGGACTGACATCTATATTCATCCAGGTGCCTTCATCGATGGTAAAACTTACTTCTGTGTACTTGCCCGGAGGATTGTTGACATCCCATTTGGGTTTATCCTGTGACTGTACAGACATTTGCACCAGCAGGGTAACTATAAGGAGGGAGATTTTTAATTTCATTGGATTGGGTTTAATTTTGGGTATTCAATTTATTTTGCGAGTTGCTTGTCGAGTGCATGGTATTCGATCCCAAAAAACTTCATAAGCTCATCTGCTTTGACTCTGGCTGCAGGATCAGGTGTGCCCTTTACTCCTGTGATCATCAGATTTTTACCTGTATGTTCATTGGAAATAAACTCAAAAACCTGTGTTTTGTAGCCATAAGCTTCCATAATCAATGCCCTCAGGCCATCGGTCAGAATCTCAGCCTGCCTTTCTTCGAGGATGCCGTGCTTTAAAACCGGGCTGAGTATATTTTCGTGATGCATCACACCTCGTATCTGTTTATGACAGCAGGGTGACACTACGATATAAGTCGCTCCAGCTTGAATCGCCTTTGCAATGGCCATATCAGTAGCTGTATCACAGGCATGCAGGGCTATGACCATATCCACCCCGGCGACATTGGCTTGCTCGATACTCTTTTGCTGAAAAGTGAGACCTACAAAACCTTCTTTTGCCGCGACATTATAACACAGTCCCACCAGGTCTTCATTTAGCTCGTAGCCTGTCATTTTGACCCTGAGTTTTTTTGTATTAACCAGGAAGTCATACAGTGCAAACGTCAGGTAACCCTTGCCGCTACCCATGTCTGATATCTGGTAGATCCTGTCATCGGTGACCCCGGCAAGAAGGCTGCCGATGATTTCGATATACTTATTTATCTGCCGGTATTTGTCCTGGGACTTATCAAATATTCTTCCATCCTCTCCCGCAAGTCCCAACAACTGCAGCCATCCTGTCAACGCTGGTACAGGTCTCGCCTTTTGCCGATCATGGCTGGTATCAATGGCCACAGGGGACAGGTTTTTCCTTATCTGCAGTGATGCCTTGCCTTTTTTACTCTGCAAAAGGACCCATTCCTCTTCCGTCGTAAAAAGGGTGGCAATAAGAAACATATTGCCTAAAAGATGGTCCAGTACATCCGGCACCTGCTCGCGGACATAATTTTTTACCTCGTCTTTGTGCTTGTGGCGGAATGTAAGCGAATATTGGATCTGGTTTTTAATGACAGCTGGCTTGAGGTATACATTGACCACTTCCTTGTTTTGGTGTCTGGGCTTTGAAAAAGTGATTTTAAACGGCGACTCCGCCTCCATCAGGCCTATAATAAACTCCTTAAACCTTATCTTATTCTGTAAACTCTCCGACATAAACTCATTGCTTAAAACGTAAAAATAAGATTCAAACCCTAAAATAATAGCAATTTCTGACCTTTTAGTCTAAATTTGCCATTATTTGACCCGAAAGGTAAAACCACTTTTATGGAGCAGACCATTTTAACAATTTCTGGATTTGACATTACTGTTGTCCAGCTTGTTATATGTGTGGTCATAATCGCTCTGGGCATTTTTGGATACATCAGACTTTCCGGAAAATCCTTTTTTGAAGACGATATCCTGTCCGCCGAACAACCGGACCGGAAAAAATTCAATTTGTACCTGGCATTTTCTTTCCTTTTTCTGACGATAATCCTCATACTCAGGGTGCTTAACCTCGATTTTCCTGTCATCAGACTTAATGAGTATACCATCACAGTCAACCACATAGCCGAAGTCATGGTACTGCTTTCTGCCGCTATGCTTTTTGACTGGGTAATCAGTCATCTGGTGATACGCAACCGGTACAACAAGAGGGAAATACCGATCAGGCGAACCTTCCAGAACGAAAGGCATACCCACATCAAAGCCACCAGATTGGTGAGATACATCGTGTATCTGTATCTCATCCAGGAATTCCTCAAAAGGTTTGATCTGGATGCCACTTTGTTTCAGCAGGAGATTAAAAGTGGTCTTTTTACGATCCATATTTCCGACATCATCATTGCCGGGATGATTTTTTTGATTGCCAGAGTGGTAGTCTGGTTTATAACGCAGGTGTCACTGTACCGTATGTACCAGACCAATGAAATGGACGAAGGGATACAGTTTGCCATCAACCAGCTGGTGAGTTATATCATATATGTGATAGCCATACTCTTTGTGCTTGACCGGTTTTTGTCGGACATGAGCATAGTGTACGGAGGAGCGGCAGCTTTGCTTGTCGGTGTGGGACTGGGCCTGCAGCAGACATTCAATGACTTTTTTTCCGGACTGGTGCTGCTGTTTGAACGATCGGCCATGGTGGGTGATGTGCTGGAAATCGACGGTCAGGTAGGCAGACTGCTCAAGATAGGTCTCAGGGCTTCCAGGATCGAAACACGCAACAGTGTCTCTATGCTGGTACCCAATAGCAAACTGGTAAACCAATCAGTGGTCAACTGGACACACTATGACAATATTGTACGGTTTAACATAGATATTACGGTGGCATATGGCACGGACACCGGTTTTGCAAGGAAGCTGCTTCTCGATTCTGTCAGCGGGATCGGTGATGTGCTGGACAGTCCGGCCCCCTTTGTCAGGCTCAATGACTTCGGAGACCACGGCCTGGTGCTGACCCTGTACTTTTTTTCCACACAGGTCATGCAGGCTGAGGATGTCAAGAGCCTCGTGAGGTTTGAAGTGGAAAGGTTATTCCGGGAAAACAAGATAGAGATTCCATTCCCGCAAAGGGATGTCTGGGTTCGCAAAGGTAATATTGAAACCTGATGATCAAAGTTTTGCTGACCGCAGGATTGGGCCTGGTCCTTGTACTGAGCATGATTACCGGACTAAGAAGGAGATGGACAGGAATACACACAAGAAATACCGGAATCCACAGGGCCGGGCTGTTAGTTTCCGGAGCTGCCGTGGCTCTGATGCTTGTGCTCTTTGGCT
>JAGVTV010000162.1:0-4033 GCA_019136675.1 Bacteroidota bacterium
ATTTGGCGAAGTACCATAAAATTAAAAATATAAAACTAGAAAATCAATGAAGCAATGTAATGCTGCCAGTTCCACTTCGTGTCATCAATTGACCCAAAGACAGATATTTTACTGAATATACGTATATATAAACTCCTTGGTCAGCAGATTTGCCATTGAAACTCCCAGCCCAACCATCCAAAACATCATTGCTTCCAAAAATCAAATTTCCCCATCGATCATAAATACGTAAATCATATTCAATTACACTCAAGTTGTCGCCTATTACTGTGCCTTTAAACAATCCGTTATCGACACTTCCCACCCGGAATACATTTGGAAAAATAATATTAAAGGGATTGCAGTCATCAGATAAGACTTCTATACTGTCCTTTATTTGGCAACCATCATACATCAATGTCGCTGTATATTGGCCTTGCATATTTATAATGCGTATCTCATCGGTGTTATTATCATTCCAGATAATAGATGCCCCAACTGGGATTTTAGGACTCAATACTAAGGAGTCTCCTAAACACAACTTCAAATCTTCTCCAAGATCAAATTCAGGAATTTCAGTAACTTTCAGTTCAATACTATCTGTCACACTACATCCAAATTCATTAGTGGCTACAAGGTTATAATTGCCTTCTTTACTTAGTTCGCGGTTTGGAGATACATTACCATCATTCCACAAATAGTTATGATTTGCTATATCTGGTATATTGATTTTATAGACATCTCCTTCACAAATGGTGGCATCAGGTCCCAAGTCAATTTTATCTGGCAGTGAATAAAATTTCACCTGAACTGTATCCTTAATTTTGCAAATTTCATTGGATATCTCCACTTCAATGATACCATTCTGTGACACTTCTTTTGTAAAACTCGTTGAACCATCTGACCACAATACAGATTTGTTTTCTGGTAGATTATTGATACTTAATGTAATCAATTGCCCTTGACATGCACTGACAGTATCTTGCAAATCAGATGAAGGTAAGGGCAGAAAAGATACATTGATGCTGTCACTAGAAATGCAATTTTCAACTTTAGCTTCTACTATAAAATTGCCGCTTTCACTTACTTCAATAGTAGGATTTACTTGTCCATTATTCCACAAATACGTAATTCCAGATTGTGAAGGCACAGAAAGCGTCACTGTATTGCCCTCGCATGAGATTATGTCGTCACCTAGATCAACAATCGGTCGTGGGATGTCAATAACGTTGATGGAGGCCATGTTTTTACAGCCATTGTCAGATATAGTAAGCGTAAAGATACCTGATTCCGAAATGTATATTTCAGAAGTCAATTGTCCTGAATTCCACTCATACATAAGCCCTGCTGATGGACTGACACCTACCTTTATAGTATCTCCCTCACATTTTTTTATTTCATCTACCAAGGATATTATTGGTTTTTCTGAAACTTTTATTTGAATTGAATCAGTAACACTACAGTATGCATTAGAAGCTACAACCGAGAAAATTCCTTGTTGAGAGAATGTTCTATCCGTAGAAGTGCTACCATCATTCCAGGTGTAGTCAATACCTTGAACCATAGGCAGAGTAATCCTAAAAGTATCTCCCTCACACAAAGTTTTTTGGTCTTCTATATTCAGGACCGGCCGATCCACTTCTGTCACTATAATTGTATCCTTGACAACACATATATCATCATTATATGCCCCAATGGTATAAACACCTGCTTTATTTACGGTACGTTCTATCCCAGTGAATCCATCGTCCCATATGTATTTACGGCTATCAGATGATTGTAATCCTAATCTAATTGTATCGCCTTTACAAAATGTTATATCAGGCCCCAAATCGATAGCCGCCGAGGGCTTCAATTTAATTTCTATATCATCGGATTGAGTAAGACCACAAACATCAGTAACTGTAACACTGTATTTACCAGCAGCTATAGCTGTATAGTTTCTATCTGGATAAAAATCCTGCCAACTATATTTTTCAAACCCTTCTTGTGCTGTTAGAAATACAGGCTGACCATAACACAACTCTATGTCAGGTCCAAGATCCAACGTAGGTGAAAACGGTTTGTACTCAAATGCAAGTGTATTATTGGTCATATCACAGTCTTCTGTTGGAAAAACAGTTTGGGCAGAAAATGGAGTTGGGATATCAACTGTGGTATTGACAACGGCGTAGATTTTGCCTGAAGTAAACTTTTGCAATACAAATTCCTGACTTATACAACTGTCTATTGCGATAGAGTCAATAAACTGTTGATTTATTGATATCGGATTTGCTGTAGTAGTCCATGGATCATTGTCATAAAAAGTGATTGGCGTATTTGGCATAATAGTTTTATCACCGAGGTTACATACATTAATATTTACACTATAAGTATTGCCGTTGCACTTTACAGAGTCAATGGATTTGATGGCAATGTTGGCTTTGTTGTCACAAACATTACATGGGCATGCTGTGTCCGCACAATCTGCAAATCCATTATCATCATCGTCGATACCGTTATCACAGATCTCGACGCATGGAGCATTTACGGTGCATAAGGCATCAAAGGACACTAATATTTCTTCACTTTCGATAGGTGATATATTTAAGGCTGGCACTGGTACAGCAGCAGCAAGCAATAAATTGCTGTTTATCGCAGAAATGGGGTAATCGATTGCTTGAATCAAATCCGCAGATTGCAAAATACAATCATCATTTGATTCGGGAAATATATAAATGAGAAGGTCTCCGTCGGCGCCTCTACAATTTGCAATCCAACCATTTTTGTATTTGGATATCCAATCAGCGTTAAAAAGTTTTGATGTTCGTTTTGTGAATTTCACATTTCCCTTACTGTCCAGCAATGAAAATGTCCACTTCGAATTTATGTTGGAATAATATAAAATATTCCCATCATTTTCTGAATATCCTGCCCAAACACCAATATCACCCGATATTTCTTTCGAAAACAACACATCAGCATTGTTATTGAATAAAATCAATAGAACTTTAGCGCCCTGTTGTGTACTAAGAGTAAGTTTTAAAGTCAAATTATTGGAAATATTGTTGTTAGCAGCTATAAAACTGATTTCATTATTTGTGTCTAATGATTTTTGTAGAATTTGCTCACCATCTAAGCTTACTTTGGTTATTACGATTTTATTGTTACTAACTTGATCGATAGTGAAAACACCATTTGCTGTAAAATGATTCACACTTCTGATTGACGCCAAATTGTTTTTTATCCAAATAATATTTCCATTCAAATCGAAGCAATAAATTTGACCATTTCCAAAAAGAATAATCCTGTCCTGAATAATTTTTACTTCTCTTAATGAAGTAATCTGGTTATAAGAATTAGTCCATTCAATGGTTCCAGCTGAACTGATTTTTTGTATGAATAATTTATTGTCTAAAAGTCCAATTTCAAAATAGGAGCCTAAATGATAAAGAAATGCAGCTGTCTTTGCTCTAGCATCTATATTTTTACTTATTCTGCCTTTTTTATTTACTTCATTGATTTTGCCCCAAAAATGATAATTATCTATAGCATTAAATCCGGTGAGAAGCAGTTCATTATTGTCTGCTTGCTCCACTCTAAACACATTGGATGGATTTTCCATAACCATTTTCATATGGACCAAATCCTGATTGCAATTTTTTGGACAGGGATTAGGTAGGCGGCAATCATTATAGATTGATACGTTAAAATCAATAATTGATACATTAGGATCAGCTACTGTATAATTTCCATCAATTAATTGTATATTTGAAGATGAAACAATTATAGGCGTAGATTCAAAAACTGGGTATAAACCCTCAAAAAAATAACATCCTTCCAAAGGTTGGTTAGGTTTTATATTTAAGATTGTATTTTCAAATACTCCATTATTAGAACTAAAAACATCAATAAGCCAACCATCTTTATATTTTGCAAAACCCAAAGGACTTATTTCATTAGAAATATTGCTTTTTTTATACTTTTTAGCCCATATGGTTTTATAATCCAAATCGAGCAAAGCTATATTTACTTCCTGGCCTAAAACTCTATTTGCCAGTAATATTTTATTATT
>JAGVTV010000162.1:4041-53209 GCA_019136675.1 Bacteroidota bacterium
ATTCTCAGTATGCAGACTCGGATTAGTTTGTTTGTAGTTTGACACAAATTCACCACTTTCGCTAAATATTATTACACTAAAATTAGTACCATTAACATTGTCAGCATAAGAAATAAAAACATCTCCTTTTTCTATTTGATAAATATCCTTTGGAAATATATTCAAAGAAAGTTGTTTTTGAAAAACCAGATTACCATTTTGATCCAAGTTTAAGATACTTGTAGTTTCTGAGCTAGTTTTATCCTTCCCAACTACCCATATACTACTATCTCTCGCTGTAAATATACTGCTTGGTAAAAAATCTTTGTTATACTTTGTCCACTTAACCACACCATCGATAGACATTCTTATAATGTGACCACTTTGGACTATTAAGGCATCCTCCAAAAAATTAACTATTCGATTGGAATTGATGCCATTATTTTCAAATATCAACTCCTTTTCCCATTCCAATTCACCAAATTGATCTAATTTGACTATATACCCTTTATTATTTGCTACGTTCTGAACATTAAACATAGAACTTCCATCATTAAAATTCACTCCTTCGCAGCTACCTAAAACATCGAAATATTTACTCCATAAAACTTCATGATTTTCATCGAATTTTACAGCAACAGATTTCGTATCCCATAAGAACAATCCTGCTCCCAAATAGGAGCCTGAATTTCCTTCTCTGTGAACAAGTCTTAGGGCACCTTTATCTGTTACATAAGACTTCAACCAAATAGAGTCACCACAAGCACTCTCCACACTTACCTTGCCAATCTTACTTTGACTACAATACTGATTGGAGGCTATGAGCTGCACCAGATAGTCCTTTGTTTTGTTAAAAGTATAGTTGAGTGTAGATCCATTGCCGACCTCTACACCATCTACCTTCCAAGTGAATTCAGTAGCTCCCGTAGTAGTGCTGGTAAAAATAACTTGAGATCCTTCTTTAATACTTGAAACAATAGGATTAAAATCTGCAACAATATTACATTTGATCTGAATAGTATGCAGCAATTTTTTGATACAATTTGGGTCTTGGTTGTTGACGGTAAGTTGTATTGTGTAAGTTCCGGGTGAGGTAAAAATTTGATTATAGTTGTTTTGATTGGAAACAACATCGTCGTTGACCTTCCATTCAAATTGCGATGCATCTGTGCCTGAATAAACCAAAGCAATACTTTGACCTGTTAGACCCTCTGCTGGAATATTGATCACTCCGGTAAGTGGATTGGGACATGGAGATAAGCAGCCATTAGACTCTAAAAGACTCATCCGTACTCCTTCCAAGGTAGCTCTCATCCTGTCAGACTGACCTTCAGTAAAAGCAAACTGACATTCAAATGGGGAGTAGTCCATGTAATTTTGAGTCATGTCGTTTACATTGACTGTAAAAGGATTATTGACACTTGTATCATCAGCATCCGTTAGGCAAGAATTAAATACGCATGCAGAATGCATGGATTGGTCAGGAGGTGTATCACACACTTTGTCACCATCAGTATCGCAATTATCATTTTTACAACCACCATCAAAAGTATGGAGTAGATTTAGATAATGGCCCATCTCATGTATAAATACCACATCATCTGAAGGGCTAACTCCAAAATATTTGGCTTCACACACCATGCCATCATGAGGTTGCCCATGTTGACCAGCCAAATATGCATATCCAGCTACACCTGAACCTTGACTGACACTACTGATCTCTTTGACTATCCAAATATTGACATAATCCAAAGGATTCCAACGACTTAAATTCTTAAGACTAATATCATCAGTCTCCATAGTCATATTAGTGAGAGATGAAACGACTCTGTTTATCCCTGTGGTACCTTGATTGGAAGGTGTTCTGTTTGCCAAACAAAACTGTATTTTGGTATCGTGGCCACTGCCTTTGCCCGAGTAATAGCCTTTGTGAGCAAATGCATCGTTTAGGTTTTTAATGGCTTGCAAGATCTGATTATCACTGATATTTTCATTACCATTGTTATGCACCACATGAACGACAACTGGTATGGTAAGAAGATTTTGACTTCTTGACCCTGATCCAAATCTTAATTTTCTTTGAATGACTTCTTCAGTTCGTTCTTGATTTTCAAACCATTTTCTATCCTTTTTGAATAGTGTTTTTTGAATTTCCACTGCTCCGCATGGATAGCTAGACTGTGCACCGGTAATCTTAACTACACACAGCAAAGCGATAAGGATAATAAATTTTACAAAATATGACTTTTTTGTTGACATGATTGAAATGATTTACAGTATAGTTCATCCAGAACTTCGCTAAAGTAACCCATTAAATCTAAAAAAAAGAAAAAAGCCGCAGAAATCTACTTCCTGCGGCTTTGGGCTGATGTTGCTTGCAAATAAATATTAAGAGTAACAAAAAATGTCATGGGAAATTATTTTCAATCTACCCATAGTATGGGCTTTGTGACAATACCTTTTTCGGTTTGGATTTGAATGTAATATAAACCTGCGGTTGTTCCATTTCTTTCTATCAAGATATGGTCGGAATTAATCTCTTTATAATCTAATATCTTGCCAGAAATATCAATAATTCTATAAGACATTATCTTATTTGTAGGATCAGTAATATAAATAGTTTGAACTGCTGGGTTGGGATATATCGATAGATTTTCTCCTGAATATACATCGTTATTACTCGAAATGTCAGGAGTTTTATATCCATACTTTTCATAGTATAAAAATACACTTTGATTTGGGAACTCAGTCATTTCTTCATATAAATGCATGGATCCATTATTATTATATACCCATGCCTTAGTTATAATTTGCATGCTATTAATTAGATTTTCAAATTTTTCTTTTAATTTTTGCCCCTTATTGTTAAAAGTTATTGTAAATATTTGTGCAATATTGACATCATCAAAATATTTATTAGTTGTTGATGTGCTATCAGTATAAGTTAGCAATTCTTTTTGAAATATGTAATTCCATTTATCGTTACTCCAAAAAAACCACTTTTTTTCTCGAAGTCGGCCATCCTCGTAATATTGATACCAAAACCTTTGACTCCATTTATATAAATCTGGAGTTTGTTCCACTTCTGTATCTTCAAACTCAAGCCTGTTCTCGCCATTATATATGTAATGAATGTTAAATTTTCCAAAATTATTGTCAATGTGCTTCTTAACTAAAAGTTCATTTTCATAAAAGAAGTTCTGATTTCTAAAATTATTTTGATCTAATGTTCCATTTAAGTAATTACTTTCCAGAATACTTAAAGTATCCGATTTATCATTATAAGTATATTCCATCCTCTTTGATCTTACTTGATTTATGACTGTTGAATCTATAGTTATATTGATTGAATCTAATCCATTGACATTATAATAAATTTCTTTCCCTACCTTCGGGCTTATAATTTTGACCAGTCTGCCTTGGATGTCATATTTGTACTCATCGCGATAGTCAAATTTATAGCTGGAATTCGTGTACTTTTCATGTATTATGGATTTCAGTGTAGAATCACTATTATAGGATAGTAATCTTCTATGGGTAATAATTTCATCTTGTAAGAAGTATGTTATCGTATCTGGTAGAGGTGATCCTGGCAATGGCTGGGACAAACCTGAAGCTACACTAAACAATAAGACTAAAAAAGTAAAAATTTTGGGTTTCATAATCATTGATTTTTTAATAATTTGATAATATCTAATAGGATAAAGGCATATAATCCTAATAATTTACAACATTAATCTGATAATTAAAAAAAGGTAACCCAACTTCTTGAAAATTTTGAAAAACTCTGGTAGCTTTTAAATAATAGGAGAAATTCATGAGATTATTCACAATTTGTCACCCAAGACCATCCCTTCGACAAAATGATATTACACAAGACGCTTTTACTTCACGCTTTTGCATTATAAAGACAATTTAGGTTAAATGCACAACAAAAGCAAGGGTTATGACAAATTTTTCATTAAAAAGAAACGCTTCTGAATATTCTTATTGGATTTTTTTTTAATTGATAAAGGCAGTAATTAGAATAGCCTATAAAGTTGGTTGGAACATCTGTGCCGTAGTTGGATGTGATGTGAATTAGCATTAGACTCATGCCTGGCATCTTATCGTCTCAGGCTTATGCCGGATAATAATCAGGATAATTGCCCCTGGTTAATAAAACCGCACTTTTCACAGGTGCCATTTACTACCATACTCGTATCCTTGATCGTAAACCCTCTGGGTAATACTACCTTGGGCACATAGACATGGTCCATACAAAAGGTATTTTCGCACTTCAGGCAATGAAAATGTACGTGCTCATCGTGGTGGTGGTGTTCATCGCATTCTGCTTCGCACAGGGCAAACTTGGCAGTTTGCGTGCCGTCTACAGCCTTGTGGATGATGCCTTTGTCCTCAAAGCTTTTTAGTGTACGATATAAGGTGATTCTGTCGGGCTGGATAAGGCGGGTTTCTACATCGGCCGCCGACAGGGCGTGCCCTGCCTCGCTAAATACTGATATCACATCCAGCCTGAACTGTGTGACCCTCAGGTTGTGCTTTTTTAATATTTGCTCTGATGATGTCATTACTTTATCACCTGCCCGTCTGCCCAGCCATCTTCGGCACTGACAAAACTTAATTTTCCGTCGCCGTTTTCAGCCATCAGTATCATACCCTGTGATTCTACCCCTCTCATCTTCCTTGGGGCAAGATTTGCCAGCAGACTGACCTTTCTGCCTACAACGCTTTCGGGGGAATAATGTTCTGCAATACCGCTGACCACGGTACGCTGCTCAAATCCGAGGTCCAGTGTAAGTTTGAGCAGCTTGTCGGCCTTTTCTATTTTTTCCGCTGCAATGATGGTAGCCGTTCTGATGTCCAGCTTCTGGAAATCATCATAGGTTACTTCCGGCTTGAGCTCCGGTGCCACGGGCTTTTCAGAAGGCTCTTCTACAGGCGATGACCCGGCCAGTTTGTCGATCTGCTTCTGGATCGTCTCATCGTCTATTCTGGTAAACAAATGTATAGGTTCACCTATTTTATGGCCTTTCTTCAGCAATGGCTTGCCTTCACTGAGCTGGTCAAGCATCTTATTGAGTTCGCCCTTTTCCTCCAGGTGGGGCAGATTAAGGAGGGTCCTTATCTTATCTGATGTAAATGGTAAAAATGGCCTCGACAGTATGGCCATGGCTGCTACATACTGCAGGCAAAGATTCAAAACTGCTTTGACAGCCTCAGGATTTTCTTTGATGGTTTTCCAGGGTTCATTAAACTGCAGGATCTGGTTGCCACGGGTAGAAATATCCATCAACACCTTTTGAGCCGACCTGAAATCAAACTTTCTTAAAAAATCACATAACTCATGAGAATCGTCAAAAAGCCTCAGAAGCTCTGAATCATGAAAAGCTGCCTCATACTGATCATCCGGCCCTATAAAGTCCATATCCTCGTCAAATGCAGGGACTTTGCCATCATAATACTTGTTAGCCAAAACCATTACCCTGTTGACAAAGTTGGCCAGATTGTTGACCAGTTCGTTGTTGTTGGCGTCCTGGTATCCTTTCCAGGTAAATTCACTATCCTTGAGCTCAGGCATGTTTTTGATCATGGCATACCTGAGTTCATCCTCCCTGCCGGGCAGGTCGTCCAGGTATTCGTGTACCCATACTGCCCAGTTTCTGGAGGTCGATATTTTTTTGCCCTCCAGATTCATAAACTGGTTGGCAGGTACATTGACCGGAAGGATATAATCTCCATGTGCCCTGAGTATAGCCGGAAATATCAGACAATGGAAGACGATGTTGTCTTTTCCGATAAAATGGATAAGTGCCGTTTCATCATCCTGCCAGTACTTTTTCCAGTTTTTCTTATTGTTTATGGCCCATTGCTTTGTAGAGGATATATAGCCTATGGGAGCATCCATCCACACGTACAGTTTTTTACCTTCGTGGCCTTTTATATCACGCGGTACATCCACACCCCAATCGAGATCCCGGGTCATAGCCCTGGGTTGCAAGCCCCCGTCCAGCCAGGATTTGCACTGTCCCAGCACATGATTTTTCCAGACATCGGGATCATGCAGTACTTTGCCATCGAGTTCGCCTGTCTCTATCCATTTGCGGAGCCAGGTTTCATATTGGTCCAATGGCAGATACCAGTGTTTGGTGGTTTTAAGTACCGGCTTTTTCCCCGAAAGGGTAGAAACAGGATTTATAAGGTCTGTGGGGCTAAGCGATGAGCCGCATTTTTCACACTGATCGCCGTAGGCCTCACCGTTGCCACATTTGGGGCAGGTCCCCATGATATATCTGTCGGCCAGAAACTGTCCTGCTTCTTCGTCAAAATATTGTTCTGACTCCTTTTCCTGAAACTCTCCTTTTTTATACAGTTTCCTGAAAAACTCCTGCGATGTCTCGTGGTGCAGAGGCTCCGAAGTGCGGTGATACATGTCAAAAGAGATGCCTATCCTGCTGAATGTCTTTTCAAACAGGGCATGATACTTATCCACGATCTGCTGCGGCGAAAGACCTTCCTTCATGGCCTTGATGGTAATGGCAGCACCGTGCTCATCCGATCCGCATACAAAAACGATGTCCTTGCCCATAAGCCTCTGAAATCTCACATACACGTCGGCGGAAAGATATGCACCGGCCAGATGACCGATATGCAGGGGGCCATTGGCATAAGGCAAGGCCGATGTTACCAGTATCCTTTTAAATTCCCTCATCTCATTATGGGCATTAAGCCTGCAAAGATATTAAATTTTATGCCAGAGGCCTTAACTTTTGCGTCATTGCTTACCATTATACAGCAGAATGGAGATGCCATAGATTAAGAATTTTTCATTCTGAGGTTTTGGAGCCACCCAGGATGGGTCAATCTGGCCATTTATCTCCTGGTCAAAACCCGAAACGTCATACTTTTTAAGCGGAACCTGGACAAAGGGTTTGAAGGCTATGCCTACTTTGTCGCCCGGAAACTGGAAGATAAGGTACAGTTTACTGGCTGGTGCCGACTCGGTCACGACAGTCCTTTTCTTTTTAGAAGAACCCGGGATATCTGTTTTGAGCCTGGCTGTCCGGTATCCTATGGAGGCACCATAGCCGAAATATCCAAAATAGTTTTCTACACCCAGGGAGTATTCCGTAAGGCTTAAAAACCACTTGTCCTGAAAGAGACTACCGTCTGCTTTGGACAGCAGCACATCACTCTTATCACTCAGATATGACCATCCGGCTTCCAGGCCCACATGTCCCATCCTGTACCGGAGGCCAATCTCCATTCCGTTGCTGTAGTTGAAGTCCTGCAGCTGATCATCGAGTCTGGATCCAGCAAAGGTACCGACCACCCGGGTATTGAAATCACCGATGATCTTGTTTACAACCGGAGCCGGAGTGGCCGCCCCCATGTAACCTACTTTCAGATTGAGCTGACCGAATACCGGGCTGACAAGCAAAACGGCAAGAGCTGCAGCCAACCCTATTCTGATCCCATTCAACATATTTACAGATTAAGAATTTTTAAAAAGTGTTACAAAAATAGACGAAATTTGCAAATCTTTGCAATTCCGGACCCAATATCACCACCATATGGCAAAAAGCAGATCAAAGCCTGAACCGGCAGCTTCAAGACAAAAAACAGCCCCAAAGACCTCGGCCCTGGTCATCCCTCATACTGAAGGACCATTTTACACGTCTTCCTTTTATCGTAGGCATTGGCCGGCTGCCCTGGTCCTGATGCTGGTGAGTTTTATCTTGTACTACCAATGCATCGCTTATGACTATATCCTGGACGACCTTATGGTCATCACCGGCAATAGCTTTACCAAAAAAGGTTTTGGCGGGATCTGGGACATTATGACGACAGAGAGCTTTGAAGGTTACTTTGGCGAAAGAAAAGACCTTGTCCAAGGCAACCGGTACAGACCCCTGTCGATAGTAACCTTTGCTATCGAATACGGTATTATGGGTGGTACGGCTCCCTGGCTGAGCCATGTGGTCAATATCCTGCTGTACGGACTTACGGGCATTACCCTGATGATGGTGCTCGATCTGATGTTCCGCAATTTCACTTCACGCAGCTGGTGGTTTTCGGTTCCGTTTCTGGCTTCCCTGATTTTTATCCTGCATCCTATCCATACTGAGGCTGTGGCCAATATAAAGGGCCGCGACGAGATCATGAGCATGTTACTGTCGCTTATTGCCCTTTACACTGCCATGCGGTATACCGACCATAACCAGGGAAGATGGCTTGCCTTATCTATGGTAAGTTTTTTTCTGGCCCTTTTGTCTAAAGAAAACGCCATAACCTTCCTGGCCGTCATCCCGCTCTCAGTATATTTCTTCGGCCGGGTCAGGTCAGGTGTTATTTTCCGCATCTTTTTGTGGCTTGCGGGCACCACGATCCTATACCTTATCCTCAGGTTCAACACCGCAGGGGTACCTAAATTAAGTCAACCGATTACCGACCTGATGAACAATCCATTTTTCGGCATGAAGCCGGACGAAAAAATCGGTACGATACTCTACACCCTCGGCAAATACATTCTATTGATGGTATGGCCCCATCCCCTCAGCCACGATTACTACCCTTATGCCATTCCCAAAACAAGCCTGTTCAGCATCATACCCCTTGGCTGTCTTTTGGTGTACCTGGCTCTGGCATTTATTGGTATCCGCGGGCTCAGGAGCAAGTCAGTCTATGCCTATTCCATCCTGTTTTATCTGATTACCCTGACTATTGTATCCAATGTAGTGATCAATGTAGGCACATTTATGAATGAGCGATTCATATTTATGGCTTCGGCGGGTTTTTGTTTAGCAGTTGCCTATGCACTTTCTGTCTATCTGCCTAAGCTTTCTCCCGGAGGACAGAATATAGCCATCGGCTTGATGACGGTCATTGCAGCCGGATTCGGACTAAAGACATATCTAAGGGTACCCGTATGGGAAAACGCCCTCACACTAAATAAGGCTGCGGTGGAGGTATGTCCTAACAGTGCTCGTGCCAATTCGTTTATGTCCACGGCACTCTTTGAACAATTTAAGGTTACCGAAAATAGAGAGGAAAAAAAGCGGCTCCTTACAGAATCTGAAAAATATGCCCTGAAGTCTGTCGAAATAGTTCCAAACTACCAAAATCCAAATCTGATGCTCATAGGTGTGGCCTCAGAACGTTTTAAACTTGACAATGACATCAACGAATACATACGACAGATGAAACCTGTCGTCCAGCGAAGGCCCGACATACCATTCATTGAGGAATTTCACAATTATCAGAAAGGTCGTGGCTTTGACCAGCAACTGTTTGGCTTTTATCTCGAGGCGGGCAGCAACCTGCTGCAGGTCAATGACGGCAGACGGGCTTTTGCCCTGAAGTTCCTGACCTGGGCCTATGAGATTAACCCCAATAACAGGCAACTTCTGGAAGCATTGGGACTGGCACACGAACTGGCAGGCGACGCCACCAGGGCCGCATCATTCCGTCAAGCTGCCCAATCCATGCAATGACCCGGGAGGATCTGATCTGCCTTATCGCCATCACCAAAATGCCCAATGTGGGCCCGGTGACTGCAAAAAATCTAATCTCCTATTGCGGAAGCGTAGAAGGTGTTTTTAAGGAAAAGAAAAAAAACCTCCTGAAGATACCGGGTATAGGGCCCCTGCTCGCAGAAAACATTGACCCGCACAGCTACCTCGACGATGCAGAAAAGGAAGTAACCTTTACAGAAAAAAACGGTATTAGCCCCATTTCCTATCTGGACAGGAATTATCCTGCAAGGCTACTAAATTATGACAGCAGCCCGGTTTTACTTTATTTCAAAGGGCAGGCAGACCTTAACCACTATCGTACTGTCGCTGTAGTGGGCACCAGAAATCCTACCGAATATGGCAAAATCATGTGCGAAAGGCTGGTGGAAGGTCTTACGCCATATAAGGTATTGCTTGTCAGTGGCCTGGCATTCGGTATCGACAGCATAGCACACAGAGTTTGCCTGGAGTCCGGCATACCTACCCTGGGTGTCCTGGGCCACGGGCTGGACAGGTATTATCCTCATGAGCACAAGGCCATGGCCAAAAAGATGACGGAGCAGGGAGGCGGCATCCTTACCGAATTTACCACCGGCACGAGGCCTGACCGCGAAAACTTCCCCATGCGAAACAGGATCATTGCAGCCCTGAGTGATGCAGTGGTCGTAGTCGAATCAAAAAGGAAGGGAGGGTCAATCATTACGGCAGAATTTGGCAATGAATACAACAAGGATGTGTTTGCCATACCAGGACAGGTGACACATGAACTATCCGAAGGATGCAACAAGCTGATCAAGCAAAACAAGGCCCACCTGCTGGAATCTGCAGCAGATGTTGCCTATATCATGAGATGGGACGAAATCGATTCAGGCAAGATTATCCAAAAACAACTGTTTGTGGACCTTGACGAAACAGAGAGCAGACTCGTATCGGTACTCAGAGAGCATGGCGAGCTGGGCATAGATTCCCTTACCTACAAACTGGGCATCTCGCCTTCTGAGACTGCTTCAGTATTGCTGGGACTGGAATTTAAGGGTCTTCTGAGGGCCCTTCCGGGAAAAAAATATATGCTGGCCTGACAAGGAAAGAAGCTGCCTGTAGTCTTGCATTGAACACTGGCTACTAAGATTTGTTAGTTTGGGAATAATTACTTCAGTCGTTTGGCTGCTAAGTATTATTTTTGCAGGAATTTATAGAAAAACGAAATAGCATGGGATGCAGCAGTTGCAGTGTTGATGAAAAGGGTACTCCGCGGGGATGCGGTGACAAGGGGCATTGTACGTCAGGCAGCTGCAACAAAAACAATTCCTATGACTGGATCTCTGCCAAAGACATTTCAGACCCCTCGGCCTACAATTACATAGAAGTAAGTTTTAAGAAAGGATCCCGAAAGGACTTTTTTATCAATGACCCGCTCTGCAGGGCTGTCACAGGCGATATGGTCGTCGTAGAAACCACCAGCGGCTATGATGTGGGCAGAATATCACTGTCTGGTGAGCTGGTAAGACTCCAGATGAAAAAAAAGCGTATCCACGAAGACAGGGTGACCTTTAGAGTCATACGCAAGGCCAATGAAAGGGACCTGGAAAAACTGGAAGAGGCCAGACAACTCGAAAAAGAGACATTGGTCAGAGCACGTGTGATATCAAGGACGCTTGGTCTGGACATGAAGCTGGGAGATGTCGAATACCAGGGTGACAAAAAGAAAGCGACCTTTTATTATACAGCCGAAGGCCGGGTCGATTTCAGAGAGCTTGTCAAGGAATACGCCAGGGAATTTAAGATCAAGATCGAGATGAGGCAGATCGGAGCCCGCCAGGAAACCTCCAGGATCGGCGGAGTAGGTTCATGCGGCAGGGAGTTGTGCTGCTCTACCTGGCTGTCTGACTTTAAATCGGTCAATACCGCAGCAGCCAGATACCAGAACATAGCCATCAACCAGTCAAAGCTTTCCGGACAGTGCGGCAGGCTCAAGTGCTGTCTCAATTATGAACTGGATACCTATCTGGATGCATTGGAAGATTTTCCGGAAGATGCAGATACATTAAAGACAAAGGCAGGAGCCCTCGTGCTTATAAAAACAGACATTTTCAAAGGCCTGCTGTATTATGCCTACGAAAACAACGATAAAATGCGGGGGACCATCGTTGCCCTGAGCACATCGAGAGCCAAGGAAATCAGGAAGATGAACAAAAACAACATCCTCCCTGATGAGATCAATCCGGAAACAAATGCCGCACCTGTCGTGACCGATCCGGATGACGAAAACGCCGTACATGAATATGAAGATGTAACCGGCCTGATCGAACTCAGAAATGAGCCCCGCAAGAAAAAGAAAAAGAAACCTAATCAAAAACCAAGGCCGGGAGGCATGCCTTCACCGGAACAGAAAGGGGGTCAGCCCGGCAAAAATCCGCAAGGAAACAATCAGCAGGGCAGGCAAAACCAAGGCCCAAACAGACCAGAGAGACCAACAGACCAGAGAGACAGACCTGCTGAGAAAAAAGACAGTACATCTGATCAGGGAGACAGGCAGGGACAGGAAGGACAACCAAGGCCTCAGTCTCAGCAAGGTCAAAATCAAAAGAAAAAAAAGTTTTTTAACAAAAACAAAAAGCCGCGGGACGGCCAGAACCAATAAAGTTTCAGAGGTATGAAGTATGATATCACGGTGATAGGATCAGGGCCGGGTGGTTACGTATGTGCCATAAGGGCAGCCCAGCTGGGTCTGAAGGTAGCTCTTGCAGAAAAGTACAGTACACTTGGCGGCACTTGTCTCAATGTTGGCTGCATACCTTCCAAGGCATTGCTGGACAGCAGCGAACATTACCACAATGCCATACACAGATTTGCCGACCATGGCATCACAGCCACTGGTGTCAGTGCCCACCTCGACCAGATGGTAGCCCGGAAAAATCAGGTAGTTGACCAGACTTGCAAGGGGGTGGAGTTTTTAATGAAAAAAAATAAGGTGGATGTTTACATCGGCACCGCATCCTTTGTCACAAAAAATAAAATTGCCATTGCAGGCACTGATGGTGTAAAGGAGATAGAAACCGATAAGGTTATTATTGCTACCGGATCAAAACCCGCTATGCCCGCCATGTTCAATTACGACAAGAACAGGGTAATTTCGTCTACCGAAGCCCTCAATATCACCAAAATACCATCAAAGATGGTTGTGGTAGGTGGAGGTGTCATCGGTCTGGAGTTGGGGTCGGTATTTGCGAGGCTCGGTACCGCAGTGGAGGTTGTTGAATATATGGATTCGATACTACCTGCTATGGACAGTGACTGTGCCAGGGAATTGATGAAGTCTCTTAAGAAGCTCGGCATGAATTTCCACCTGGGCCATAGTGTAACAGGGGTCAAGGCGACCAAATCATCCTGCACGGTCTCAGTAAAGAAAAACAATACGGAGGAAGCTTTTGAAATAAAAGCTGACTATTGTCTGGTGGCTATCGGACGCCGTCCATATACAGAGGGCCTTAACCTGGAGGGAGCGGGTCTTCAGACAGACGACAAAGGCAGGATTCCAGTCAACGAACATCTGGAAACCCAGGTGGCCGGTATTTTTGCCATCGGAGATGTGGTAAAAGGAGCCATGCTTGCCCATAAGGCAGAAGAAGAAGGTATGTTTGTGGCTGAATATATAGCAGGAGGCAAACCACATATCGACCACAATCTGATACCCGGAGTGGTGTACACATGGCCTGAAATGGCTGCTGTCGGCAAAACGGAAGAAGAGCTGAAATCAGCCGGCATCCCGTACAAGTCAGGCAAGTTCATGTTTAAGGCACTGGGTCGGTCAAGGGCGAGCATGGACACTGACGGCCTGGTAAAGGTACTTTCGCACAAGGATACCGACGAACTCCTGGGTGTACACATGGTTGGTCCCCGGGTCGCCGATGTCATCATGGAGGCTGTAGCACTTATGGAATTCCGGGCCAGTGCTGAAGATATGGCCAGAATCTGCCACCCGCATCCCACCTACACGGAAGCTGTCAAGGAGGCAGCCATGGATGCCACCGCTAAAAGAGCTATCCATATGTGATTCGACTGACTGGCGGGCTGATAAACCATTGGTCATCTTTTGTGTTTTTTCACTGAATGTCAAAACAACAAACCGGACGTCGGTAAACACGATGAAATACTGTCTCTATATCCGGATTTTTTTACTCTGCCTGATTGCTGTCACAGCAAACATTGCAACCGGCCAGCAGACCGGCTTTTTCCTGCGTACTGACAGATCAGACATCCATGACGGGGAAACCTTTGTACTGGAGGCTGCCCTGGAAAACATGGAGGGCGAAGACATCAAAATGCCCAACCTGTCCCCTTTTGAAGTATTGCAGGGCCCTTCGACTGCCCGGTCCATGTCCGTAATAAACGGCAAAAGGTCCTTTAGCCAGAGCTACAAATTCCTGCTGAAAGCCTCTAAAAAAGGGACCTTTGAAATCGGTCCTGCTACGTGCCGGATGGGAGGCAAACTGCTTAAGACAAATGTGCTGAAGATCACTGTCCTGGGCAGGAAAGACACCAACGTACCAGCAGATCCGGGTGACAAGCCCACATTTATCCGCATGGAAGTCTCCGAAAATCCTGCCTATCCAGGCCAGCAACTTGTCCTTGACTACATCATTTACACCAGGCAAAACCTCGAGTCCTGTACCATAGACAACCAACCAAAAAACCCCGGATTTTTCAGCCGGGATGTGGAAGACATCAGAGACCAGCCTCAGAGGATCCGGATCAAGGGCACTGAATATTATACTCAGGTGGTGAGGAGAGTCCTGCTTTTTCCGCAAAAAACAGGGGAATTTGACATCGAACCCTCTGTATTCAGCATCACTGTGCCTATGGAGGAAGACAACTCAGGTTTCTTTTTTCGCAATGTGAAAAGGGAGAAAATCACCACCAACCCGCTCAAAATTAAGGTAAACAAGTTGCCTGATGGAGCACCTTCCTCTTTTAACGGCAGTGTGGGACAATTCGCCTTTAAGGCAGAAGTCAAAAAACCCACCGTAGCAAAAGGTGAAGCCATTAAGTTACAGGTAGAAATCCAGGGCAACGGGGATCCCAATCTGCTGAAAGCCCCGGAAGTAAAAATCCCGGAAGGCTTTGAAAAATATGAGCCCTCTCTTGTGTACGAAAATTCATACATGGAAGGAAAAAAACTCACCTCCGTGGCACAGTACGAATACCTCTTCGTGCCACAGGCAGAGGGGACCTACAATATTGTACCTGAATTTTCTTTTTTTTCGCCTTCAGGAGGAAAATATATCACCCGGACAGCTGATACTGTCAGGGTCTCTGTCTTGCCATCATCAGCAATAACCACGCAGGCAGGACCGGCAGATACAGGTTCTTCGGTTTTACCTTTGTCTGACGACAGCACCCTCACGAACATGAAAGGCGGTTTTTTGGGAAGTCTTTTGTTCTGGAGTCTATTAGGACTGATTGCTGCAGGTACAGCCGCTGGTTTATATCTCCGCATCAGGCGATCAGGACTTTCCGAAATTGCGAACATGGCGGACCACAAAACAAAATCATTGGCCCGTCTGAGTGAAGCCAGGGATTTTTTTGCCCGGGGAGACCTTCCGTCTTATTATGAGAGGCTAAATGAGACCACGACCGGATACCTGCTGAATAAATACGACATCCCTCACCAAGATTCGGGGCTGGAGGGTATCACGTCCCATCTCAGCCGTCATGGAGCAGGTCCGGAAGCCATAGACCTTTTCAGGGAAATCAGGCAAAAATGCGAACTCGCACGCTTTGCAGGCACCTTGCAACCCGATGCCACCCTGTATGACAAGGCTGTAAGGCTCATCGGATTACTTGACCCATGACGATACAAATGAAAAAAGAGCACTCTTTCCCTTTCGAAAGAAATGCTCTTCAGTCTTGGTTATTAAAAGAGTAAATCTTGATGCAGATCAGTCTGCAAAGTATTTTATCATCGAATTGATCTCTTTGTCAAGTTTGAGTTCCGGTGCTATCTCAAAAAGGATGTGGTGCTGGTCATAATTCTCCACCAAGGCTTCTTCCAGAAACTCCAGGCAATCTGCCTTTTGTTTTTGAAGATAAGCAATAATAGCCCTGCAATAGATTAGGTCGGACCCGTAAGTATGGTCTTCTGCTTCGTCGAGCACCTGACAGGCTTCGTCATACAGTCCCATCTTGATCAGGAAACCAGCATATTCTCTCCAGTATAACGTGTCTTCAGGACCGGTTTGGGTGGCCATCTGAAAATTGACCGTGGCCTTGTTGTAGTTTTCTACCGCAAGGTATGCTTTGGCCAAGCCAAGATAATATTCCTCCCTTCTGTTTTCAAGATTTATGGCCTTATGATATGCATTGATGGCGTTGTACCACACCTGATCGCTGGAATAACATTCGCCGAGCAGGAAAAATGCTTCATCATTAAAGCCGTCCAGTTTAATGGATTTGAGAAGCCATTGTTTTGCTATCCCGATCCTGTTAAGTGATATGTAGCAACTGGCAATATTGACCATGAGTTCGCTGTTGGGGCCAAACCTTGAATTGGCTTCAGTGTAGATCTCCAATGCCTTGGAATAATCCCTGATCTGAACGCATGTGTCTGCACAGTCAAGATAACCGCTTTCAAACTCCGGATTGATGATAAAGGAATATTCCAAAGCATCAATGGCCTTTTCGTACTCCATGATGCAATTGTAACCATGTCCCAGATTATACCAGGCCTGAAAATTATAGGGATCTCTTTCTATGATTGTTTTATGCAGCTCTACACTGTCATCATACCTTCTGGACAGCTCTGCACTTATCCAGACCCGTTCCATGGCCTCCTCGTTGTTGCTGTCCAGCATAACGGCTTTAGCGAGGACATTGTACATGGCATTGTAATCTTTCATATGCTCATAGATAAAAGATTCGGCAATGAGCAGGTCAGCACTTTCTGATCGAGTGGCTCCTACAGAAAGATCCTCCACTATTTCCTGAGCTTCAGCAAATTTTTTTGAGATTGCCAGTGCCCTGACCTTGATTATACTTATCTCCCTTTCAAACGGAGCGATGGTCTCTGCAAATGACAGCACTGACAAGCTGTCTTTTACCTTATTACCGTTTAGCAACAACCTGGCTTTGATGATATAAAATTCAGACCTGTATTTAAATTGTTCGATAGCCATGTCCACAACCAGCAGTGCCTTTTCATAAAGATACTCATCCTCATAAAATTCCAACAGCTGAAAATACACCTTTTCCTCCAGATACCCGACCTCACCCCTTTCAAATGACGACTCAAATTCGGTCACGAGATTGATCAATGCGGTGTCCCGCTTTATTTTATTTTCCATAAATAATTACTGTGTCCGGGATTAAAAGACGGTGTAAATATAGAACTATTTAATACCCCCGGAAGCTTTTGAAATAAGAATTTTTCCACATCGCCAAAGTTTTTTTTTGTATAAAATATTGTTATATATAATTGTAATTCAATGTTTTATATAGATATAGGCTTTTTGAATGTTGACTAATTTACTAAACCCCATATGTTAATACATTGATTTTTATTGTTAACTGTTTGTGTGAAACACTCTTGTTTACAGTCTTACTGAATAACATTTTACCTGAATCCCTTCAAAAAAGGGGCCCGGAATGGTAATATCCAAGTAAAACTGAGTGTCTCCTGTGGTCCTGATCAGCCGTAAAGAGGGAAATTTTCCATGTAAGTGTGCACCTTTTGGCCTACCTCTGCGACCAGTCTGTCATTGGCGTGGTCGCTTATCACGGCGTCCATCCATTCAGCCACCTTCACACAGTCCTCTTCCTTAAATCCGCGGGTGGTCACGGCGGCTGTTCCTACTCGTATGCCTGATGTGGTGAGCGGTGGCCTGCTGTCAAATGGCACCATGTTTTTATTGACGGTGATGTGGGCCCTGACAAGAGCGTTTTCTGCATCCTTACCTGTCGTGTCTGGAAATTTTTGCCTCAGGTCTATCAGCATCAGGTGGTTTTCTGTGCCCCCTGAAATGATCTTATACCCCATGGAGGTAAAAGCGTCGGCCATAGCTCTGGCATTGGAAATTACCTGTACACCGTATGCCCTGAATGAAGGTTGCAATGCTTCTCCGAAAGCAATGGCCTTGGCGGCAATGGCATGCTCCAGTGGTCCTCCCTGCATTCCCGGAAATACAGCTGAGTTGAGTATGGTTGACATCATGATGGGGTCGCCCTTTTTGGTGGTTCTGCCCCATGGATTGGCAAAATCGGTGCCTATCATGATGATTCCGCCCCTGGGACCCCTGAGTGTTTTATGGGTAGTTGACGACACGATATGGCAGTGCTGCAGAGGATCTCTGAGCAATCCTGCTGCGATAAGCCCGGCAGGATGTGCGATGTCAGCCAGAAGTAATGCTCCGGTTTCATCCGCTATCTGGCGAAACCTGGCATAATCCCAGTCACGTGAGTAGGCTGATGCTCCGCATATGATGAGTTTTGGTTTTACCTCTCTGGCTTTCACAGCCACCTTGTCCATATCAATGACACCGCTCTCTTCCTCTACTCCATAAAAATGTGCCTCATATACCTTGCCTGAAAAATTGACAGGTGAACCATGTGACAGGTGCCCTCCATGGGACAGATCAAATCCAAGGATAGGATCTCCGGGCTGCAATACACCCAAAAACACAGCTGCATTGGCCTGGGCACCAGAGTGTGGCTGCACATTGGCATATTCTGCCCCAAATAGGCTGCACAACCTGTCTATGGCCAGTTGCTCCACCTTGTCTACCACCTCGCAGCCGCCGTAATACCTTTTGCCGGGGTACCCTTCGGCGTATTTGTTGGTCAGGCAACTGCCCAATGCTTCCAGTACATATTTTGATGTGAAATTTTCTGAAGCTATTAGCTCAATTCCGTTTCTCTGTCTTTCGAGCTCTTCTCTGATTAGTGAGGCGACTTCCTGGTCCATGTGCGTATTTAAGTGGTTGTTGCGGGGCAAAGTTAGTAAAATTAACCTGTTTACGGAGTATGGCAGACCCGGCAGTTTCAGTTTTATCGCGGATAAAAAAGAAAAGACAACTCTTCGTCTTTGTCAGGCATGCCTGGTATGACATCGCTCCAGGCTTTTACCGCTCCAGATTTTTCCAGGAGGTGTATCTCCCCTTCTTCCCTGTCATAAGTCCGGATGGTCTCCTTTTTTTGGACAAAGAAATACTCCAGTTCAGTGTCGGTAAAGTTGTATTTCACCCCAAAAGCGGCTCTACGTTCCCAAAACAGCTTTTCGGCTTCAGCCGTCCATACATTCACTTTCAGCAGTCTCCTCTCAAGCAGGTCGCTGCATAGCTTCCTGAAGACCGGGTCCGGATGTCCTGCACTTTTTTTTATCATCCAGAGGATGTCCATGTCATCAAGTTTGACAAAGTTGGTAAGAAACCGGTCCTCATCGTCCATAATATCCAGCTTGAGAAAATAATCAAGTTCATCCGACGAAGGTATGTCCACCCCTGATCTGACCAGATGCCTGGCCCTTCTGAGCACGGCAATCAGCATGATCTCCGCCGAGATTACCGTTTTATGCAGATAGACCTGAAGATACATAAGTCTGCGGGCCATAAGGAATTTTTCTATAGAATACCTTCCTTTTTCCTCGATGACGAGCATGTCATTTTGTACTGCCATCATCAGGATAATCCTGTCGTAACCTATGATGCCCTCTGCCACGCCGCTGAAAAAACTGTCCCTTGTCAGGTAGTCCATTCTGTCCACATCGATCTGGCCGGACACCAGCTGGTGAAAAAACTTTCTTGTATATGTGCCTTCAAAAATATCCATAACCAGTCCAAAGTCCTTTTTCAGGTCCATGCCTATTCTGGCTATGAGGAGATGTGAAATTTTTTCGTGGTGGATGCCTGTAAGCGTGTGCTCAAGGGCATGCGAAAAAGGGCCGTGGCCTATATCATGCAGCAGGATGGCCAGGCAAGATGCTTCATACTCTGTGTCGGTGATATCTGTACCCTTGGATCTCAATATGTCAAGTGCCCTGCACATCAGGTGGGTGGCTCCTATGGCATGCTGAAACCGGTTGTGCAGTGCACCGGGATATACATAATGTGATAAGGCCTGTTGCGAAATCCTCCGCAGCCTCTGAAAATATGGGTGATCGATGACTTCATAGATGCTGTCAAACGGAAACCTGATCAGGCCGTAGATGGGATCATTGAATATCTTTCGTTTGCTCATGTCATCATCCGGGGTAACTACAGTGTTTCTTTCAGCCACTTAAAAAACTCCCTCTGCCATACCAGGCTGTTTTGAGGGCGGGTAACCCAATGGTTTTCCTCAGGTAAAAAGAGGAACCTGCTTTTGATGCCCCGCAGCTGGGCCGCGGTAAATGCCTCGATCCCCTGCCCTTCCGGCACCCTGTAATCCTTACCCCCCTGGATGATCAGGATCGGAGTATCCCATTTTGCCACCAATGCGGATGGATTGGATTCAACGTAGGACTTTCTGTTGGCAGGGTCCCAATACGGGCCACCCAGGTCGTAATTGACAAAAAACATTTCCTCCGTGGTTCCGTACATACTTTGGGTATTAAACATACCATCGTGGGCTATAAAACTTCTGAACCTTTTATTGTGTACACCTGCCAGAAAAAACACGGAATAACCCCCGTAACTGGCTCCTACTGCTCCGAGCCTGTTTCTGTCCACGTAGGGCATAGCAGACATGTCATCGATGGCTGACAAATAATCCCTGATATTCTGACCTCCCCAGTCCTTGCTGATCTGTCTGTTCCACTCCACGCCGTGGCCGGGCATACCCCGGCGGTTTGGGGCCACTACAATATAGCCCTGACTTGCCATAAGGTGCAGATTCCACCTGAAACTGTAAAACTGGGTAAGGGCAGATTGGGGGCCACCCTGGCAATACAGGAGCGTAGGATATTTCTTATTCGGGTCAAAATCAGGCGGATAGACCACCCACACCAGCATTTTTTTCTGGTCGGAGGTGGTTACATATCTTCTTTCGGTACGGCAGGTAGAGGTAGCGTTATACACTTCCCCGTTTACGTCTGTCAGCTGTCTCCATGTTTTGGTCATAGTGTTGTAGCTGAATAGTTCTGCCGCACGATTGATGGAGACTCTGTTTACGATGAGCAAATCACCGGATTCGCCGATGATGGTGTTTACATCCCAGTCGCCCTGAGTGACTTGCCTGACAGTCGCCCTTTCATTGGCTGTTTGCGGTACGTTGACCTCAAAGACCTGCAAGGTGCCATCAACGGCCGCTGTAAACCACAGCCTTCTTCCGTCATTGGCCCACCTGTAGCTCAGGACGGTTTCGTCCCATTGTGACGTGAGATTGAGGACTTTGCCGTTTCGTATCACTTTAAGATCGTTTTTATCCGCCTCATAGCCATCTGTCTGCATACTCAGGTACGCCAGGTCGCCATGGATGGAATACTGTGGATTGGTGTCATAGCCCTTGTTTTGTTCGGTCAGGTTTGTTGTGATGCCGGTGGCAAGTTCGTACCGGTACAGGTCGGTATTGGTGCTTACGACAGAGGCTGTGCCAGCCAGCTTCTTGGCTACATAAACGATGCTCTTTCCGTCTGGGCTCCAGACATAGTCATCATCGCCTCCAAAAGGTTTTTGGGGACAGTTGTATGGCATCCCCTGCAGCAGGTCGGTATACGTAGAATCAGCTTGGTCAGCTGGTCCGAAAAACAGATGGTTGTAGGTACCGTCATTCCACGTATCCCAGTGGCGGTAATCGAGGGCATTGTATATCCAGGCATTTGATTTTTTCAACTCAGGATAATAATCTGTACCCCTTACCTGCTCTGTCTTGACTTCCTTTGTGGAAATTTTGTATTTGCCGTCAGGCGAAAGTTCCTTTACCGCAAGGCCGCTGGCATCCGGGATTTCTGTCGTGGGGCCACCGGTTACAGGAACCATATAATAGGAAGATCTCATTTTATCCGCCTCCACATCGGGAGTGGATACCCGGTACACCAGATTATTACCATCCCGGGTGAGCCCCAGGCCTGTTACCCTTTTTACCGTCCAAAGCCTTTCCGGGGTCATGGGCGTACCGATCAGAACAGGCGGCGGTATTTGCTTTTGGGCGAGGCAGGATATCTGGGCCAGGATGAGGATAAAAAAAAGGGATTTTAAAAACATGGACATACCGGCACTGCTGTTGGTTACAGTCACAAAAGTACGGCCTGCAGGAGTATTATCCCATTTTTAATGAAAAATAACTATGGTTCAAACGTTAAGGAATTCACAAAACGATCCGGAATCGTTAAACCTCAAAAATAACCCTGCTTTTAAAACGTTATGGTTTGGCAGGTGTTACAAGATGGTAGCCGGCTTTCAAATCAAAAAAACAAACCAACAAGGAAACATGAGTGACAAGATCAGGATTTTATGGGCAGATGATGAGATAGATCTTTTAAAGCCACAGTTGTTTTTTCTGGAAAAGAAAGGGTATGAAGTAATCACTGTAAGCAATGGACACGACGCCCTGGATACCCTGGACGAGACCGGCGACATCGACCTTATCTTTCTGGACGAAAGTATGCCGGGCCTAACAGGACTGGAGACGCTGAGCAGAATCAAGGCCAGGCAGCCCAACATTCCCGTAGTCATGATCACAAAAAATGAGGCCGAAAACATCATGGAGGAAGCCATCGGCTCACAGATCGACGATTACCTCATCAAGCCTGTAAACCCAAATCAGATCCTGCTTACGCTTAAAAAGATTATGGACAATAAGCGGCTTGTCGCCGAAAGGACCGCAACCAATTACCAGCAGGAGTTTCGCCATATAACTATGGAAATCAACGATGGCCCTGACTACTCCGGATGGGTGGATATCTATCGCAAGATTATAGCCTGGGAACTTCGCCTTGATGAGAGCAACAATCCACAGATGAAGGAGATTCTGGCCATGCAAAAACAGGACGCCAACAGGGAATTTTTTAAATACGTATCCCGACATTACCTGGACTGGATAAAAATGCAAAAAGGGCCCCGAAGATCTGAACATCTTATTAAGGAAAAGGTATTGCCACTGCTGGCAGGTGGCAAACCCGTGATTTTTGTGCTGCTGGATAATCTCAGGTACGACCAGTGGAAGATCCTGGAGCCCATCATCAGTGAATATTACCGGGTGGAAGAAGAAGATTATTTCTACTCAATCCTGCCTACTGCCACACAATACAGCCGAAACGCCATTTTTTCAGGCCTGATGCCGGCAGACATCCAGAAAAGGTTTCCTGACTGGTGGCTCAATGACAATGAGGAAGGCGGCAAAAACATGAAGGAGGCTGAACTGATGGCTGACCAGATCAAGAGGTTGGTCCGGAAGGATATCAGGTCTGAATATGTCAAGGTCACAAACGTACTCTCGGCCCGACAGATGCAGGACAATGCCCTCAATTATACCAACAACGACATTACAGCCATTGTGTATAATTTTATAGATATGCTTTCGCATTCGCGTACAGAGATGGAGGTACTAAAGGAACTAGCCGGCGACGAGCAGGCATACAGGTCTCTGACGCGGTCATGGTTTTTGCACTCTCCCCTGTGGACAGCCCTGCAAAAGCTGGCTGAAAGGGATGTGCAGGTCATCATAACCACGGACCATGGCACGATCCGAGTCAAGGACTCGACCAAAGTAGTCGGAGACCGTGAGACCACCACCAACCTGCGGTATAAGGTGGGTAAAAATCTTAACTATGAGAAAAAAGACGTCCTGGAAGTAAAAAATCCGGCAGACGCAGGTCTACCTTCACCTAATATGAGCAGTACCTACATTTTTGCCAAGGAGGACCTTTTTTTCCTGTACCCCAATAACTATACCTACTTCCATAATTTCTTTAAGGACACTTTCCAGCACGGGGGCATCTCCCTGGAAGAAATGATCTGCCCCATCATCAGGCTGGTGCCAAAAACCAAATAGTTACCGATGAATAACCAGACAAATAATGACTTTTACAGACTGCTGTCAGAAAAACACCGCATGACCCTTGAGGTCCCTTCGGCCAGACTGACGGGAGAATGGGCATGGGGTCTGCTGGAAGTACTCTTTCCGGAAGTAAGCGAAAAAAGGCTCCACAGTCTGGGTGAGGTAAAAAATGCTCTGGATGGACTGAAAGCAGGACTTAAGAACCTGCTCTTTAACACAAGGCATTTTGATCACCGCAATACGGACAAGGTAGCAGACCATTTTTTTGATTTCTTGCCACATATCTACCAGGCCCTGCATAGAGATGCTTTGGCATTTGTGGATGGGGACCCTGCGGCAGACTCATATTTTGAGGTAATCAGGAGCTACCCGGGGTTTTATGCCATATATATCTACCGGATTGCCCATATGCTGCACAGTCAAGGAGTGCCATTGCTACCCAGGATACTCAGCGAGCTGGCCCACTCGAGGACAGGCATAGACATACATCCAGCCGCAGTCATCGGAGATTCTTTTTTTATTGATCACGGCACAGGGGTGGTGATTGGTGAGACGACCATTATTGGCGACCATGTCAAGATCTATCAGGGTGTAACCCTGGGAGCCCTCAGCATTGATAAAAAAATGGCCGGCATCAAGAGACATCCTTCCGTTGGCGACAACGTGGTAATCTACTCCGGGGCCACCATCCTGGGCGGAGATACCGTGATTGGTGACGGAAGTGTGATCGGAGGTAATGTGTGGCTGACCAAATCCGTCCCCCCCGGCACGAAGGTCTACCACAATGCTGACAACCGATATATCGAATCTCTTACATTAAATTCGTGAACCATGCACAGGATCAGTGACCTTGTAGGCAATACGCCGCTCGTAAAATTGCAAAACCTCAATCCCAATCCCAAAGTAAAGGTGTACGCTAAGATGGAAGGTCACAACCCCGGTGGCAGCGTCAAGGACCGCCCTGCCCTCAATATGATCAGAAGTGCTATGGAACGGGGACAGATAGGCCCCGGCACTACATTGATAGAGGCCACCAGCGGCAATACAGGTATAGCCCTTGCCATGATAGCCGGTGTTTTTGGCATACCTATAGAACTCATTTTGCCTTCGAGCAGTACCCGGGAGCGTACCCTGACCATGGAAGCATACGGGGCTAGAGTCATCCTGCTGGAATCCATCGAGGCTTGCCGGGACTATGCCGTAGAAAAGTCACAAAAGCCGGGCTACTTTATGCTCGACCAGTTTGCCAACCCCGACAATTATCTGGCCCATTATCACACCACCGGCCCTGAAATATGGCAGGCTACAGAAGGTAAGGTCACCCATTTTGTCAGCTCCATGGGCACAACAGGGACCATTATGGGTACTTCCAGGTATCTTAAGGAAAAAAATCCCGCCATTCAGATTGTGGGATGCCAGCCTACTGATGGATCATCGATTCCCGGTATACGCAGGTGGAGTCCGGAGTATGTGCCATCCATCTTTGAGCCGGCCCGGGTGGATCAGGTCATGGATGTCTCGCAGGACGAAGCCACCATGATGGCACGACAGTTGGCATTGAGAGAGGGTATATTTGCCGGCATGAGCTCAGGAGGAGCTGCCGCCATGGCTCTTAGGCTGGCTTCAGAACTGGACTCCGGTCTGATCGTTTTTATATGCTGTGACCGCGGCGACCGATATCTCAGCAGCGACCTCTTCGGGTAGAAACCTGAAAATTTCTTAATTCCCAGCTACATTATCATTATCACAAAAGTATCTCATTGTCTTATCATAGGGTATTTATCCCTTAAATTTTTTTTTCCACCTTCAAAATTTGGATAATAATCGTCCATACTGATATCATAAAGCTTTTTGCCCTTAACTTTAAACTTAAATGAAGTTCTGTTGTGTCCTGTCTTATGGTAATCTGCTTTTCACCACAATCCGGCTCGTCCCACAATTCATTGATAAAAAAGATACCAATGCGGCATCTTTTGATTGTCTCATGGAAGTCTTAGCAGAACTGCAACTTTCAGCTAAACAAAGAATTGTCAACAATAAGGTCACATACTTTATCATATCAATGTTGATCTCCAAAGATTAAAATACTGATAACGGCAGTTATTATACGAAACGGCAGAATTGGGTCATAACGAATATTCTATTAGTGAACTAATATTGTAAAGCAAATTGGGTAATAGATTACCTCTGGTTCTCTTAATTAGATTTCCTGCATTGTAAATACTTACAACCAAAGTGTTTTCCTTTGTGCTTTCCGAATTAATAAGTATAAAATCTTTTTTTACAATGAAGTAAACTTCTTGTGTTATTGTGAAGGGGTGATTTAAATTCGGTTCTGATTTATTTCCATCTATGTTTAAGATTTTTGTTCTTTTTAATGGAAAATCATCGTATGTAATAATGATTGAATCCCACATAATTTCCATATCATTATTTCTTATCAAAATTAGTTCTTTTCCTTTTAAGTTAAAATAATTTGCAGAGCATGAATCAGAAGACAAAATCAAATAACGATTTTTCTGACTTTGCTCAATTTCAACGCAGACTTGATATGAATTTCTATTTCTATCCCTACAATTAAAATTTAAACTACTTCCACAATATTTATTTATACTCTTTTCTAAAAATACTTTAGAAGGTGCAAATTGTTTATGGAACTGAAACATCTTGTTTTTATATACAGCAAATATAATATCATTAAGTTGATACACCACCACTGTACTTTTATTTTCACAAGACATAATAAATAAAGATACTATAAACAAGATTTTTCGCATGTCTTACTATTTTTAAATTCATCCCAAATACTTTCAATTTCATTTCTTTTTGCCGCAGATAGTTTTTTATATGCTAAAGTATTGTGCAATCCATTCCACATTAAAGCTTCATACTCCGCATCAGAATATTTGTCACTATATATTTGCTTTAGGGATTTAACAAGGTTATCAAAATAATTACCTGCCATATATTCATGGTGAAAATCAGTAAAATTGTCATAATAATACTTCAAATCCGGAACATCATCAACGCCCCAACCGTTAATATGAGTACCTTTTACAACATTAAGTATTCCGGCATGAACCGATTCGTGAATCATGGTCTTTATTATTTCAATATCACATTTGTTCTTTAAGTTTGTCTCATTAAATTGGATAGCAACTTGACCATTATCATCAATAGTAGTAGAGCCATTAACACCATTAAAAGCTTGTGACCAAATACTAAGGTTAAGTTTTGTCTTACCTTCATAATAAGAAATTTGCTCACATATTACATTGTTATTACTTTTCATAAGCTTATTCCACAGACAATTGAGTCTTGGGTCAGAAATGTTATTGTCAATATAATCCACCGCATCGAGTGCCTCCTTCATTAACCTTTGAAGGCCACCTCTGCTGTAATCACCGGACAGACACAGCTCTAACTCGATGCCTTCTGCATCAATTTCATATGGAGTATTGTCACATGGATTTGTGAGGTTGCTCTGAGCCATCTCGTCTATCATGGATCTTAAATCCGGTACAGACTCCCGGCAGTCCTGCAGCAGCTCGTCCAGTTTGTCCTCATCCAGCTTCCCGTTTTTATTGAGGATACCATACTTTTTAAGCAGATCTTTACAATCCTCCGATAGGTCTCTCGAGCCATTTACCGCAGTAGTGCCCAGATTGCCGGTATTTGTCCCAGTCCCATTTATAGGATTAAAAGGCTCGTAAATTTCCATGTCGTCATCGCTGTTCCAGATTAAAACTCTTGTTACATTTGGAGGTGGAGTGATAGTATCGCAGTCGTCACCTGGATTTCCACCGCTACCTCCTCCAGATCCTCCACCACCGGGACCCGGGTCCCCTCCAGGATCGCCAGAGCCTCCGCCACTATTGCCATAATTCCAATATATCACTCCATTGCTTATACCATCTCCACCAGAATTGCCAAAGGGGTTGTCGCCATTACTTCCTCCACCACCTGAATTGCCTGAACCATTACCCGATACGTAGTGGCTTCTGATACATTCTTTTAAGCTTAGACTCCTGCTTCCTGTACCAAAGCCTTCTTCAAGAGAGTATTGATATGACAACATCCTGGAGTTGGTCAGTCTCCTGATACCGACTATCTTTACATTGTCTATTATACCATCCTCTTCATGCATAACAATGTTATAAATCCAGCCTTCAGAGGGATCTTGATCTAAAGCCAGAGAGTAAGTCCTTTCGTTATAACCTGTAACCGCAACAAGGGTCTGACTGTAGTCTATATCTGTGGTGCTAAAGTAAGCATTTCTGTCACCGATATTTCTAAGTTGTTTTTCAATATATCTCTTAGCTTTTGGAAATGAGTCCAACGGCATCAGATTTTTCTCAATTGAATTTTTCTGATGGGCTTCCAGAAATTTTTCCTCATCCTTCTGACACCCACCCAAAAATAAAAATACACCCGCTGCCATAAGCAATACACTAAAAAAGCTTAATCTTTTCATGGTAAAAATACAGTTTAAAATTTAATAATCATAGAAAATCCGCCGGTTTTTGGTGTAGCCTGCCGATATTTCCTGTCGGGACAAATATTGTTTTTTTTTGTATAACAAAATATTAGAGAGGTAATTTTGATATATTTATATTTATATACTGTATTTTTATGTCTGACAAAACTATACGTAAGAAAATTTTTTATATATAGCTTTTAACATTACAAGCTATTATTGATTAATTTTACACCCGTCAATCAACTCAGATATTCATTTTTACGCAGAACATAAAAATTACCAACCATGCTAAAAAATATTTACTTTATTACTGTTGCAATTTTAATTTTTACATCATGCAGACCTCCCATTCGCCCAGCAACGGTCATACCGCCAAATGGTGTAAGGATTACCGATAATTTTTATTGTGACCAGACAGAGGTTTCCAACATTAACTGGAGAGGGTACATGGTCTGGATGCAAAAAATATATGGTATTGATTCGGAGCAGTATGTGTCAACAATACCCGATACTGCAGTTTGGCATAATTTGGACACCTGTTCCATACCTTTTGCTACAGATTATTTTAAAAGCCACATATATTATGATTACCCTGTAACAGGAGTCACTCAAAAACAAGCTATGGATTATTCAAAATGGAGGTCTGACAGAGTATTTGAAATGTACCTTGTTAATCAGAAACTTATAAAACATGACCCTGAACAAACAAAGGAAACATTTTTCAGCATTGAGCGATATTATGCCGGCAATTTGACAACTTTACTTACAAAAGAAAAAATAAAATATTATCCGTTGTTCAGGTTGCCTACACCCGGAGAAAGAAAAATCATACTTGATTATTCAGATGCTGTGGACCTTAAATATTTGAAGAGGTGCTGGTCAAAAAACTGTAAAGAATGCCTTGAAAATTTCCCCAAAATTGTTTCAGATATTGTACTTTGCAATTCTGCCACTAATGGAAAACCACCTGTTGTAAAAGTGACTGAAGGCTGTTATACTGAAAAAGGCCATCCTATATACAATTTAAGAGGGAACGCAGGTGAATGGACATCGGAAAAAAACATAAGTTCAGGAGGATCGTGGGCCGATAAAAAGCAAGTAATCATGTTAACAGATACATTCAGAATCGAAATGGTAAATGCCGGGACCGGATTCAGAAATGTATTTGAATGGAAAGAATGGAAAAATTAACTGAGGTACGTGGGAGTTATTTTATATCCGATATTACCTAAAACCACAGCGGAGTGTCGTCGCCCGGCTCACCATGATAATTAATGGTAATCTCACTGCCCGCAGCAATGTCCGCTATGGAGACGATGTCTATGGTCATGTTTTCCATATCCAGGATAAAATTGGCATTTGGATCCACAGCATGGTTGTAAAGGCTTCCGAAGCCCAGGGCTAAGGCCGCTTCCTCCATGTCTTCTCCCCACAGAAAGTAATAGTCATGGATCACGGTCTTGTGGATAATGGGCACCTCCGCTTTGGGAATGGTGATCACCGGACAAATCTCAATAAGTTCGCCGGCAGGGATATCGTGGGAGGTAAATACTCCGCGGCCCTTGTCCTCTGAGTGGACCACATATAATCCCGGTCGCTGGTTCATCTGCTGCGTTTTGTAATATACACGCCGGCCAGGATCGTCCCCATGCCCATCAGGGTGACCGGTGTCACTGCCTCACCGTCGATGACGCCCCAGATCAGAGCCACTACGGGCATGAGATAGGTCACTGTGGAAGCAAAGACGGCATTGGTCCTTTGTACCAGATTATAAAACACGATGCTGGCCATGACCGTACCGAGCAGAGAAAGGGCCGTGACTGCCGCAAGTGCCTGCCAGGCGAGCGGCTGTGTGTCCATCACCTCCCCTAAACCAGAAAACAGAAGATACACCCATGCCGGAAGACCTATCAGGAAAAAAGACATGGCACTGATGATAATCGGCCTGGTACCGCTAAAGAAGGCCTGCACCATATTGACGCTGGAAGCATAGCAGATCGTGGCGATGACCACAAAAATGCCATAGAGAGGATTGGTATTGAGTCCGGTTTGTCTGCCCATAGTTATAAGGATGGCAGCCCCTGCAAATCCAAGCAATACACCGGCAAGCTTGTGCCTGGTAAAAGGTGTCTTAAATATAAATATGCTGATGAGCAGGGTCCATATAGGGGTCAGGCTGTTGAGCAGGCCAGCCATTGAACTGTTGATTCGTGTCTGGGCAAAGAAAAACAGAAATGCCGGAATTCCGCTGCCTGTAAGTCCCACGGCGACAAATTTTTTCCATCTGTACCATTGGATGTCATTCCTATGGTACCACACTATGGGACTGAATGCCAGGGCCGAGATCCCTATCCTGAGACATGCCAGCTGGACCGGGTCAAAGGCCACCAATGATTTTTTAATCAGAATAAACGAACAACCCCAGACAATGCTGAGGAACAGGAGCATCGACCAGGCTAATTTGTCTTCCTTGCTGTGGTGTTCCATGAGGGTTACGGCAAAAGAAGATAACAACACATGGCGACTCATGGTTTTGGAAGGGGCAGTGTTTGGCACCGGAGTAACCAAAAACGGATACCGGATGACCATTATCATGCCATGACATGACGGGACGCGACGGGCCCTTTATTTCAGGCTCACTACCTTTCGGCCAGAATACAAACATTCGCCAAACGGCAACAAAAATAATATTGTGTACATTGACATAAATAAATCATTGAATCAGTCACATTTAGATATTAGTGCGGTTTTTGATGTCAATACCGTGAATGCGAAAAATATTATTTTACGATTCAAAATTTTGAGGATATCTGAATTGATTGTACCTTTTAGCCCATTTAATCCCGGACCATGATACACATCATGCAAGGGGTTGTATTTATTTTAAAATTTAAATCTCAAAAATTATGAGTGTTGATACAAAAAATATCAGGAATGTGGTCCTCCTGGGCCACTCCGGATGCGGGAAGACGACCCTCTCCGAAGCCATGCTGTATGAATCAGGTGCCATAAGCCGGATGGGTACCATAGCCGCCGGCAATACGATGTCTGATTATACAGCGATCGAACAGGAAAGAGGTAATTCATTATTCAGCTCACTGATGCACGTCAAATGGCGTGATTGCAAGATAAACATCCTGGACACTCCCGGCTCCGACGACTTTATCGGAGAGGTGGTTTGCTCCATGAAGGTGGCAGACACAGCTATCATGGTACTCAACGGAGCCCATGGTGTGGAAGTGGGTACGGAGATTCTGTGGGACTATGTCAAGGATTTTGCTACGCCCACCATCTTTGCCATCACGCAGATGGATCACGAAAAAGCGGATTTTGAAGCCACGCTGGAGCAGGCACGTGAGAGGTTTGGAAGCAAGGTTCTGGCAGTACAGTATCCGCTTAATCCGGGTACAGGATTTAACCGCATCATCGATGCCCTTCGTATGGTCATGTATGAATTCGGACCCAATGGCGGAAAGCCCGAGAAGAAACCTATCCCGGACAGTGAGATGGCCAGGGCCAATGAAATGCACAATGCACTGGTAGAGGCTGCCGCCGAAAATGAGGAGGGACTCATGGAAAAGTACTTTGACCAGGGCACGCTTTCTGAAGAGGAGCTCACTCAGGGACTCAGGATAGCACTCGCCCATCAGCAGGTCTTCCCGGTATTTTGTTGCAGTGCCGTACAGGACAAGGGCAGTGGCAGGATCATGGGTTTTATCAATGACATAGCACCATCGCCCGCCGATATGCCGCCATTTAAGCTGGCCGACGGCAAGACCATGAAATATGATGCCAAAGCAGCCCCCGCCTTATTTATATACAAGACCATCTCAGAACCCCAGGTAGGTCTCGTCAGCTACTTTAAGGTGTATTCCGGATCTGTCAGGGCCGGTGACGAACTGATAAACGTCAAAAACGCCACACACGAGCGAATCTCACAGATCTTCGAGTCAGAAGGTAAGGTCAGAAATACCATTGACTATCTGCAGGCCGGAGACATAGGCGTGACACTCAAGCTTAAAAATTCGCATACCAACAATACCCTTACATCCAAAGGTTCAGGCATAGAAATAGACCACATTCATTTTCCGGAACCGAGGATCAGGACCGCAGTAGTGCCTCCATCCAAATCTGATATGGAAAAGCTCATCAAAGCCCTGCATCAGATCGAAGAAGAGGATCCTACACTTATCGTAGAGCAATCTCCCACCCTCAAGCAGACCATCATCCACGGCCAGGGCCAACTCCACCTCGACCTCATCCGATACAGGATTGAGAAAAACTTTGGTGTGCACATGGACTTTGAAAAGCCTCGTATACCGTACAGAGAGACCATCACCCGTGCTGCCAATGAGGTGTACCGCCACAAAAAGCAAAGCGGCGGTGCCGGACAGTTTGGCGAGGTGCATATGAGGATCGAGCCTTATTATGAAGGTATGCCAAATCCTGAAGGCCTGACCGTCAAGAATGTAGAAATTGATGACCTGGACTGGGGCGGAAAGCTGGCCTTTTACTGGTGTATCGTAGGAGGTACCATCGATGCCAAGTTTAGCAGTGCCATTAAAAAAGGTATCATGCAGAAAATGATCGAAGGTCCGCTTACGGGTTCAAACTGTCAGGATATAAGGGTCTGTATCTATGACGGCAAGATGCACCCGGTAGACTCCAATGATATGGCTTTCATGCTGGCGTCAATCGGAGCATTTAAGGCAGCATTCAGAAATGCGAGCCCTCAGGTACTGGAGCCTATATACAATGTCGAGATTACCTGTCCTGATGTAGCCATGGGAGACATCATGGGTGACCTGCAAACAAGGAGAGCCATCATAATGGGAATCGACACCGACGGCCACTACCAGAAAATCAAGGCCCGGGTGCCGCTGGCAGAGCTGTACCAATACTCCTCAACACTCAGGTCTCTGTCCCAGGGTAAGGCCAAGTTTACACTTAAGTTTGCCGATTACACAGCTGTTCCTTCTGATATTCAGCAAAAACTGATCGCAGAACACAAGGAAGAAGAGGAAGAGGCAAGTCACTGACAATCAAACTTAACCGCAATAAAAAATGGCTCCACTTCACTGACGGGGCCATTTTTTTTTATCTGAGGATGTGGAAAACCACCTGTCCCCTGGTATTAAATTCAACTGCCGGACCGGGAACTTTAAACACATTTAGCACCGACAGGACGGACCGCAGAAAAGGGCTGCGGGTGCGTATTCTGGTCAGGTCGATGTCAGGCCCCACAAACAACTGGCTATATCTGGGATACTTAGCCAGATCAGCAGTATATTCATGGCCATCGGAGGTCCAGTTATTGGCATAGCCGCCAAACATATTCTGGGCACCGTAACCCACTGCCAGGTTCAGCCACTGAGGCCAGCGGTTGTTTTCGGGCAGAAAGGAATGCACATTAAAAGACAGCCAGTAAACCTGGGCATTGTAATCCTTTAGGTACCGCTCAAAATAATTATGGCCAAACAGAGAGCCGGTGCGGGTTTTTAGAGAGGTTGTGCCGAGTCCGTCTCGGGAGATGATCGGCTCAGTAGAGTAGGATATGGGGACTGAAGACACCTTGATTCCTATCCTTTGCTCGTCCCACAAGCTCTGCTGCAGGGCAAAGATCCCCACACCGCTGACATTGGCTGCCATATCAGGAATCGAAAACCCCCATTTGGAAGAAAAACCGTCCATCACCTCAATCGTACTCTGAAACAACATACCACAAATGGTCCCCGTGATGATGGCGGGCTTTTTGCCGAGTCCCGTCCACCTGGCCCCCTTGTAGCACAGTACTCCCTGAAGGTAGGCTGTGTGGACGTGGCCTATTTTGTCCATATGCCGCCATTCTCCCCAGTCATTGAATAAATGAAAACTTTCCTGCTCATACTGTCTGTACCATATATTATAGAGGCCGACAGAAAATGCAGTATACGTGGTACCGGTAAAAACCAATGCCTTAGTAAACCTTTTTTTATTGAGTGTATCTGATGGCTCAAAAAAGGACTGACTTTTTCCCGTAAGGGCAAAAACCACCAGAACAACGGTAAGCAACAGTCTGGGTAAAAGGTTAAAAATATTCATTAGGATGCAAAATTAACCATTCCAACCCGTATCGGCTGATGAAAATGTTATTTATTTCGGTCACCGCAAAGACATTTGACCCTATAATTTTAAGGTGATTATTGTCAATAATAGTTCCATATTAAAAAATTGCACTATCTTTCGAGGTCGAAATTAAAAATGATAGGAATCATGAGGATGAAGACCTTTACTATGTGCCTGCTCGCATTGGTTGCCTTTGGAAGCCTTACAGCACAAGAGCTCCACAATTCATATTACCATTTTACACCTCTCAATATAAACCCGGCCAATGCCGGGGCGTTTGCCGGATCGTACCGGATAAATGGTATCTATTCTGACAAGCAGGCTGCCATTACATCCAGGCCATTCAGGACGTTTACACTGTCTGCAGATGCTCCAATCATCAGGGGCCTGAGAAAACAGGACTGGGTCGGCGTCGGCGTACAGGTGGATGTGCTAGGTCAGTCGGGGCTAAATTACATGGCATCCACCACAGGAGAGTTTGATTCAAGAGGCACCCAAAGTTGGACATTCATGAAAGTAGGGCTGGCATATCACCTTTCACTGGACAAAAAGCAAACAAATATCTTTACCCTGGGTGCCCAACTGAGCAACGGAAGCCGCAACTTCAACATGCTCAACCAGAGAGACGGAAGGATAAATCCACAGACTGGTTCCGCAGACCTCGACATACTTGCCTTTAATGCAGGACCTGCTCAGGGAGGAGGAAGCAATAACAACAACTCCAACAACGTGGTCTTCGGTAGTTACCGCGATCTCAGTGTGGGAGTACTGTACAATGCACGCAGGAAAAAATCAGACATGAGACTGGGCCTGGCCGTAGAGGGTCTGCTCAATCCCGCAATAGGATTCAGCCAGAGAAGCACCGGAAATGCAGCCGACAGTACAGAACACAAATATTTCGGCATTAATGTCCACGGCAGTTACGATATGGAAGTCAATAAAAAACTTCACATAGTGCCGGCATTTTATTATTACACCCTTGGACCGGCCAATGCACTGAACATCAACTCACATGCCTGGTATCAGCTGGACCCCGAAAAGGACTTCAGGGTCGGAGCAGGTCTGGGCGTGAGAAACCTTAGGGCAGCCATCCTGTACCTCGGAGCTGAGTATAAGGACTTCAGGGCCGGATTTGCCTATGACATGGATCTTTCTTCAGCTGCAATCGGATCCGACGGAGTGGGAGGTTACGAACTGGCCTTGTCATACCTGGGTAAGATATACAAGAAACCCAAGCCAAAAGCCGTAATATTCTGCCCCAAACTCTGATATTAAACTGTGCCCATTATTATACTGTAATACAAAGATAGCAACATGAGAATCAATTGGCTTTTAGTTGTTTTTATTAGCGGAATGGCTGTCTTTCGGGCCTCCGCCCAGCCCGTGGAAGTGAGCTCCTATGAAATGATGATGGAGACCGCTGCCACTTGTGCCGAAAACAATGATTATGTCAACGCCATAGAGTGGTTTGAAAAAGCATACAAGGAATCAAAGGACCCCAATATCACCGTGAGTATCGGAGACATGTATATGCTGCTCAGGGATTATCCCAAGGCAGAAAAGGCTTACGAAAGGGTAATCAAAAGAGACAAAAGGGATGAGTTTTTTGACCTTAGGCTCGACTGGGCGAAAACCATGAAGTATCAGGGCAAATATAAGCAGGCCATGGACGAGCTTAATTCATTTATAAGCACAGTGGAAGACGACTCACTGCGTAATGAGGCAAAGATGGAAATGAAAGGCATCCTCATGATGGAAAAGTATCCTGAAAACATAGAGGCGTCCGTGAGTTTTGCCAGCGAAGAGGTAAACTCTCCATCTGCAGAATCCTCTCCCGCACTGTATACAGACGGAACCCTGTATTTTACCAGCATGAAAGGCAAGGCTCCGGTGATCCTTGACGGTCAGGAAGGAGACTACCATGCCAAGCTGTATGTGGCCTCCAGAAATCCGCAGGGAGAGTTTGCTGCCGCCAGCCCTCTGGATGAATCTATAAACAGGGTAGATTTTTACAATACAGGAGTTTCATTTTCGGCTGACGGAAAAAGGATGTATTTCACCAGAGAAAAGTTCAATAATAACAGGCCTGAAAACTCCCAGATTTATGCATGTGACAGGATGGGAGACAAGTGGGGTATTCCCTACCCGATAGAATCACTTAACAACGAACACCATTCGCGGCATCCGTACGAAGGTGAGTTGTTTGGCATCAAGGTTCTGTACTTTATCTCTGATATGCCGGGTGGCTACGGCGGATATGACGTCTATTACTCACCCATCACGGGATCGACCTATGGTACACCTGTAAACCTGGGAGACAAAATCAATACACCAAAAAACGAGGAGTCACCCTTTTACAGGGAAGGTACGCTATACTTCAGCAGCAACGGACATCCGGGCATGGGAGGTATGGATAATTTTTATTCTGAATGGGATGGATCCAAGTGGAATGAACCTGTCAATATGGGATTCAACTATAATACAAGCTACGATGATTCCTTCCTTAGATTCAATCAGGGAGGCACTATTGGTTACGTAGTGTCCAACAGACCAAACAAGAGCAAGAAAAAATTTAAGAATACTGAGACCTGCTGTGACGACATTTACATCATTCAGATCAGGGATATCGTGATAGACCTCAAGGCTTTGGTCAATAACGACAAAGGTCCCTTGGAAGGTGCAACTGTAGAACTTTTTGAAAGTGGAAAAAAAGTACCGGTTGACAGCAAGTCCAACTTCCTTGCCAATGACTTTTCATTCCTGTTGGATTCTGATAAAAGCTATAAGGCCTATATTACCAGGGAAGGATATTTTCCTGATTCCATAGAGTTTAACACCAATGGAATATTTGACGACTATACTTTAAGCAAAACCGTGGTACTAAAACCAAAACCGGTAACAAAGAAAGTCATTTCAAGAAACGAGCCTATAGTCCTTAAAAGCATCTTTTTCGATTTTGACGATGACAAGATCCTTCCTGAGGCAGAAAAGGACCTTTCGTACCTCAAATCACTTATGGACCAGTATCCGGACCTGGTCATAGAGCTTTCGTCGCACACAGACTCCCGCGGTATTAATGAATACAATAAGAAGCTTTCGCAAAAAAGGGCAAACTCCACCAAAAACTGGCTTGTGGAGGAAGGGGTCGCTGCTGCACGTATAAAGGCTGTCGGTTACGGAGAAACAAAACTTCTTAACCGATGTAAGGACGGGGTCAAATGTACCGAAGAAGAACACCAGCTCAACAGGAGGTCAGAATTTAAGATCATAGCAGGACCACAGACCATCGAGATTAAAATAGAAGATTAATGCCGTAGGCAATACTAAAAACAAGAAAAAGGGGTGACAGCAATGCTTTCACCCCTTTTTCTTTTGGTAATCGAATGAACAATTTAGAATAATTGTCATTATAGGGTCTAATAGCATCAAAATTGCTGATTAGATGGATTCTAAATAAATATTGCTCGTTTTTTCAAAACAATATTTTACATAAAAATCCAAATGCTGTTTATATTTGCGGCGATCTTTGATAAACCCTTTTTTTGGGTAATATATATTATAAAATTAATCTTAACAATAAGATGAGTAAGCTGAATCTTTCCTTAAGCTTAGTGTTTTTTTCGCAAATTTTATCCGCTCAATCTACAGGTAATTCAGGAAGCAGTCTTATGACCTATGGTCTCATAGGCCTTTGTGCTTTGCTGCTGGTTTGGGCCCTTTTTGGCCTGGCATCCAATCTCCTCAAGATAGAAGCTGACAAATACGGCCTTGATTCTGAAAAGAACAGGATCGGCATCGTGCCGGGTCTTAGTGATTTTATCACCCCGTCCAAACCTTCCTTTGCTCAAGAAGGATCTTTCCACTATCTGACAAAAGGCCATGACATCAAGCTGGAGGGTGCAGCCACCGGCGGTGTTTCCCAGGCTAATGTCACAAGATTTGCCCTCAACCCCAAAAACTTCCATGGTATGTCGCCAATTCCAAAGGTTGAGGTCGAGGTAGGTATGGAGGTAAAAGCAGGTGATCCTTTGTTTTTTGATAAAAAAAGGCCTGAGATTCATTACGTTTCACCGGTAAGTGGCGAGGTGGTGGAGATCCGCAGGGGCGAAAAAAGGTCGATCTCAGATATCGTAATCCTTGCCGACAAGGAAATGAAATACAGAAAACAGCATGTTCCTGACATATACAAGACCGACAGGGCAGGCATCGTATCCTTTATGCTGTCTTCAGGCCTTTGGCCACTGATAAATGAAAGGCCTTTTGACATGGTTCCTGATATAAATTCTGTACCTGTCAACATCTTCATCAGCACATTTGATACGGCCCCTCTGGCACCGGACAATAATCTTTTTGTCGAAGGTAATGAAGAAGCCTGGCAAAAAGGGCTCAGTGTCCTTGCTCTGCTTACCTCAGGCAAAGTGCACATAGGCCTGGACGCACGCGGCAAAACAGCACCAGCCAAAGCATTTACAGAATCATATAGTGTGGAAAAGCACTGGTTCAAGGGACCTCATCCGGCAGGCAATGTGGGTATTCAGATCCACCATGTAGCCCCTATCAGGGGCCATGAAAGAGTATGGACTCTGGGAGTACAGGAAGTGGTCACCATCGGAAGAATGTTCCTTACCGGCGAATACCATGCCGACAGGGTGGTAGCCCTCACGGGAGCGGAACTCAGCAATCCTTGCTATGTAAGGACCAAACAAGGTGCCAGTATCGATGAGCTGGTTAAAAACAACCTCACGGGTGACAATGTGAGACTTGTATCAGGTGATGTACTTTCCGGCAAGCAGACAACTGCCGATGGCTTCCTCGGATTCAGGGATGATCAGATTACAGTCCTCAAGGAAGGCAACGATTATGAACTTTTCGGCTGGCTGCTTCCTTTGGCCCCAAGGCCAAGCATCTCGGGCACCATCCCATCCTACGGCAAGGACTTCAACTTTACGGCAAATACAAACACTCACGGCGAAAAAAGAGCCATCGTGGTTTCCGGACAGTACGAATCCGTTCTGCCTATGGATATCTATCCTCAGCATCTGGTCAAGGCCATCCTCACCAATAATATTGAAAAGATGGAAGCCCTGGGCCTCAATGAGCTGACAGAGGAAGACGTGGCACTGTGCGAGTTTGTCTGCACATCTAAAAATCCGGTCCAGGCCATCATACGTCAGGGCCTCGATGCACTCAAAGAACAATCTTAATTAGAAGGATATTTTCAATTAAAAACAATGGCCTTAGTAGATTTTTTTAAAAGGATAGAACCGGACAAGAAAAAAAGTCCGTTCCTGCACACGGCCTATGACGCTTTCTTCACGTTTGCATTCAGTCCAAATACAGTCACCTCTGGTGGCACACACATAAAGGACGGTATGGATCTGAAGAGGCTGATGGTAACCGTTGTAATCGCCATGCAGCTTTGTTATCTTTTTGGTACCTATAATATCGGACACCAGCATTTCGTGGCTGCGGGTCAGTATCTGGGATTTCTGGAAGGATTTCATCTTAAGCTTGCCCATGGCCTTATCAAATTACTGCCCATATTTGTTGTATCTCATGTTGTAGGTCTGGGCATTGAGTTTTATTTTGCGGCTAAGAAGGGACACGCTGTGGAAGAGGGCTTCCTCGTGACAGGTGCTCTGATTCCGCTTATCATGCCACCGGATATTCCACTGTGGATACTTGCATTTTCGATAGTTTTTGCCGTGATCATAGGTAAAGAAGCTTTTGGAGGCACAGGTATGAACATCTGGAATATAGCCCTGCTATCCAGGGTATTTATCTTTTTTGCTTATCCGCTCACTATCTCAGGAGACCAGATCTGGGTTTCCGGTTATAAAAAACTTACCGGAGGCACACTTGCTGATTACGGCTGGTGGCACACCACCTTCTTTAATAAAATCTTTGACTGGATGGGCCTTTCAAAATTTGACCCCGCAACCAAAGTTATCGATGGCTTCAGCGGTGCCACTCCACTGGCCCTTGGATATGAAGGCGGATGGGAAAAGGTAACTTCCGTATTTTCAGAAAGTCAGATGATCTGGGGTACTATTCCCGGTTCCATCGGTGAGACCAGCAAGGTGCTGATTCTGGTAGGAGCCCTGATTCTTCTTGTCACAAGGGTGGCTAGCTGGCGGATCATGGCAGGTATGCTTGTAGGGTTGATCGGAACATCCTGGCTGCTTAATGCCATAGGTTCCACACCATTTATGCAAGTGACTTGGACACAGCATCTGATGATGGGGTCTTTCCTGTTTGCCATGGCATTTATGGCTACTGACCCCGTCACGGCAGCTACTACTAACCGTGGCAAATGGATCTACGGCATAATGATAGGCGTGATAGGACTGGTCATCAGGGTCATGAACCCTGCATACCCGGAAGGATGGATGCTGGCTATTTTGTTGCTAAATACCTTTGCCCCGACGATCGATTACTTTGTATTAGAGTCTAACATTAAAAAAAGATTGAGCCGTGCATAGTACAGGATATATTATCAGATTTACCATTGTCATGACTGTCATCGTAGCCTTCGTGCTGGCCTTGATGGTGTCAGGACTTAAGCCCATTCATACTGAGAATGAGGAGGTATATAACAAAAAAGGCATACTTTCCGCGGTAGCAGAGCAACTCGGCAAAGATATCAATACAATGTCAAATAAGGAGGTGCAAGAAGTGTTTTCATCGCAGATAGAGCAAAAGGTGGTCAATTCAAAAGGTGAAGAACTCACCCCTGACCAAATCAAGGCGGCGACTGACGGTGCTGCAGATAAAGCTGAAGATCTGGACCTTTCCAAGGAATCAAAAAAGCCGGAAGGCGAAAAACTTTTGCCCGTCTACACCTTTAAAGGTAAAGACAATAAGATGTACAATATTCTGTATGTTAGAGGCAAAGGACTGTGGGACGAAATTTGGGGTTATATCACCCTCGATTCAGACTGGAACACTATTGCCGGCGAAGCCTTTGACCACAAGGGCGAGACACCGGGTCTGGGTGCCGAGATCAAGGAAAACAAGGCTTGGTATACACAGTTTACCGGCAAAAAGCTCTATGACCAGTCCGGTGCGTACAAGTCAGTCGCCGTGGTCAAGGGAGGAGTAAAGATTCCTGATCATCAGGTCGATGCCATCTCAGGGGCGACCATCACCGGAAATGGTGTAGATGAGATGCTTGAAAGAGGGCTTAAGTATTATGAAGCCTACATTCAAAAAAATAAAAAATCAGTTCAAGAAGTAAAACAATAAAAATGGCTGAAGTACAGGACTTAATCAAAAAAGAGCCGTCAGCATTTTCTTTTGGCAAGTCCGAAAGAAAACTGATCACAGACCCCATCAACGACAACAATCCGGTTACAGTTCAGATCCTGGGTGTTTGTTCGGCACTGGCGGTCACTACCCTATTGACCAAAGCAATCGTAATGGGTATAGCAGTAACCCTGGTGACTGCTTTTTCAAATATGTTTACGGCCATGCTGAGGGACTATATTCCCAAATCCATAAGGATGATCGTACAGCTCGTTATCATCGCCTTTCTGGTGACGGTAGTAGAGCTCGCCCTCAAGGCGGTCAATTATCCCATCTGGAAGGAATTGTCGGTATTCATAGGTCTGATTATTACTAACTGTATCCTTATGGGAAGACTTGAGGCATTTGCCATGTCCAACAATCCATGGAGGTCCTTTCTCGACGGTATAGGAAACGGCCTCGGATACTCAGCAATTTTGATCATTGTAGCTGCTGTCAGGGAACTTTTTGGCAAGGGATCTCTTCTGGGTTTCAAGATAATCGGGCCTTCTGCCGAATATGTGCTAAACACAAACTCTATAAGTTGGCTAAACTGGTACACTCCCAATAACCTCGTTATCCTGTCTCCGGCAGCCATGTTTCTTGTGGCCATTATTATATGGCTGCAAAGGGCCAAAAACAGAAAATTAATAGATATTTCCTAATCAATAAACATTGAATTGAAATGGGTGACGTTATAAATATATTCATCAAATCCGCATTCATTGAAAATATGGCCTTGTCGTATTTTCTCGGGATGTGTTCTTTCCTTGCTGTTTCCAAGAGTGTGAAGACGGCCCTCGGACTGGGTGTCGCAGTTGTGTTTGTGCAGGGTCTTACGATTCCCATGAACTGGCTGATTGACTATTATCTGCTGGGCGAAAACGGCATCTTTGGCATGGATCTGACCTTCCTCAGGTTTATCATCTTTATTTCAACCATTGCAGCCCTTGTGCAGCTGGTGGAAATGGTAGTGGAGAAGTTTTCACCGTCCCTCTACAATTCCCTGGGTATCTTCCTGCCGCTGATCACTGTTAACTGTGCGATCCTCGGTGCATCACTCTTTATGATCACAAAGGAATACAATTTTGCAGAATCAGTATCCTTCGGTCTTGGAGGCGGAGTGGGATGGGCACTTGCGATAGTAGCAATAGCCGGCATCAGAGAAAAAATGGCCTATTCCATCATCCCTGCTCCTTTAAGGGGTCTGGGTATGGCATTTATCCTCACCGGACTAATGGGCATCGCCTTCATGGGCCTGATGGGAATAGACCCGGCTGCATTTAAATAATAATCTGAAAAAAGTAATAAAATGAATCTTATGATACTTTTGGCATGGATGTCGGTTATTATGGCAGTATTGGTATTTACCGCTGTCATCCTCGGCTTGTCATACATGCTCATATATGCACGTAAAAAGCTCGTGGCACAGGGCGATGTCAAAATCGTGATCAACCATGATGACGAACATCCTATTACTGTGTCTCCGGGTTCTTCGCTTCTTTCCACCCTTGCCGACAGGAACATCTTCCTGCCCTCAGCCTGTGGAGGTGGAGGTACCTGTGCCATGTGTGAATGTCATGTGTATGAGGGCGGTGGAGATATTTTGCCTACAGAATTAAACCACATCACACGCAAGGAAGCCAAGGATGGCATGAGGCTTGCCTGCCAGGTCAAGGTTAGGCAGGACATGAAGATAGGCATTCCGGAAGAGATTTTCGGCATCAAAAAGTGGGAGTGCGAGGTAATCTCAAACTACAACGTAGCCACCTATATAAAGGAATTTATCGTAAGGCTGCCTCCGGGCGAAACGCTGGATTTCCAGGCAGGTGGATATATCCAGATAGATGTACCGCCGTGCACGGTGGATTACAAGGATATCGACATTACGGCCCACCCCAAGTATCACGACAGACCTGACAAGTTTCAGTCTGACTGGGATCAGTACAAACTGTGGGGCCTCAGGATGGTAAACGAAGAGCCTATTTTCAGGGCGTACTCTATGTCAAACCACCCTGCTGAGGGCAACATAGTATCCCTTACTATCAGGATAGCCACCCCGCCATTCAAGTTTAAGACCGGCCCTGACGGCAAAAGGCAGTGGGACGGCTACGAACCGGTAAATCCGGGTATATGCTCATCTTATGTGTTTTCGCGTAAGCCAGGTGATAAAGTAACCATTTCCGGTCCTTACGGCGAATTTTTTATCAAACCCACACAGGCTGAGATGCTTTACATAGGCGGTGGTGCCGGAATGGCTCCCATGAGGTCTCACCTGTACCACCTGTTTCATACACTGAAGACCGGCAGGAAAGTAACCTTCTTCTACGGTGGTCGTACCAGGAAAGAACTTTTTTATATCGAGGAATTCAGGGAAATAGAAAAGCAGTTTCCTAATTTCAGGTTTGTGGTAGCCCTTGATAACCCGCTGCCGGAAGATAACTGGACCCTTAAAAAGGATATCAATGACCCCGAGGGTGACGGTTTCAAAGGCTTTGTGCACAATGTCGTCATCGAGCAGTACCTGAGCAAGCACCCTGCACCTGAAGAAGTGGAACTGTATTTCTGCGGTCCTCCGATGATGAACCAGTCCGTACTTAAGATGGCGGATGACTGGGGAATTCCAAAAGAAAACGTATCATTTGACGATTTTGGAGGGTAAGACACCTTCACAATCCGAAATAAAAAGAAAAAGGGAGCCTGTTTTGGTTCCCTTTTTTCATTTTAATGGATATCTTTGATCAGGAATTAAAATAACAACAACAGCTGAAAACATGGATTGGTCATTGAGCAACCTGGATTGGTCACTGGTGGCCACAATATTTTTTGGGGCTATGAGCGGTTACATTGCAAGCAGGATACTCGGAGGTGAAGGCTTTGGCTTTTTTGGAAATATTGTGGTGGGAATCATAGGCGGATACCTGGGCTCCTGGCTCGTAAAGGTGGCAAAAATCCCTCTTATGGAAGGATTCTTTGGTACGCTCGTAAGTTCCGTGGGCGGAGCCATTATCCTGATTTTCTTCATCGAGCTTATTAAATACATGCAAAAAAGCAACCGGTCTGTTCCCTCAAGGAAAACCAGGACAAGAAAATAGCCTAATCGCCCACCAGCTTGTTTTTGGGAGGAAGGCTGGCATGGTACTCGCTCCGTATCCTCTCTGTATATTTTTCAAGTAGTTCGAGTACCTTATCCCTGGTTTTGGCTTTGACAATAAATCCTATGTGAAAATCTTTCTTTAGCCTCCAGACAATCTCCTTATCATCAAATGAAGAAGTATCAGGCTCCTTAAACCTGCTTAGCGAAACTACAATACCTGTATAGTCCTTTTTGACCGGAGGCAACTTATAGGCTGCCTTCCTGAATGCTGCCACTTCGATCTTTACCCATTCCTTCCAGAGATTGATGCCGCTGGCAAATTCGATCATTTCAGCAAGGTGGGCCCCTCCTACCCTGGACGAGGTCTCCAGGAAGTAATATCTGCCGTCTTCACTGCATTTTATAAACTCAGAATGGGAGGCACTGTACTGCATGCCAAAGGCCTTCATAACCTTGTCATTCATTTTTGACAGTTCTTTATCATCCTCCGACCCGATCTCCACAGTATGGGATCTGAATATGCCGCCTCCGTGAGACACCTCGAGTGGTGTATCAATATACTGACTTACACGGCCGAACAGGATCTTGCCGTCTGACGTGAGTGTATCCACGTGATACACAGACCCGGGAGCAAACTTTTCTACGAGGTATTCATGGCGTTCGCCCCCGAGATGGTCCAGGTGCTGCCAGAGTTCCTCCTTGCTGTGGATTTTTTTAATGCCTGCAGCAGAAGCCTGCATCCTGGGCTTGACAAGCCAGGGAGGGGCCACACGATCGGCAAAGCTGTTTATATCTGCATCATGAAACAAGGAAGTAAATTCCGGCACCGGTATGCCTTCCTCTTTGGCCCGGATCCTCATAGCCAGCTTATCCCGGAAGTACCTTGCAGTGGTTTCGCCCATACCCGGAATACGGAAATACTCCCGGAAGTAGGCCACATGCTCTACATCAAAGTCATCAAGTGCCACAAATAGGTCAAATTTTATCGTCCTCATTTTATGGGCCAGGCCTCCGATGAGATGCTGGTCGTTCCAGAGACCATGCTCATCCTCCACCATATAAAAAGTATCATCGATACAATCCCATGGCCAGGGACTGTCGTCAAGCTTTTTGCTGGTCAGCAAATAGACATGGTGCCCATTTTCCTTGGCTCCGCGAATAAAGTCAACCCCTTTATAAAACCTGGAAATACAGAGGATATTTAACGGCCGGTCTTTCATGGCAAATAATGTTTGCTCAAATATAAGTCAAGCCTTGATAAAGAAGGAAAGATATTATGAAAAATATATGAATTGCAGTATTTAATCAACTCATAGTCCGTTGAGTCCTTTTTTTGTTACAAACCATATTGTATTGCCTTCCACAAGATGATACTTTATTGAAGGGTTGACAATTGTATTATTAATCAGATCTTAAGTTCCCCCTATCCGGGTCATGCAGGCACAACATTTTGTTACCTTTGCGGTAAATTTCAGACAACAATCGAAATGCTGATATTCAGAATACTCTCTCTCATTGTTCTTCTATTGCCGGTTTATTCACTAAGTGCCCAGACAGACACCATAAACCTGGATCCTTTTTTTCAGAATAATGCCCTACTTTCAGAAATTGTCGTCACAGGGAGCAAAACATTTAAAAGGAAAACTGATTCGCCGGTTATTGTAAATATCCTGGACCGCAAGACGCTAAACGACCTTCAGGTATGCAATCTTTCAGAAGGATTAAAGTTTCAGCCAGGACTCCGCATCGAAACCGATTGTCAGACCTGCAACTATACCCAACTCAGGATGAACGGGCTGCAGGGCGGATATTCGCAGATTCTGATCAATGGCAGGCCTGTTTTTAACCCATTGATGGGGTTGTATGGCATGGAGCAACTGCCAGTCAGTATGATCGAAAAGATAGAAGTGGTACGCGGCGGGGGGTCATCCTTGTATGGCTCAAGTGCTATTGGAGGCACAGTAAATGTAATAACAAGGCAGCCAAAAAATAACGGTTATGAGATCAACACATTTTACCAAAACATTGGAAAAAAGGCAAGTGACCTGAATCTTAATGCCAATGCCTCCCTGGTCAGTGAAGATAAAAATGCAGGCATTACTTTTTTTATAAACAAGCGTGTCCGGGATTATTACGATGCCAATGGGGATAATTTTTCGGAAATACCACAGGCAGAGAACACCTCATTGGGTTTTACTTCTCATTACAATTTTACCGAAAATCAGAAACTGGAATTGTCAGTCAGCAACCTGAATGAATACAGGTATGGCGGAGAAATGGTCGATAAACCAGCCTATCTAACTCTCCAATCTGAAGAAAGGAAACACAGGATCTGGATGGGTAGTGCAGATTATCAAATAAACTTCAAAGGCAATAAAACGACGCTTATCGCTTACACTGCCCTTCAAAATACCTTAAGAGATCACTACACAGGCATCTTTCCTGATGAAGTATCGGCCATTCAAAAACACCTTGAAGATCCTCCGTACGGCCACTCAACAACCACCACCTGGCAAGGCGGGTTACAACTTAACCACGAACTTCCTAATTTTTTCAATACCCGAAATGTCCTTACAGTGGGGACGGAATACATTTCCGACAAGGTCCTGGACAAAATACCTTCCTACCATTACCTTATAGACCAGCATACAAGGGATTGGGGTACATTTATACAAAGTGACTGGGATTTTGCAAAAAACTTCAATCTGCTTTCAGGCATAAGAATGGACCTTCACAACTTACTCAATCGGCCCATCTTTAGCCCCAGGATAGCCCTCATGTACAAATTCAGAACCAGCACCCAGCTGCGGTTTAGCTACGGCACGGGATTCAGGGCACCACAAGCTTTTGACACCGATCTTCACATAGCTTTTGCCGGAGGAGGTGTGTCAAGGGTAAGGTTATCACCGGACCTCAGAGAGGAGCGGTCAAAAAGTTTTTCAGCATCTGTCAATTTTGACAAAGCTGTCGAAAAATGGATAGCTGGGTTTACCACCGAAGTGTTCTATACACGCCTCCGTCATGCCTTTGAACTGGAAAATACGGAAAGGGATGACTTCGGGGAGGTTTTTACCAAAAAGAACGGTCAAGGAGCTGCTGTAAGGGGTCTGACTCTGGAAGTCAGGGCAAATTATAACAGGATTATCCAGCTCGAAACAGGATTTACACTTCAAAAAAGCAATTTTGACAACCCTGTGGCTTATCTGCAGGGTGTGGAACCTACATCAACTTTCCTCAGGACTCCGAATGACTACGGCTTTGCCAATCTCAGTATCACGCCTGGCAGGAAGTGGAATATTAATCTTAACTGCGTTTATACCGGTAAAATGATGCTTGTCCATATCGGAGGAGCTGAAAATTTTCCCTTTGACCAAAAAACGGAGACAAGAACTTTTACAGAGTTAAACAGCAAAATATCCTACACTTTCCATTTACACTCGCTGCAAAATGATATAGAGATCTACGGTGGTGTAAAAAACATTTTAAATGCGTATCAATCGGATTTTGACAAAGGCAAAAACCGCGACAGCAATTACATCTATGGGCCGGGTATGCCAATGACAATACTTCTTGGCGTTAAGCTAAAAATGGATTAGTATCAGGCACGAGGTGCCAATTGTATTTATCGTTAAGAATTATGCATATATTTGTTAGACAATATAGGTACCAGTTTTGCATGTTATCATCGCAGGCAACGGAATAGCCGGAAGCACGGCTGCTCACCTTATCTCACAAGGCAGTGACCACCATATCACTATGATCTCTGATGAGGCGGAATACCCATTTGCACGGACAGCTCTCATGTATGTGTTCATGGGCCATCTTAGGCTGGAAGACACCAAATTATATCAGGACCACTTCTGGGCTGCCACCGGTATCAAACGGATAAAATCACGGATCGTAGCTGCAGATACCCATAAACAAAGGCTTACCCTGGCTAATGGTGACGAGGTAAGTTATGACAAGCTCATCATTGCAACGGGGTCCCGGCCAAAGCTTCCAGGCATTCCAGGTGAGGAACTTGACGGAGTTCAAGGTTTGTACCACCTCGGTGACCTTGATAGGATGACACATAAAAACCAGTCAGGGATCCGTCATGCCGTGATAGCAGGTGGTGGTCTTATCGGCGTGGAAATGGCTGAAATGCTGCACTACGCCGGGGTGCCTGTCACGATGATAATCAGGGAAAAATCCTATTGGAGCAATGTCCTGCCTTCTGAAGAATCCCGCATAGTCACAGATCATCTGGCACAAAAAGGCATCAAACTGAAAACGGATGAAGAAATATCAGCCATTTGCGGGACAGACGGCAAGGTGTCATCGGTCATATGCAAAAACTCGGGAGAAGAGGTATTCTGTGACTTTTGTGGCATCACAATAGGTGTTGAACCCAATATTGATCTTTTCAGGACAACGGATATCAGAATCGGAAAGGGTATTTTGGTAAATGACTGTCTCGAGACCTCCTGTGAAAATGTATATGCCATAGGCGATTGTGCAGAACTGGCCACACCTTCTCCGGGCCGCAGGTCCGTTGAGGCGGTATGGTACGCTGCCCGGGCGATGGGTGAGACCGTGGCACAGACCCTTTGCGGCAAAAGAACAGAATATAAGCCCGGAATATGGTTTAATTCCGCCAAATTTTTTGATGTCGAATACCAGGTTTACGGAGACATTCCTGCCTTTGTACCTGAGGGTGTAACCACACTTTTCTGGAAACATCCTGCAAAAGCCCGGTCCATA